>DXFU01000073.1 GCA_019114305.1 Candidatus Hungatella pullicola | reverse complement strand
TTCTTCATATTTTACATACTCCCTGTAATGGTGGAATAACTGTCTGACTGGGAAGGAGCAGGATTCAAATTCATATCATCAAACAGGGAAAGCTGACGATAAGAGTCCCTGTGACCAATTTCCCAGGCTTTCTTTTTCTCCTCACTGATCAGATTCCTGGCAATGAAATTCTCCTCATATCTTACGGAATTCATCATCCTCCCTGAACAAGTAATAAAATACATCGCTCTTTTTAACACCACTCCCATTTTCTTCAACGCCTGAAAATCCAAAGTTCCTTTCCTTCTGGCAGCCAGAATCCGTCTCACTGATTTTACACCCATTCCAGGTACTCTTAAAAGGGTGTAATAATCTGCTGTATTTACCTCAACAGGAAACTTGTCCAGATGGCGTACAGCCCAATCACACTTCGGATCAAGAAATATATTAAAATTAGGCTGCTCCTGAGACAAAAGCTCCTCGGCGCGGAATCCATAGAACCGAAGGAGCCAATCCGCCTGATACAGGCGATGCTCCCGCAAAAGAGGCGGACCTCCGGGCAGGGCGGGCAAACTGCTGTCATGGTTCACCGGAACATAAGCGGAGTAAAATACCCGTTTCAATCCAAAATTCTCGTAGAGAGCCTGGGCAATTGTCATCATTTCATAATCATTCTCCGGCGTAGCCCCCACAATCATCTGCGTACTTTGCCCCGCAGGCACAAAAGCCGGAGAGGCCTTATACTCCATAATCTCATAGCGATTCTGCTGAATCTTGTTCTGGATCTGCCTCATTGGGGCAAGAATCTTTTGTCTGGTCTTGCCCGGAGCCAGTTTTTTCAATCCTTCCGCTGTGGGCAGTTCCAAATTTACACTCATTCTGTCCGCAAAAAATCCCGTTTTCTCAATAAGCCCCGGATCTGCTCCCGGAATCGCCTTCACGTGAATGTAACCATGAAAGCGGCAAACCTGCCTGAGCCGTTTCACTGTGCGATAGAGAAGCTCCATGGTATAATCAGGGCTGTAAAGAACCCCAGAGCTGAGAAACAGCCCCTCAATATAATTCCGTCTGTAAAATTCCATGGTAAGCGAGCATACTTCCTCCGGCGTAAATGAAGTTCGGACTACATCATTAGAACAACGGTTAATACAATATTTACAGTCGTAAATACACTGATTAGTAAACAAAATCTTCAAAAGAGAAATACATCTGCCATCTGCCGAAAAGCTGTGACAGATTCCAGCCACAGACGTATTACCCATCCCGCTTCCCTTACCTGCTCTGGAAACACCGCTGGAAGTACAGGCCGCGTCATACTTTGCCGCATCAGAAAGAATCTTTAATTTTTCCTGTATATTCAGTTCCTCCTGTATCAGCATATGGTTTCTTCCTTTCTTATCTACTCGAACATATGTTCTAACTAATCATAGCACATCTATTAACAGAAATCAAGGGCAGACACAAAAAGCCGCAGTTTGACTTTCGGATCAAACTGCGGCTCATCCGCCTACATGACTAACCTTTGCTTTATCAGATTCATTTTACTCTTCATATCCGTTGGGATTGTTCTTCTGCCAGTTCCAGGAATCCCTGCACATATCCATAAGGTTTCTCTCTGCCTTCCAGCCCAGCTCTCTTTCTGCCTTGGCAGGATCCGCGTAACACTGAGGAACATCCCCGGCTCTTCTAGGCTGAAACGTATATGGAATTTTCAAATCATTTGCCTTTTCAAATGCCTGAATCACATCAAGAACACTGTATCCTGTTCCTGTTCCCAGATTGTAAATCCAAACTCCGCCTTCATTCTCTTTCATCTTATTAAGAGCCTTTACATGGCCGTCTGCCAGATCAACTACATGAATATAATCCCGCACACAGGTTCCGTCAGGTGTGTCGTAATCATTGCCAAACACGCCCAGACACTCCAGTTTTCCTACCGCTACCTGTGTAATATAGGGAAGAAGGTTATTGGGAATTCCCTTTGGATTTTCACCGATTCTTCCAGATTTATGGGCACCAATGGGATTGAAATACCGGAGAAGCATAACCTTCCATTCCGGATCTGCTGTATGAAGGTCTGTAAGGATCTGTTCCAGCATTCCCTTCGTACGGCCGTAAGGATTGGTAATCTGACCTTTCGGACACTCTTCCGTAATGGGCACAAAAGCAGGATCTCCGTAAACTGTGGCGGAAGAACTGAACACAATATTCTTCACGCCGTGATTTCTCATAACGTCACAGAGAACCAGAGTTCCCGTAATGTTATTATGATAGTATTCCAACGGCTTGTACACAGACTCTCCAACTGCCTTAAGCCCTGCAAAATGAATACAGGAATCAATGGATTCTTCTGTAAAAATCTTCTCCAATGCGTCTCTGTCTAAAAGATCGGCCTCATAAAACTTCAAATCTTTACCTGTAATTTCCTTTACTCTTTCCAGAGATTCTTTACAGGAATTGCAGAGATTATCTACAACAACAACCTGATATCCCGCATTCAAAAGTTCTACACAGGTATGGCTGCCGATATAGCCTGCACCTCCGGTAACTAAAACTGCCATATTATTATCCTCCTTAATTTTAGGGTCTGAATTTATTATAAGCACAGGAAATGAAAATAACAATGCAGTTTTTTCAGAAAATACAGATATTTTTTTAATTAATAAAATTAATACCATCTTACCATTGGAAGTTCATTGTTAATGCCTTTAGTTGTTACGACCTGGTGAATATCAATAATTCCATTATGGAAGGTAGCCGCACAGGCAGAAAGATACAGATCCCACATGCGAATAAATCTTTCATCGAACATTTTTGCTGCCTCATCCAGATGTTCTTTGTAATTTTTCTCCCAGCACAACAACGTTTTGTTGTAATGAAGTCTCAGATTCTCTACATCTGTTACATGGAAATTATCCTCGGCCATGGCAGAAATCATTTCCCTAAGGCTGGGTACCGTTCCTCCCGGGAAAATATACTTCTTAATCCAAGCATCTCCCGGATGCTCTTTCAAAGCGCTAATAAAGTGGAGAAGGAAGACGCCTCCTTCCTTTAAAACCTTGTCCACGCAGTCTATAAACAACTGATAGTTGTCACGGCCCACATGCTCAACCATCCCTACACTGACTACGCGGTCAAATTTTAGCCCGCTCTTTGGAAGGTCTCTGTAATCCATTAATTCTACTGTCAGATAATCCTCCAGACCTTCTTTGACAATTCTTTCTTTAAATTCCTTATACTGCTCTTTGCTGAGAGTGATCCCCGTTCCCTTTATTTTGTATTTTTTTGCCGCCTCAATAAGAAGGAACCCCCAGCCGCATCCAATGTCCAAAAGAGTCATTCCTTCTTTCAGCCACAGCTTTTTCAAAATGTAATCTACTTTATTGACCTGGGCGTCATATAGCGTATCATTTTCATTCTTAAAATATCCGCAGGAATAGCTCATGGTTTCATCCAGCCACAGCTTATAGAAATCATTTCCCAGATCATAATGGCTGGAGACCTCTTTCTGCTGATTTTTCTTAGATGTAGATGTAAAAATCAGCTTTTTGAGAACATTTTCATCAGTAGAAAATTTTCCCATCTGCCCCAGAAAATGATCCAGGGCCTGATACAAATTCCCTTCTATTTCCAGATCTCCATCCATATAAGCTTCTCCAAGCGCTATGGATGTACTTGTTACCAGGTCATTAAGAGGAATCACTTTCTTAAAATTAACTGTGAAGGAAGGCTCTCCTTCTCCAATTTTATACTCCTTGCCTTTTATCTTTACCAGAAACGGATTCTCATCAAACCGTTTCAAAAATTGTATCATTGCTGCTTCCTCCAGCATATTCAGTCACTCCTTTTCAATTCTATTATTGAACAATTGTTCAACTTATGTCAGTATTATAAAATTTTCCATCTTCGATGTCAATTATTTCTTTTTCCTGTCCCTTATTGACAAACCTTCTGCTTCCCTTATAATGAAAATACTATATGATAAATCGGGGGGAAATATGACATTGAATTCCAAAAAAACTGACTGCATACCTTGGCATGAGGAGCTGATTCTCTCTGTCCGTGAGAAAATGCCTCCCCAGCCATCGCTTTTTCATCTGTCTGACTTTTTTCGTGTAATTGGAGACAATACCAGAATCCAGATTCTCTGGGCTCTTGACAACAGTGAAATGTGTGTAGGGGATCTGGCTGTCCTTTTAAATATGACAAAATCCGCGGTTTCACACCAGCTGAAAATCCTTAGACTGTCCAAATTGGTTCAGTGCCGAAGGGAGGGAAGACAGGTTTTTTATTCCCTCAGTGACGATCATATCCGCATAATCCTTGAGTTGGCCATGGTACATATTAATGAGCAGGATAAATAAAAAAGGATCCGCCGGCTATGGAAACCGTTCAGATCCTTTCTCTTTATGAATCATAATCATCTACCAGTTTGATTCTTACAGCAATCTGGCGTATAATATCTCCTTTTTCCTGGTTCAGATCCTCTATATGAGTAATTGGCGGAAGCTCCCAGGTATCCTCCAACTCTACCTGAATCCAGGTTTCCTCTGCCTCCTTTGCTTTTTCAAACGCTTCCTCAAAGGTATCTCCTTCGGCTACACAGCCTTCAAGATCAGGAAAAAACGCATGGAACCTTCCAGCGTTATCCTGGCGGAACACAGCCGGATACGTAAACTTCATGTACATCTCCATTCCGCCGCAAATATACGCGGCATAAATCAATTAGTTTTTTGAAACGGTTTTATTGTACTTTAAAAAAATTTTTTTGTCCAGCTGAAATCCCGTTCCTTTCCGTTTAATCATACACTAACAGGAGGAAAAATCATGGAAATTACAATTCGTCCCTATCAATCAGAAGATCTGATCCCTATTGTAAATCTATTTGAGACTACAGTCCGGGAGATTAATAAGAAAGATTATTCTCCACAGCAAATACAGGTCTGGAGCCAAGCTTGCCAAAAATTTTTAAGACAGCCTGAGTTTTTTTCCCGGCTCTACACCTTAGTGGCGGTACGGGAAGGTCAGATCGTAGGTTACGGAAACATGGACACCACAGGCTATCTGGATCATCTATTTGTCCACAAAGACTGGCAGAATCACAAAGTGGCATCTGCTATCTGTGATCACCTGGAGGCATACGGATCATCTCTTGGCGTACATGAAATAACCGTGCATGCCTCTATTACAGCCAAACCTTTTTTTGAAAAAAGAAATTATGTAACAATCAAAGAAAATCAGGCTGTTTTACAGGGAATTGCTCTGACCAATTATTATATGGCAAAACAGCTTCGCAGCTGACTCTAGCCTTTTTCTGCCGCAATCAAAAGCATCATAGGACGCCTCAACTCATCCTTCATTCCCGGAAGATCCATCATACTTTCCGGCGGCATGGGCTCCACAAGAGCCTTAAGAGAAAATCCTGTTTTCAAAAGTGTCTCCACATAAGTGGTAAGTGTGCGGTGATACTTTATCACTTTCTCTCCAAGAAAGGCTGCTTCCCTTTTTCCCTCATAGTAGTAATGATCCACTGGAAAGTGAAGAATTTCTCCGTCCGTTCCGTAATACCAGTCCTGGCTTCCATAAGCCGTGAAAACCGGATGCTCCACAGAAAAGACAAAGCTTCCGCCCGGCACCAGCCAGTCATAAATTTTTTCCGTCAGTTCCGTGAAATTTTCAACATAATGAAATGCCAGAGAACTGATTACTGCGTCCATGGATCGAGCCTCTGTTTGAAATTCCTCCATAGCGCTTTGAATATATGTTATATTTTCTCTTTTGTTTCTTCTTGCTGCCTCCTGAAGCATTCTGGAAGACAAATCCACCCCCGTTACGGTCTTGGCTCCATGGTCAGAAGCGTAAGCACAGTGCCAGCCATAGCCGCATCCCAAATCCAGTACTCTTCTGTCATTAAAATCCGGAAGCAGTTTTTTCAGCTCATGCCACTCTCCCGCTCCTTCCAGCCCTTTTACTGACCGGGCCATTTTGCTGTATTTCTCAAAAAAACCCGGATTGTTATAAGCATTCTCTTTCATCTGATTCTTACTCCCTATTGTCATTCTCTTCAGACCGGAACCCCGGTCAAATACACTTCTTAATTATATCATATCTTTGCATTTGGAAAATAAATTTTCTCCTCACACTGAGTCTATGCCATATTTCTTCAAAATTCAACAAAAAACTATTGACTCTCATTTAAATATGCGTATAATATAACAGGTTTGTGTTTATTATTACTAAACTTTAGCCTTAGAATTACAGAGGAGAGCGCAGATGAAAATTGGAGAAAAATTAAAGGAGCTGCGGATATTAAAAGGTCTTACCCAGGAAGAGCTGGCTGACCGCGCCGAACTTTCCAAAGGCTTTATCTCACAAGTAGAAAGAAACCTTACCTCTCCCTCCATCGCCACTCTTGTGGACATTCTCCAATGTCTTGGAACAACTATCGGAGAATTTTTCAGTGAAGAGCAGGAAGAGCCTATTGTCTTTGGAAAACAGGATTATTTTGAAAAAACAGATCCTGAACTTAACAACCATATCCAGTGGATTATTCCCAACGCCCAGAAAAACAAGATGGAACCCATTCTCCTCATTTTGAAAGCAGGAGGCTCCACCTATCCGGATACTCCCCACGAGGGAGAAGAATTCGGATATGTACTTCAGGGTACTGTGGTGATTCATCTGGGAAAACGGCTGCATAAAGCAAAAAAAGGCGAATCTTTTTATTATATCAGCGACAGAACTCACTACTTAACAAGTCCCACAGGAGCGGTGATTTTATGGGTCAGCTCACCGCCCAGTTTCTGATAAAATTATTTTGTACTTAAACACAGGAGGAATACCATGAATCAGCCATTAATTGATCTGGTCAGCATCAGCAAAAGTTTTGACAACATGAAAATTTTAGATGATCTGAACCTTTCCGTTAAAGAAAATACATTTGTCACTCTCCTTGGCCCCAGCGGCTGTGGAAAGACTACGACGCTTCGGATTATCGGAGGCTTTGAAACTCCAGATACGGGAAAAGTAATCTTTGGAGGTGAAAATATTACTTATCTTCCTCCCAATAAGCGCCAGCTGAACACTGTGTTTCAGAAATATGCTCTTTTTCCCCATATGAATATCGGTGAAAATATAGCTTTTGGTCTGAAAATAAAGGGAAAATCCAAAAGCTATATTAACGATAAAATCAAGTACGCGTTAAAGCTGGTAAATCTGGAAGGCTTTGAGAACAGATCTGTAGACTCCCTAAGCGGGGGACAGCAGCAGCGAATCGCCATTGCCAGGGCCATTGTCAATGAACCTAAAGTACTTCTCTTGGACGAGCCTTTGGGTGCCCTTGACTTAAAGCTGCGCCAGGATATGCAGTATGAACTCATCCGTCTGAAAAACGAGCTGGGAATCACATTCATCTATGTTACTCATGATCAGGAAGAAGCTCTGACTATGTCGGATACCATTGTGGTAATGAATCAGGGTTATATCCAGCAGATGGGCACACCGGAACAGATTTACAACGAACCAGAGAACGCTTTTGTAGCTGATTTTATCGGGGAAAGCAATATTGTAGACGGGATTATGATTCAGGACGAGCTGGTAGAAATTTTCGGAGCCAGATTCGCCTGTGTAGACAAAGGCTTTGGCTGCAATAAACCGGTAGATGTTGTAATACGTCCGGAAGATATTGATCTGGTTGAGCCTGAGGCCGGAACCCTCCAGGGAATAGTGACACATCTGATCTTCAAAGGTGTTCACTATGAAATGGAAGTTACAACTCCTGACGGTTATGAATGGCTGGTTCACAGCACAGACCTGTTCCCAGTTGGAAAAAAAGTTGGCATCCATGTGGATCCTTTTGACATCCAGATTATGAATAAGCCAGCTTCTGAAGATGAGGAGGCCGTAGGAGTTAATGAATAGACTGTCAAAAAAATACTTTGCCCTGCCTTGTATTGTCTGGATGATCGGCTTCACAGTAATTCCTCTGCTGATGATTTTTTATTACGGTCTTACAGACAAAACAGGAGCTTTTACATTGTCAAATATTACAGCCATTGCCACAGCAGAACACGCAAAGGCATTGTTCCTTTCCCTGGGGCTTTCCCTGGTCAGTACCATAATCTGTCTGCTGCTGGCCTACCCCCTGGCTATGATTCTGAGAAAAAAAGGGGTAAAGGCAGGAAGTTTTATTGTATTTATTTTTATCCTTCCCATGTGGATGAATTTTCTTTTGAGAACAATGGCCTGGCAGACCCTTCTGGAAAAAAGCGGTGTCATCAACGGAATTCTCTCTGCCCTTCACCTTCCTGAAATTGCCATTATCAACACTCCATGGGCTATTATTCTGGGAATGGTTTACAATTTCCTTCCCTTCATGGTTCTGCCTATTTACAATGTTCTGATTAAAATAGACGATAACACCATTAATGCTGCCAAAGATCTGGGAGCCAACGAATTTCAGACTCTTATAAAAATCTGGATTCCATTAAGTCTTCCTGGCATAATCAGCGGAATAACCATGGTTTTTGTTCCCGCTCTCACTACCTTTGTAATTTCCAACCTGCTGGGAGGCAGTAAAATCCTGCTGATCGGCAAT
This sequence comes from Candidatus Hungatella pullicola, assembly GCA_019114305.1. Taxonomy (GTDB): domain Bacteria; phylum Bacillota; class Clostridia; order Lachnospirales; family Lachnospiraceae; genus Hungatella_B; species Hungatella_B pullicola. The sequence continues at coordinate 2,417 of DXFU01000073.1, read as the reverse complement.
GTTATTGAGCAGGAATTTACCAAAGGAAGCAACTGGAATCTGGGTTCCGGACTCTCCCTTGTACTTATGCTGTTTATTCTGATCAGCATGGCTCTCATTGCCAAATATGATAAAAGCGGGGAAGGAGCAGTATTTTGATGAAAAGCGGAAAACTCAAAAAATTTATTCAGGATTTTTACCTGGTTTTCATACTTATTTTTTTGTATGCCCCCATAATTACTATGATGGTTCTTTCCTTTAACAATTCCAAATCAAGGACTTTATGGGGTGGTTTTACCGGCAAATGGTATGTTGAAATGTTTGAAAGCGCTCCCATTATGGATGCCCTTTACAATACCCTTGTCATTGCCCTTATTTCAGCATTGGCAGCTACTGTCATTGGCACCATGGCCGCCATAGGCATCAACAGCATGAAAAAGCTGCCGAAATCACTGGCTATGGGATTAAATAATATTCCCATGTTAAATTCAGAGATTGTAACCGGAATCTCTCTGATGCTTACTTTTATTGCCTTTGGAATTTCCCTTGGCTTTAAAACCATACTGCTGTCACACATAACCTTCTGTATTCCTTATGTCATCCTAAGCGTTATGCCCAAAGTAAAGCAGACAAATCGCTATACTTACGAAGCAGCCCTTGATCTGGGCGCCAGTCCTATTCAGGCATTTTTTAAAGTGGTATTTCCCGATATTCTTCCTGGTGTGCTCAGCGGCTTTCTTATGGCCTTTACCATGTCCCTGGATGATTTCATTATCACCCACTTTACAAAAGGCGCGGGAATCAATACGCTCTCCACCCTTATTTACAGCGAGGTAAGAAAAGGCATCAATCCTTCTATGTATGCGCTGTCCACAGTGATCTTTCTTACAGTACTGATTCTTCTGCTTATTACAAATTTCGCCCCTGAAAAGACAGAAGGAACAAACACAGACAGCGTGAGAAAAAAAGGGTTAGGAGGAGCTGGCTTTAAGAAAGGACTCCTTGTTCTTTGCTCCTTCGCAGTTGTAGCTCTGGTAGTCTTTACCGCTTACAGACACAGCACTTCTCAGTCTACTAATGAACTATATGTCTATAACTGGGGAGAATACATTGACGAGAAAGTCATTGAACTATTTGAAGAGGAGACAGGAATTGATGTCATTTACGATATGTTTGAAACCAATGAAGAGATGTATCCGGTTATTGAAGCAGGCGGCGTTCAGTACGATGTTGTATGTCCTTCCGACTACATGATTCAGCGTATGGCAGAAAACGGTCTTCTCCAGGAACTCAACTATGACAACATTCCCAATATTGCCAATATTGATCCTAAATTTCTTGAAATGTCACAGCAGTTTGATCCAGAAAATCAGTATGCCGTTCCCTACTGCTGGGGAACGGTAGGAATTCTCTACAATGACAAAATGGTAGAACAGCTGGGACTTCCCGCTCCCACCAAATGGGCAGATCTGTGGAATCCTGCTTACGAAGGTGAAATTCTCATGCAGGACAGTATCCGGGATGCTTTTATGAATGCGCTTAAAATCCTTGGATACTCTATGAATTCCACCAATAAGGAAGAAATTATGGAGGCCAGGGATCTGCTGATTCAGCAGAAACCACTGGTTCAGGCTTACGTTGTAGATCAAGTTCGGGATAAAATGATTGGAGGAGAAGCTGCCATTGCGGTAATCTATTCCGGTGAAATGCTTTACATTCAGGAGGAGGCGGCCAGACAGAATCTGGATTACAATTTAAATTATGTTCTCCCGGATGAAGGCAGCTGTATGTGGATTGACTCATGGGTCATTCCCAAAAATGCCCGAAACAAAGAAAACGCGGAAAAATGGATTAATTTCCTATGCCGCCCTGAGATTGCCAAAATGAACTTCGAGTACATTACTTATGCCACTCCCAACAAAGCTGCTATGGAGCTGTTGGACGAGGATGTTCAAAACAATAAGGCTCTTTTCCCGGATCTGAATTCCCTGACTTATCCTAAATACAAGGTATTCCAGTATCTTGGCGATGACATTGATGCCTTTTACAATGAGTGCTGGAAAGAAGTGAAATCCCGCTGAAATCTAAAATAAGACAGCAAAAGAAAATGGGCTGCGCCCTTTCCCCGGCAGTTGGACTATACAGACTTTGCCTGGGAAGAAGGGGAGCAGCCCATTACTTTCCGGTATTCTTTATAAAAAACAGAATAATCATGGAAACCTGCCTTTGCAGCCGCCTCACCTGCCGGTATCCCCTTAGACATCATCTGCTGAGCCAGGGCAATCCGTTTCCGCAAAACATAATCAATCCTGAATTATTCACGACTTTGCCACGAATGTGGCTGAAAGCCACATAGTTACTGTATTTTAACTGAATATTGCTTTTCACCTATCAAGTGAATGAAAAAAGAGCATCCATTTGTGGTAAAATTAAGGGGT
>DXFU01000072.1 GCA_019114305.1 Candidatus Hungatella pullicola | reverse complement strand
CTTTAAAGTATCTTTATATTTTTTAACGCAGTCAATATCAGTGGTAAACACAAAATCAGCCATTTGCGCCGCCTGCATAAACACGTCTGTATAGATAGGATCTTCCTTATTCCAAAATACAATGGGGATATTACACTCTCTGCAGTAGCTGGTCAGTTCAAAATATTCCTTGCTGCCGTTAGCAATTTTTTTATACCATAGCTTGTCCTTGCCCTCCCACGCCGACTCTATAAATAACAAATCAGGCTGAAAGGCGTCAATTTCATTTTTCCAATTATCCGGGGTCAATTCCAGCAGACGGCATTCCGGGCTGTAACTGTCCAGAGTAAAACGGTCCATGATACACGCTACTTTTAAATCCTTTAATGATTGAATTCCCTCCAATTGATAAGACAATTGTTGCTGTCCTGTCTGCAGATTTTTCGGATCAATCCCCATTTCAACTAATTTCTGCAGAATTGAATCTCGTTTTTCCCTAAAATATTCTAATTTCTCATCTATAAAATTCATAGTTATCCCATCTCCCCTACAACTCTACTTCTTCAAAATCTTTGATTTTATCTTCTGCAGCATCCGATAAGTCTTAACAGCCAGCTGTCCCCATTTTGTATCAGTAATCATTGAAAGCTTTTTTCTGTACTGGGCATTTTCATTTTTTAAATATTTATTTTGTATTTCCTGATTCTGAACCTTTCTCTTTAATTCTTCTATAACCATCAAAGCCATATCATAATCTTTGTAGGAAGCAATCAAAGAATCTTTATATTCTGCCTTTAAGCCTTCATTTTCTGCCTGTATAGCCTTATTAACCTCTCTTAATCCGTCTAAATCCTTTTTTATTTTTTCCAGCTCTTTGTTTCTGTCTGAGAGCCATCTTTTGGTCGTCTCATAGTCGTCCAAGGCCTTATGATACTTTAGATCTGTATTTTGGCTGTTGTTCTCACTTTGTTTAAGCTTTCTATTTGCATCTTCCAGCCATTGCTTTGTCTTCATATAGTTGCCATAATAATCATTGGTCTTTTTCAGATATAAAAACATTTGTTTCAGCGCAGACATATAGCTGTATTCCTCAAGGGATTCTCCGTGTCTTTTTTGACTGAGAAAAAGAAGATTAAATCCTTCTATGTCTGCAATCACATAGCCTAAACTGCGCAGCTTCTCAACAATAGGCTGAACAGATGAAGCCGTGACTTCTATCCACAAATCAGGAGAAAACTGGTTTAAGGTCTTTTCCATTCCCTGAAGCACTTTTTGCTCATATCCCTCTGTATCAATTTTTATAAAGTCAATTCTTTCAATATTCTGTTCCGCCGCAAAGGAATCAATGTCAGTGATTTCAATTTCTCCTTTTTCTCCATTTACAGAAACATCAAGAGTTGTTCCTCCATAATTAGACTCATCAAACTCAAGAATATTTGTATAACCCTTTTTTTCACCAATTCCTTTATGAACTAACACAATATTTTTTAATCCATTGTCCTTAACATTCTGCCGTAACACTTCAAAATTAGGAGTAAATGGTTCGAAAGAATAAATCCTTTCATAATCCATATTTTGAGACCAGTATAATGTGTGGTTCCCCAAATTTGCCCCAATATCCAAAATAATCTTAGCATCTTTTATATAGGGAAGCCATTTCTCTAAAATAGTATTTTCATAATAATTCCCGGAACCTTTTATTGTCTGAAATACATAATCTGTAGAATATCCCTTTACACTTAAGGCTTTAATTCTGGCATTTTCTATTTCCATTGTCCTTCTCCCTTACAAATACTTTTTCTGATACTCCTGCAGCGTAGGATTTAGCCTGCTTTTCTCCTCTGCCGTCATACCATTAATTTCCCTTGCGAATCCACAATAAGGAACTAATATTTTCTCCGGTATTTCCTCTCCCAGCAGCTTTCCCTGATGCAGCCATACCACCTTATCGCAGAATCCCTGCATCTGCATTACTGAGTGGCTTACAAACAATATTGTTTTCCCATTCTCTTTAAATTCATTCATTTTGTTCAGACACTTATCGGTAAAACTATTATCTCCTACAGATAAAGCCTCATCAATAATCAATATGTCAGGATTCATGTGAACAGATATGGCAAACCCCAATCTAGAACGCATACCGCTGGAATAGGTTCTCAGCGGCTGATTAATATGAATTCCTATATCTGCAAACTTTATAATGTCATCTCTGATTTCATCAATTTCTTTTGGCGTAAAACCAAGGAGCAGGCACTTATAATCTATATTTTCCATACCTGTCAGATTGTTCTCCATACCTGCGTTGGCAGACAGCATATTCACTTCCCCGTTAATTTCTATCTTCCCTTCTGTCGGATAGGTAATTCCTGAAATAATGCTTGCCAATGTGGATTTCCCTGAACCATTCAGCCCAATGATGCCAATAATCTCCCCTTTTCGAAATTCCAGATTAATATCCTGGAGTGCAACAAATTCCTTTGGCTTATAATGGGGCAGTAGCAATCCCTTTAGCCGCTCCATATCTCCGGTGTACAAAGGATATTTTTTATATAAATGTGTACATTTAATTGCTATCTCATCTTTCATCTCCATCACCATACCTATATTAAATCAATGAATTTTTTGCGAAATTTCATATGGACATTGCAGCCTATAATAAATAAAAGAATGGCAACTATCCAAAAATAGATTCCCTGTTTCCAATGCCAGTTCAAACCTCTGCCATATAAAAGGCTGTCCCTGTATCCATCAATAATATAAGCAAACGGATTTAACTTTAAAATGAACTGCAGTTTCTCCGGCAAATTTTCCTGTACCCAAACAATGGGCGTAATATAAAATAAAAGCCGGATTACGGAACTCATGATTTTCTGGAAGTCTCTGAACACCATATTTACCGCTGATGCAAAAAGAGCATATCCTACCAAAAATGCTACGCTGCAAAACATAAAATAAAAGGTTTGAATCCAAAGGCGGCTGATTCCATGGCCAGAAGCAAAAATAATAACAACAACCACAAGCATTGACCATAAATGGCTAATAAGAGAAGATAGCACTGATTTTACAGGAACAATTGCCATTGGAAAAGCCATTCTCTTCAAAATCCCTCCATAGGCAAGAATAGATGTCATCGTGGTGGTTAAGGCAGTGCTTATATAAAACCAAGGCATAATGCCTACAATCATCCAAATAATATATGGATATTTCCCCTGTGGCGCAGCAGTTTTTAAGCCAATCGCAAAAACAAACCAATAAACAAATATCTGTAATGCAGGATTCAAAAAATTCCACAGAAAGCCAAATACTGTTTCTGTATTCTGTTTCTTCAGTTCGTAGTTAGCCAGTCTCAACAAACGATATCGGTTTTTATAATTTTCTATCAATACTATTCTTATATTTTGCCACATGTACTTATTTATCCTCTCAAAAATTTAAAATCAGCCTAATTAAGGAAATACTATATACGATTCTTTATCTCCAAAATTAGGCTGATTTGATTATTTCTTAAACTGATATAAATTTCCGTAATTAATTACAGTCAGGCCAGTACCTTCTGCATTTTTTATTATATTTCTTGTGTCAAACATCTGAGGTGTTTTCATTTTTTCAGCAATGGCCGCCAAATCCATATTCTTGTACTCGTTATGATCGGTCAAAATCAAAGCAATATCGGCATCTTTTACTGCAGTATCCAAATCCACATATTCCGGATTATTTACATGAGGGTCATACACTGCAATCTCATATCCTTCCGCTTTCAGCATATGGATGATCTCCATAGACGGACTTTCTCTCACATCATCTACATTTCCCTTATAAGTTACACCGAAAGCGGCAATTTTAGGATTTCTCGCAGCCCCCAGCAACATTTTTGTTTTCTCAACTACAAACTGAGGCATACTTTTATTGGTATCTCTGCTCAAACGGATTATTTTAGCCTCCTCTGGCGCCTTCGCACAGATAAAATAGGGATCAATAGCAAGACAATGCCCACCTACACCCGGACCTGGCTGATGGATATTAACACGGGGATGCTTATTGGCCATATTAATCACATCCAGACAGTTAATGTCCAGCCGATAACATATTTTTGCCAGCTCATTGGCCAAAGCAATATTCACATCTCTAAAGGTGTTTTCCATGCATTTAGACAGCTCTGCTGTTTTCGCCTCTGTCTTAATCAATTCTCCCTCTACAAATATGCCATATACATCTGCCGCATGTTCCGTGCATTCTGGTGTTATGCCTCCAATAATGCGGTTATTATGCTTCAGCTCATACAATATCTGGCCCGGCAGTACTCTTTCCGGACAGTGTGCCAGGTAAAGATCCTTTCCAATTTGAAAACCAGCCTCTTCAAAAATAGGCTTTACATAGTCATCTGTAGATCTGGGCGCAATTGTAGATTCTACAATAACAGTATTTCCCTTTTCAACATAAGGTATAATTTCTTTTGCTGCTTCTAAAACATAAGTCAAATCACAGCTTAAAAATTCGTCATCAAGGTTAGGTGTAGGCACTGCTATAATAAAAGCATCTGCCTTCTCCGGATTTAAAGATGCCCTGAAATTTCCATTTGAAACCACTTTTTTTATTACATCGGCTAATCCCGGCTCTTCAATATGAATATGGCCAGCATTCAATGTGTCTACAACATGCTGTGACACATCTACTCCCACGACTTCACATCCATGGCTTGCAAACATAGCTGATGTAGGCAGGCCAATATATCCTAAACCAACAACACAAATTTTCATTTTTTTCTCCTTTTCGTACTTAAATTTGATATTTTTTTGTTTTGACGGCAGTTCCTGAATGTATCAATTTTAGCATGCCCACAGGAAACAGGACGCCAACATTATCATCATCTTCCACGGTCTGATAGAAGTGGTTTTTACTGATTCTCACTCCACAATCCTCTGTCAAATAATCAAAATGCACTGCCATCTTCTCAAGCTGCGGCAGTTTCTCATTCTCCCATATAATAAAATACTGAAAATCAGTCGATATCTCATCCATTGATTTTACCGTATAAACGGAAATCTTTCCTTCCTGATAGCAACCATAATCGTATTTAGAACTGCAGACAGCAACAGAAATTTTCTCCTGTTTTACAGGATATCCTATTTTATTAAGCATATCAGTTAATCTCTGTTTATTTGTATGGTTTTGAAATACATAATTTACATTATCTCTGCAGATTTCTTCCACGTTATGGGGTAAAGGATCCCCCACCTGTGAATATCTTCCTTTTAACCATTTGGACATAGCGGAAGAGGCACCGGATATAATATAAACATTACTTGCCATAAGTTCATAAACCCGTCTGGCAAACATAGTTTCAGAACACATAACTGTGTTAATATTTAATGCATATAAACTTTTCTTTACAATTTCTCCCAAAGCTTCCTGACCAACAGCCTGGTGCACAAACCTTTGATATTTTTGCGGATATTGCCGATTTTTTTTTCTGCTTCCTGACTGCCTGTCATAGATTTCCAGCGGAATATTTTCATTTATTACTTTATCAAACAATGCGCTTTCCATAGCGCATCTTCCTTTATCCTCTCCAAACCAGCTGCCGGCAAAAACAGCTTTCTTTTCCTTGATGCCGCTGCCCTTGGGATTATAAAAATCGGGAGAAAAACCAAACATTAAAACATTCGTCTGCTTGTGACCCAGCTCCTGATACTTTTTTACACATTCCTGTGCAGTTGTAAAAATGTACTGGAAGTGAAGAGCTGTATCTACAAAATCATATCTAGGATTGCCAAAATAAGTTGGATCTTCTTTGTTCCAAAAAACAGTAGGAATCTTTCTTTTCCTGCAGGCGTCAAGGATATCGAACAGAACCTTCCTTGTCTCAAACTTTACAAAGTGATTCTTATAAATTCTTCCCCTCCAGCATTGATGGTCCCTTTTTCTTCCTTCCCAGGCCGATTCACATAGGAACAAATCTATCTGATAATCTTCCAATACCTGCTTCCAGTTATTTGGAGTCAGGGCATACAAATGACACTCTCTGGAAAAATTCACATAAGTTAATTCATCACATATGACCGCAATATTCAGATCCTTCAAATATTTTTTTTCACCAGATAGAAAACCTTTTTTTCCTTCCTCTATTTTTCCCACTTTTCTCGCTTCCCTGTATGTTATAGATTGAAACAGGAAGTAGGTCATAAAAAAAAGGGTTTCAATGGCAGGGTTATCTCTAATTTTATTCATGATTACTTATCCTCTCTGCACCTTCATTACATCGAGAGAAAACATCTCATACAGTATAGCATTTCTCCATGAATAACGCAATCAGTCTCATGGAAAACCACTCTCTTTCCATCTTCCAAAACTCAAAATTCATTGTCCAAGTAAAGTCTAAATATTAATTTTTTAAAGCGGGATCCTCCCACTTTCCTTCTTCAAAGCCGTCTGTAGATTCCTTCATAAACAGCACCTTAGGCGTCATTAAAATCAATTTTAAATCCAGCAGAATGGAATAGTTTCTAATATAAGTTAAATCCAATTTTAATTTATCATAACTGGTAGTACAGTATCTTCCATGTATCTGGGCATATCCAGTCAGCCCTGCCTTGACTTTCAGACGGTAGGGAAATTCCGGGATATGCTTTGTAATGGTTTTAGCCAGCTCCGGTCTCTCCGGTCTTGGTCCTACCAGACTCATATCACCCTTCAATATGTTAATCAATTGGGGGAGTTCATCCAATCTGGTAGCCCGAAGAAATCTTCCAACAGGAAGAATCCTGGGATCTCTTTCTCCCGCTTTTACCGGACCGCTTTTCTTTTCTGCATCCACAATCATTGTACGGAACTTATAAATCTGGAAAACCTTTCCCCCGATTGTCAGACGATTCTGCATATAAAATACCGGACCTCTGTCTGTACATTTTATAGCAATAGCAATAAACAAGAAAAACGGGCTGGTAAGAACCAATAAGATAAACGCAATTACAACATCTTCGATTCTCTTAACCACCTTCTGATCCCAAGCCAATCCATCAATATTCCTGGACAGATAAAGAGGAGAATCAAAAATATTAAGCTCCACAGAACTTCTCAGCAAAATGTCGCTGATCTTTGGAACTGTATAGCTTCGGATATTCTTCTCATAACAGAGCTTTAACAGCTGGTTTCTTGCTCTGGCTGCAATATCTCCGATAATCACACCGTCATAATCTTCAGCCTGCTTTACAATTTTTTCTATTCCGCAGTTTATGGGAACCGTAAGGGCAATCTCATACTTATCTTCTCTTGTTCCAATCCGATTCATTAAATGAAACATGGGTTTCTTTCCGTACACTAAAAGAAGTCTTTTCTTTGGAAAAAGAAATACATACAACTTCTTAAAGGCTCCGGCCCATACCATAACCAGAATCAGATCTACAAAAGTCATAACAATCAGCGCTGTAGGGTTATGCATCTTCTTATCAAACAACACAACCTGTACATAAGAAAACACATTGACTCCCACAATAGATATCATGTGAGAATAAACCAGATTCCAGTATTTATAAATTCCTACTTTTAACCCTCCGTACATGCGATGAAGCAAAAGCAGCAGCACCAGGTATTCTCCGGCTACCAGCCAATTTCCTCTTCTCCAGAAAGCCACTGTCATATTTACGTTGTAATAATTCATCCAGACGTATACATAAAGGGTCAGTTCCAACACAACAATAATAGCTGAACTGAGGAATTTTACAATTCTTTTATATTGCTCAAAACGGCTGTTATTTGTCCTTTTTTCCATTGTCTCTTAATCAATCCCTTAATCCTTCATTTCCCAATCACTTTGCCCGCTGTTTCTTTATAGCGGAAGCGGCCAGCATCAAAAACATCCACATAACTGGTGTCGCAATGGGCAGATTCAAATTCACCGTTGCTTGAGCACAGTAGCAGATCACAGCAAACACAGCAGCTGCCACTAACTTATTCTCTCCTGCCTTTTTAGCTGCCCGCACAATAAATGAACCAATAAACATCAGATAAGCGGCCAGTCCCGCTGCTCCCACAGTAAGAAGGTAGTGGAGATACTCATTATGGGCATTGTCAAAAATTTCCCCATATATATTATCAGCTGTCTTATCCATCAAAATCATAGCAAATGTATCCGGTCCAAAACCAAATATCTTTTTAAACAGAGAAAACTGGGAAAAACTTTCCATAGCATTTCTCCAAATATAACCTCTATGGGTTCCCCAATCGTCATTGAAAAGAAGATATGTCCCTAAAGGACCATATCCGTTGGCATTTCCCCTAAGGTTTACATCAGCCCACATATATGCTGCAGCCACAAACACCAGTGCTAACATTCCCAGCCAAACAAGACGGGGCACCTTATAAATTCGGTCTCCTGTTCGTCCTGTTTTAAAGTCATATGCATAGAATACTCCCGTTACAGCCCACATAGCCAAAACGCCCCAAATGAGCCGTTCATTATCAGCGATCAGATTAAAAGCGCTGTCAATTCCCAAAACCATTTCCGGAAGAGCATGGTTAATCCAGGAAATACACTGAAACACCGTAAGAACAGTAGAAACAATTATCAGGTATCGTTTCATTCCATCTCTGGTCTTAAACAACAGCAGCGGCAAAAATCCAAGAAGCGCAAGCAAAGACAGATACGCATTGTCGCTTACTCCCATAATCAGAGCAAACAGGCTTACCACCATAGCAGCATAATAAAAGACTAGTTTCTTTCTGTTTTTCTCCATTGCAAACAAAACAGAGGCCGCAGCCCCTACCATACCGACAAAGGCAGTATAGGTATTTATATTTCCAAGAGTAGAAGTAAACAGCGCTTTCTGTGACTCTACCATCTCTTTCTTAAATCCAAGAATATCAAGCTGAAAATAGTCTGTAATTCCAAACAGACATACCAGAATACTGGCAATGAGGAAACCGTCTAAATGCCAGCTCTTTAATGTTCCAAATCTGCTGACTGCGTAATAAGCAAACCCATAAAAAGACAGAAGAAATAAACCGGAATATCTTCCTTCATTTCCCCAGAATGACTCATACACATAATCAGAACATACTGTAGAAATCACGGCTACAACCAAAAAAATAAGCAGTGAAACATCGGTCACTGTAATGCTTTTTCGAAACTTTGACCACTGAAAAGCAGAGAACCACTGCCCCACCTTTTCTCGTTCCAGCAAAGCATCAAAAAAAAGCAAAACCGCCAGCACCAGTACACTGCCAACATAGAAATAATATTTTGTAACCAGAATATTAAAGTAAAAATCTGTAACCACCAATGGAAACAGACATAATACCAAGAATACAAATATATCAATAATTTTTTCTCCATAAGTAGATTCAACATGCTTGCTTACACTGACTTTCTTAGACATATCCCTTTCCTCTTTCTATCAGTATTCTTACACAGTATACCATTTTCCTTCCTTTCCCGCAACCAAGTCTATCCTGAAAAACACTGGATATTATTTAAGATTTTATGAATTTCTTATAATACTTTCCAGTTGAGTTTTTACATTTTCTTATCAAACCTTCGTTCCGTTTCCCATAATAAAATGTATTTTTATTCAAGAGATCGTTTTTTCACATTGTTAGTGCTTTTGCCCTCTTTTTTCTTTGGCATTTTTTCCCGCAAAACTATAATTTTCACTATTAAAAGTATAATTATCTCGTAATGTAATTAGGAATTTCAAATGTCGCAACAAAAAGAAAAATGAAAGTACATTCATTATGAGAAAGCAGACAGAGAGGATAAATACTCTGTAGTTAAGATTACCAAAGATGAAACTGGCGATATCACATCTCTGAATCTTTTAACAATAGAGGAATTCCTTGTTGATTTAGGAGTTGCATCCAACATCCCAGAAGGCGAAGAAGAAGATTATTCTGAGTACTATGATGTGGCTGATGCTGTTAAAGCAAATACAAACTATAAAATATTTGAAAATCTTCCCCTCCCTTGGAGCATTCCAGAAAAGCTACTTCCAGTTTTTGCAGCCTTTTAAAAAAAGAGGTCCCGGCTATATGTCCGGAACCTCTTTTTTAAAAAGGCTGCTGTACAAAGTACAGCAGCCTGAATTAATAGACTACGCTATTAGTTTGCTTTGTGATAAGCACACTCGTTGTCACCAGAGCACTTCTCGTCAGAGTAGTTTACAACATGACCCTGCTTATCTGTGCAGTAGTACATATCGTCTGTATCCTTCAGGTTCTTCTTATTCTTCATGATAGAACCAGAAGTATTTACAACGTAAACGCTGTCATCGCCGATACCAGCTGCTGGATTATCCAGAGCCTCACCGTTCTTCATAGCCTGATATCTCATATCGGAATCAGCCTTAACTCTAAGACCATTTACATACAGAGTATCATCAGCCTCGTTAAGTCCACGGCCCTTATCAGAACCTGTCTTATCGAAGGAGAAGGAATAAGCGTCGCCATCAATATCAATTGTCTGGTTGCCTGTCTTCATAGATCCGTCAGATCCATCTCCGAAGTAGTATACATATACGTTGTCGTTGTCAGCCATGGAATATGTCTTTCCATCATATCCTGTGAAGGATACAGTACCAGCCTTTAAGGAATCTACCTTATCAGCATTATCAATCTTAGTAGCACCTAAGATAGTGGAGTTACCGGACATAGCCAGAACCTGAACACCGCTTAACATCTCGCCCTTCTCGTTGAAAGCGTACTTCTTGCTGTTGATGGTCTTGATCTCGCTGTTTGCTAAATCACCGCTGTTGTCAGCATAGAACCACTTGGAGGACTCATCATCGTATGCACTCTGGTTTACATCCTCTGCAGGAACTACGTTGAACCAGCCCTTAGCTCTCCAGCCCTGCTCTGGCAGGCTGAAGTACTGATAGCTGCTGATGGAAGCTGCAGAATCAGATGCCTTTGGCATAGCCCACTCAGATACCATCTTGCCGTACTCATTGAAGCTGTACTTTAAGCCGTTGATGGTCTTGCTCTTTAATTCGCTTGCATCGCTTGCTGCTACCTTCTTACCGTTGGAATCAAAGTAGAAGTAGTAGGTCTGATCTGGCTCATCCTGCTCCTCATCAACTACATCGATTAATGCCCAGCCGTTAGCCTGTGCACCGTCGTTCTCATCGCCAAGGAAGTATGTACCGTTCATCCAAGCATCATCACCTGTCTGACGCTCAGAATCTGTATTTACCCAGCCGTAAAGCATTCTTCCTTCTGCATCAAAAGCATATTTCTTGCCGTTGATGGTCTTGAAGGATGTCTTTCCGCTTGTAGGAGCCTTGTATGCCTTACCATTAGCCTGGAAGTAGTACCAGTAAGCGGCTGGATCCTCATCATCATAGCTATCTTCATTCTCAATCTGTACCCACTGGTTTGTTACCATTGCGCCAGACTCGTTTACATAGTAGTAATCATCGTCATCTTCGATGATAGTAGCGGTAGCCATTTCGCCGTCGCTGTTTAAATAGAACCAGTTGTTACCGGATCTCTCCCACTGATCTGTTACCTGATAGCCATCTCTATCATAGTATACCCATGTGCCGTTCTCTTCAGCCCAGCCTTCAGCTGCGAAGGAGGTCATGGAAGCGCCGATAGCTAACACTGCTGCAGTAGAAAGAACTGCAACTAATTTTGTCTGCTTTCTCATAATGAATGCACTCTCCTTTTTTCTTTTTGAAATACTTTTTGAAATTCCTATTGTATTACGAGGTAATTATACTTCCTATATTGAAAATTATCAATAGCTTTTTTAACTTTTTTTTGTGAAAAAGCTGGTAACTATTTGCTTATTTTCACTAGGAACTATGATCCTTCCTCGTTACAACCACAGTATAATACACATCTCTTAAAAATGCTATAAATTTTATCTGTGCTTTTTCTTACATAATCTTTACGAAAAGCCAAATTTTCCATTGGATTGTATTTATATAAATACACAACTATGAAAAATCATACAGCACCATTTCTCTCTATTAAAAACTTCTAATTCCCAATATCTTTCCGCCGGTTTCAGTTGTATTATTCTATCGTTATGTTATAATGTTCATATATTTCTTATTATAATCATTTTTGAACGAAGTCAATGACCAGTCTGCGGGTACTGAATGAGTTTCTTCTATATATAATAGGACTTCTTTGTACCCGTTTCAAGTTTTTTCTGGAGGTGTTTTTCATGAATCGTGATCTCATTCTATGCCGTACTGTTATGGAACGGCCCTCTGTTACTCAACGAGAATTAGCTCAGGAACTGAATCTGTCTCTGGGAACTGTCAATGGCCTTGTAAAAGATGCCATACAGTCTCAGCTGATCACTCAGTCCGACAACGGGCTTTATCATCTTCTCCCCAAAGGAGATGAACTTCTTCTTTCACACCAGGTAGACGGCGCCCTGATTATTGCTGCTGGATTTGGTTCCCGTTTTGTCCCTCTTACCTTTGAAACGCCAAAAGGACTTTTAGAAGTTTTTGGCGAGCGGATGATTGAGCGGCAAATTCGCCAACTCCATGAAGCAGGAATTACAGATATTACCATTGCAGTAGGCTATTTGAAAGAAAAGTTTGAATATCTCATCGATAAATATCAGGTAAAACTGCTTTATAATCCGGAATATTCCTGTAAAAATACTCTGGCCACCATTTATCACGCAAAAGATACTTTAAAAGGCAAAAATATGTACCTTCTCTCTTCCGACAATTGGCTGCGCCATAACATGTACCACCATTACGAAGGAGATGCTTGGTATTCTTCTGCGTTCATGAAAGGGCAAACTTCTGAATGGTGCCTTCATTTTAATAAGAAAGGACAGATTCAATCGGTTACTGTAGGCGGTGAGGACAGTTGGGTTATGTATGGGCCCGCCTATTTCTCCAGGGAATTTTCTGACCAGTTTCTTCCTGTGCTTGAGGCCTACTATCATCTTCCAGGCACAGAACAGTTTTACTGGGAAAATGTTTTAAAGGAAATGCTTTCAGGAGAGACCGCTGTCCGTCTTCCCAATCTTCCTCAGGCCAGGGAAAAGATTCTTATTGATATTAACCGGCGTCCTGAGAATGAAGTATATGAATTTGAAAATCTGGAAGAGTTAAGGCAGTTTGATGTAAAATATCAGCATCACTCTGACAATCAGGCCATGGAACTTCTCTCTCAGGTATTTCAAGTTCCTGAATCTGAAATTACGGAAATACGATGTCTCAAGTCCGGCATGACAAATAAGTCCTTTCTGTTTAAAGTCAATGGAACTCATTATATTTGTCGGATTCCAGGTCCTGGAACAGAGCTTCTCATTAACAGATCCCAGGAAAAAGCCGCCTATGACGCTGTAGCCCCTTTAAAGCTGACAGAGACAATTATTTACTTTAATGGTGAAAACGGTTATAAAATTGCCAAATATTACGATGGCGCGAGAAACGCGCGGGCCGATAGTGAAAAAGACATGAAGGCTTGTATGGCTGCGGTTCGCAGACTTCACAATTCTGGATTGACCGTAGAGCATTCCTTTGATTTTCGGGAGAGAATTGATTTCTACGCCAAGCTATGTAAAAGCCAGGGAAATATTCTTTTTGAAGATTATCCTCAGGTTTACGCCCATATGTCAGAACTTATGGATAAACTGGACAAGCTGAATCATCCAAAGGTTCTGTCTCATCTGGATGACAATGTGGATAATTTTCTGGTTCTCCCTGACGGCAGCATACGGCTGATTGACTGGGAATACGCGGGAATGTGCGATCCTCTGGCTGATGTAGCCATGTGCGCTATCTATTCCTATTATAGTAAAGAGCAGGCGGACCGCCTAATGGAAATCTACCTGGAGCAAAAGCCTACAGCGGAGGAAAGATTTTCTGTTTACGCCTATATGGCCCTTGGCGGTTTTCTCTGGAGTTTGTGGGCGGTGTACAAAGCGTCTTTGGGTGATGAGTTTGGAGAATACACTTTGATTATGTACCGTTACGCAAAAGAATACTACAAAAAGTGCTGTGAAATTGAATGTTAAAAGATTAAGAATTGAATTTAAAATCGTAATAATTTTTTTATTTCTCCCTATAGCACCTGTGGTATAATAGAACATATTACTGATGATAAACTTGAAAATGAGGAGGAACAATCTATGAAATGTGGGAAGAGAATGGCCGCATTTTGTCTGGCCGGTCTCGTGGGGGTTGCCACACTGGCCCCGGCTTTCCCTGCATGGGCTGCCGGATGGGTTACAGAAGGTTCTCAATGGAAATATATTAACACAGATGGTACAGTTCAAAAGGGCTGGGCAAAAACTGCTGACGGAACCTACTATTATCTTGATCTCAGTACAGGCTATATGACCACCGGCTGGAAGCAGATCGATTCTAACTGGTACTACTTCCATTCCAACGGCGCCATGGCTACCAAATGGATATACAAAGACGGAAAGTACTATTATCTCATGGACGACACCGGTGTCATGGTTACGGGATGGCTGAAAATCGGCAGCGACTACTATTATATGAAAAGCGATGGGTCCATGGCGACCGGATGGCGGGAGATGGATGGCGGCTGGTACTATTTTACAGAAAGCGGCGAGAATATCGGCAAATGTGTCATCGGCTGGGGCCAGGTTGGCGGCAATTGGTATTACTTCGGAACAGATGCCAAAATGCTGACTGGATGGCAGCTGATTGACAATGAGTATTATTATCTTAACACAGATGTCAATACTACCCTTGGACGAATGTTAACGGGATGGCTCAGTGACGGAACCTACAAATACTATATGGATCCTTCCAGCGGCAAGATGGCTCACGGGTGGAAATTAATTGACGGCAGCTATTATTATTTTGATGAATCCGGTCATATGCGGACTGGATGGCTGCAGCTGTCTGGAATCTATTATTATCTGGATCCTTCTACTGGTAAGATGGCAGCTAATACTACCCTAACCATTGATGGAGTAAATTATACTTTTGATGCCAGCGGCGCATGGCAGAGCAATACCAGTACGCCCGGCGGCTCTTCCAATACAGGAACTACAAGCCCTGGAAATTCATCCAGCACCCCGGGTACCATTACTTCCGGCCCTGGAGGATCTGCCAGCGGCGGCTCCCAAGTTTCTACTGTAGGACCTGGCGGTTCTTCCGGTACAGGCACCAGCTCCGGACCTGGAGGGTCCAGCTCTAATGTAATCACCGGAACCAGTCCTAACGGAAGTTCCAGCTCCAGTACCCCAGGAGGTTCTAACAGCGGAGTTTATGAACTTCAGCCAGGTCTGACAACGGGACCAGGCTGATACTTTAACAGAAACTAACTTAATCTTACACGATGACTGCAAGGAGGATACATATTTTGAAACACAAAAGACTGGCCTGCAGGCTTACTGCGGCCGCTCTCTGTGCCGTTCTTGGAATCGGCGGTTCTGTAGGGCTTTATCCGGCATTTACCGCTTATGCTGCTAATTACGAAAAAGTTGACGGCTACTATCAGATGCCCGACGGAACCATTCTATACGATGCCATTGCCAGGGGAATTGACGTTTCCCGCTGGCAGGGAAATATTGACTGGGAACAGGTTGCTGCCAATGATGTGGAGTTTGTTATGATTGGCACCCGCTCCAGAGGAAGCGTAGATCCTTATTTCCATGCCAATGTTCAGGGAGCCAGCGAGGCCGGAATTAAGGTGGGCGCTTATATTTATTCTCTGGCCACCACACCTGAGATGGCCAGGGAGGAGGCCGATTTTGTTCTTAACCTGGTTAAAGATTATCCCATTTCCTTTCCCATTGCCTTTGACGCGGAGGACAGCGGGACGCTGGGTACTCTCTCCCCGCAGCAGGTCAGCGAGGTAATTAACGCCTTTTGTGAAAAAATCGAAGAAGCCGGCTATTATCCAATTGTTTATGCCAACGATAACTGGCTGGCCAACAAAATTGATCTGTCTACGATGCACTATGATGTATGGGTTGCGCGCTATGGAAAGCTGCACACCTATTCAGATCCCATTATGTGGCAGGCTACCAGCAGCGGCTCTGTAGGCGGGATTAACGGGAATGTAGATATCGACTTCCTGTATGAGGATTTAACCCCCTATCTTCCTGCTAATCTTTGGAGAACCATTGACGGACAAACCTTTTACTATCAGAATTATGAGATTCAGAAAGATACTTGGATCAACGATGGAACCGGCTGGTTTTATATGGACTCCAATGGTCTGTCCTCCAAAGGCTGGCTGGAAAAGAATGATGCTGTCTATTATTTGGAGGAATCCACAGGACGTATGGTTACCGGATGGCAGCTGATGAACTCAAACTGGTATTTCTTTAATGACAGCGGTTCCATGGCTACTGGTTGGCTGGATCTTAACGGAACCCGTTATCATCTGAATACCGAGGGCGTTATGGATACAGGCTGGCTTTTACAGCCGGAAGGATATTATTATCTGGAAACGGATTCCGGCGCCATGGCAAGAGGCTGGAAACAGGTAAACGGCAAATGGTATTTCCTTCAGGATACCGGCGTAATGGTTACGGGATGGCTGGATAGCAACGGACAGCGATATTTTCTTCACAACGACGGTTCTATGGCTACTGGTTGGCATGAAGAGAATAACTCCAAATACTATCTGACAGACAGCGGTGCCGCTGCTGCAGGATGGCTTCTTCTTGACAATACCTGGTATTACTTTAACAGTGATTATACCATGGCCACTGGTTGGGTTAATCCTGACGGGAACTGGTATTATCTCAATTCCAACGGACAGATGCAGACAGGTTGGCTTGATTTGAACGGAACCTGGTACTATTTAAGTACCTCTTCCGGAAAAATGACTACAGGCTGGAGACAGGTAGATGGCTATTGGTATTACTTTAACGAAAGCGGCGCCATGGTTACAGGACTTACTGAGATCAATGGACAGCTTTACTATTTAAACACCACTGACGGCCGTATGGCGGTGTCCACCACTCTGGACTTTGACGGTGTCATATATACAGCAGACGAGAACGGAGTGTGTACAAAAGTAGAGGAACAGGTTCCTGACACAGAGGGACAATCCACCGGAGAACAGTCCCAGCCGGCTCAGGATACAGGCAGTCAGTCTACAGAAAATAACAGCGGACAGACAGGAAATTCAGGCAGCAGCGTAAATCAGTCTTCTTCTGAAGACATCGCGGTTCCAAGTGATGCGCCCTCTTCCACAGGCTCCGCTCAGGCACAGCAGACTTCTCCGGCTCAGGAAACACAGGAAATTGGTCCTGGGATTGGATTATAAAATAGGATAATCCGTTCTATCCATTGGTTGATAGGTGGAATGTCCCAAATGAAATAAGAATAAGGAGCAGAAAACGGATCCAACATTGTCAGATTGGTTTTTCTGCTCCTTGTTTTTTTGTCCAATATGATTGAGGGAATCCGTTCTATTGGCTGTTTCTCATTCTTCTTCCTCATTAAAATTTCTTGTTTCTCCCACAATATAAATAGGCCGATCCTTCAGCTCCGCAAACAGAATCGCAATGTAATTTCCGATGATTCCCACAATGAGGAATAAAACAGCAAACATAAAACAGATAAGCACTGTAATTGTGGCATAGCCGTTGGGAGTTCCTACCTGAGCCCAGCTCCATATGGTATAAATCATAACTGCCAGACCTAATATTCCCGCAATGGCGCCGGCATAAATCCCCAGCTTCAGGGGCAGATTAGAAAAACACATAATGGTATTGACGGAAAAAGTAATCAGCTTTTTAATACTGTATTTACTTTCTCCCGCCACTCTGGAACGCGCTTCATACTCTATATTCTTCCGTTTAAATCCAATATTCTGTACATATCCTCTCAAAAATCTTACTTTTTCTCTGTAATGATCCTTTAAAACTTTGGATGCCTTTCTGGAAATCCCAAAAAAGTCTGAAGCGTTAGGCTCAAATTTTACATCAGAAAGAACATTTATAAGGCGGTAGAATGAGGAGGAAGCAAAATTTTTGAATTTTCCCGCAGATTCATTTTTTGTTCGAACCATATTAATTACATGGTATCCCTCCTGGAATGCTTCCACAATGGAGGGAATACATTCCGGCGGATGCTGCAGATCTGCATCCATACAAACGATACCGTCTCCGCTGCTGTAATCCAGGCCGGCAATCATGGCGGCCTCATGGCCAAAGTTTCTGGAAAAAGCAATTACCTTTACCCTTTCGTCCTCATCTGCCAGCTGGTTTAATATATCCAGACTTCCATCTTGACTTCCGTCATTCACAAAGATCAGTTCGTAATCCCAGGGAAGACTTTTCAATACCTGGCTGGTTTCTTTATAAAACTGCCGCAGGGCCAATTCTTCATTATAGCAGGATACCACTACTGATAATTTCTTTCTCATGTCATTCTCCTTTGCTACTTATATTCCTGAATCAGCTTCGGAAAATCCGTAACCGGTTCGTAATTCAACTCAACTGTATCGGGAAGATCGTAATACTCATCCATCCAGTAAATCATGTAGCTGAAGTTCTCGTTATAAACCATTTCACAGCTGCACAAAGGATCTACATTCTGATAAAGGGAAATAGAAGAAATTTCCTCTCCCTGGCGAATCCGCTGTACGTTCTCCCGTATGAGACGGTCATTGATCCTATGGATTTGGTAATTGGCACTGTAGCCCCTGTAAATGTTCCTCATATTCGGCACACCTATGAGAACCGCAGCTGCCACTCCCACGGCCCCAAAAATCACTGGAAAGCGGCTGTTTAAGGCTATCAGAGAAAACAGCCACGCAAATAATCCGAAAGACAGGTACATAAAGGGAAGCATAACTCTGGGAGGAATCTCCGGGACTACAACTAAGCAAGCCAGCGTAAGGAGGGAGCAGGTAAACACCATCCCCATAAGCAGGCCATTCTCTTGATAAAGCAGACGATAAATCTGGGTGGCCGTAACTATAAGATAGATGGAAAGCATCCACAACATAGGAGTGGAATATCCTCCTTGTCCCCATACAAACTTATAAACTTTAAGATAGAGGTAAACACCTGTAATCACAGTAAAAATTACATAAAACCAGTTTAATACTTTCAGTTTTTTTCCACGTACCGCCATATAAAGAGCCATAACGAAGAGCATAACCAAAAGCAGAGAAAGGTAATTTCGATTGTCTGCGGAAAAGAACAGGTTCAGGATAGTTTCCACATTGGTTATAATCTTCTCTCCAAAGCTGAGGCTGGCAAACTGACTGTTATTGTCCATGCGCATCCGCACCGCAGGAGAAGTAAGAATGGGAAGAGAAGCAGTTACTGAAGCAGCCAGCACTCCCCAGTCATAAGCTTTGATTGGTTTTTTCTTCCATTTTTTATACCCAAGAATCATAAGAACCAAAGCAATTCCCGCCACCAGCCACTCCTCCTGTGAAAAACAGGTGAGTACTGCCAGCACAATACACACAGCCTTCCTGATTCCTCCAGGCTCACGGTCTATAGTATCATAGTAACAAAAAGACAGCAAAAGGAATGGGATAGCCGGAACAACATAGAGAAAGCTGGCTGCATACCAGTAAGTTCCCAGGCGCTGAATCATAATTCCAATGGAACCGTACAGCAAGCAAATGAAGACTGCCATAGCAGCAGCCCCCCAGCCCTTCTGAGGGCAATGAACATAGGCCAGATACCAGGCCAGCACCAGCACTGCCAGCACTGAAAGGGCCATAAACACCTGTACTCCTGTAAGTCCTCCCATCATATAGACAAAGGGGAACAAAAACAGATACAAAAGCCGTCCATTAGAATACAGATAATGCTTTCCCATAAATTCAATCAGCTGGATCAGATTAAACTGGGATCCCACCACATCAGGCACAGTATTGCCGTAGCTCAGGGACAAATAGCCAAAATCATCATAGTATACAAACACCTTGGTAAACTGCAGAATCAGATAAACCAGAAAACACGCAAATACCAACGTTGTTCCTATCTTTACTTTCTGTTTCATTCACTTTCTCCTCCCGTGTTTTCTACATCTTTCTTTATATAACATTTATAGAACTCTGTCAACGCCGCCTGGGACTCCTGATCATATTCTCCGTCTATATCTACCTTTGCCAGCATATTCCCATTTTCATAGCATACCGGAACCAGCTTTCCATACTCAATCAGGTCTCTGACCAGGGTGTAGCACCGTTCCTCTTCCCCCATATAGCCTGCTTTCGCGTAGATATAATCTGTCTGGGCATAGTCCATAAATTCCACAAAATAATCCATTTTCTTTACCAAAACTACATTGCCCCAGGTTCCTGTCACATCATCATAAGACTGGGCGCTGCACGGAAAAGAAAGAATGTCTGGGTGAGGTCCAATGGCAATCAGCCGGTTTCTGGGATCCTCAGCCAAAATATCCCAGATTTGACCATTTCCGGAAGCTTCCATCTTGGCTTTTTCCGCTTCCATGTGATTGTAATATCCCATGTGATTCCAGGAGATCGGCGAATATCCTATGGTCCAGCTCCAGTTAGTCAAAGATGTAGACAGAACAAGAAATCCAAGAACAGGAAGGAGAATAATACAGACTCCCCTTCTGGTAAATCTGCTTTTCACCTGAGACAGACCGTAAAATCCTAAAAAAGCTGACAGAAAATAGAGCAGCATAAAGTAATTGCCGTCTACCTGAACCAGCATATACAGGCTTACCAGATTCACCAAAAGAAATGGGATAAAGACTGTTTTAAAATATCCGGAAAACAAAGTATTCTCCTGCCTGCCCCCATTTTTCTCACATACCTTCAGATAAATCCACAAGAAAAACAGAATCGCGAGGACAAACCCTCCCCAGGCAAGAATCACATGTTCCATATCCACCCCCTCTGGCAGGAAAAAGAAACAGAAAAGCCTCTTCAGGAAAAAGCTGATCTGATCTCCCGCTTCCACATATGCTCCGTTGTTGGGGAGCTTATTTACATTGAAGGGATATTTCATCTCAAATCCAAGCTTAGTGAGAATAGAAGAGAAAACAGAAGTGACAGGAAGGCCAGTAATTATAATAGTTCTGGCCCACACTCCCGCCAGCGCTCCCAAGCTCAATGCCAGCATCAGAAAGGAGCCGGCCAGTTCTTTCAGTCTCCATGTAGGAAGCTGACCCCGAACGATCAGGAACAAACCGCTCATCCCCAGCACTGCTGTAGAAAAAACCATAGCTGTTGGCTTCAAAGTCCAAGTAAGGAAAAAAGCGGCACTACTATAAAACAAATACCGAAACTGTTCTTTTCCCTCTGCCAAATACCGGATCATATAAAAAAGCATTACCACCTGAAACATCAACGTAGCAATATCGGTTTTGGCGGTTACTGTCATATTCATAATTCCAGGCACCGCAGAAAGGAATGCGGACAGGAAAACGGCCAATTCCCGGCTCATAAAATGACGGGCCATTGAATAAGCCAATGCCAGTATTCCTGCTGCCAGCCACAGATTAAAAGAAATAAGGAAACTGTAAGACGGAAGTCCAGACAGCGGAAGAGTCAGTATCTCAAAACCCTTTGAATAGGTATATACAATTCCTATTGTGCCCAGATTTTCATAAAATCCCCTTCCATTATCCAGAATATAAGGAGCTCTTACACCGTACCACAAACTGTCAAAATCCAAAGCAATATTCATTCTTCCCGCCTGCAGGCATACCATGGTGAAAATAACAGCCATTGAAAAACAGAAGGCAAAAGAAAGCCGTCCTTCCTCTCTTCCTGCATGGTACCTATTTCTTTTCTCTGCCAATCTGGCTCCCACCAAAAGCATTCCTGTCACCAAAGAAAAGCCCTGAAGCCATGGAATGGCTCCAATTCCGCCCAGAGACATAAGGCAGAATATACAGATCAGACTGCAGCTGCCTGCCAGGAAGTCAGCTGCAGCTCCATCGGAATCCGGCAGACGAAATACCATAGTTCTCAGCCTGCGGCCCAATTCCCCAATATAAAGAAGATAGATTCCCGATACCGCCAAAGGGAGGGCTATCTGGTGAGCCCAGCAGAATACAAAAGCCGCCGCCGCACTAAGTCCACCGGCAATTCTCCGTTTTCCTGCCACAGTCCAGATAAGGAGAAACAGACAAAAGAGAACACCTGTCTCCTTTGCCATCTCTCCATATTCCGCCTGCTCCATATGCCAGGTCAAAAGCCCGTCTGCCATAAGTCTGTCCCAGGAAAACCATACCGCTCCCAGACAGGCTGCTGCAAACAGAATCAGAAACATTCTCTCTTTTTGTAATTTTCCAGTTATCATATGTCACTACCTTCAGCTGGCATTAGTTTTCCTCCCGAAAAACATTCCAGCCGTTTTCTTTTAAAATTGTAAGGGCCTTTCGAACCGCCGCGCCGCTTCCCGGCGTACTCATTCGGTATTCAAATTTGCCTCTCAGCTCGTCATCTGTCCTGTTCTCAAAATCCAGGGCCATCTCTCTCATACTTTCAAAAGAAGCCTTTCTGTCCGGGGCCTTCAGCCACTCATGATAGGTGGTATATCCATTTCCTATCACAAACATAATGCATACGGCAGCTGCCGCTCCCCGGATCACATATACTTTATCCTTCTTCATTTTCTTCCATACCAGAGCAAAGGTAATAATAATTCCAAGAATACCAGCCTGAAACTGAAGGGCATATCTGGAACTGGCTCCGTAATTTTCCTGGAGAAAAATCCAGCGGGAAAGAAGAACCAGAACATGGTTCAATCCTCCTGATATCAGAAGAATCAAAGGCACTATGGTTTCTTTGTACAGCCGATAGTGCCAGTTAAGCCACAGAGCCAGAATGTAGGCCACTATTACCAGTCCTCCCAGCACCATAAACGGAAGATTTGTACTGAACACAAGAAGAGCTCTCTCAATACCGATTACCATAGAGGAAAAGGAGGTAAGCAGAAATCGGATAAAGTATCCAGGCGTATCCATCAGCTGCTGAAGCAAAGTTGTGTCGGCCGGCGCTGCATGATCCTCCACCGCAAAGGAATTGCTGACCATATAAAGCAAAAGAGCTGCCAGCATCACACCGGCATATATCAGCCAACGGTTGTCCTCTTTCTTCCTGCAGGACTTTCCAATAAAAAAGAGAAAACCACTGGCCAGAATTACAGTTACAGAATAGATGGCACAGTAAGGTCCGGCAATAAAAATTACATTAAACAGAGGAAGAAAAATCAACAGCTTCCTGTCATAGTTTCTCTCCTGTCCTGCCCAAACCCGATCCATCACATGGTAGTGATAGTAAAAACCGGCAAATGCCATAAAATGGGGCCAGCCGCTTCCATTAATCAACATTTCCCATTTATTTAAGCTGAACATGACGATCATAAGAATGGCAAGCCATCCTAAGCCAATCCTCTTTCTCAGACAAAACCTGGCGATCACAAGAGCGGACAGCCCCAGCCCTATCACACCTAGGATACGGTCAAAGTTTAAATTATAGCCAAACAATTCCACATTAATAATCCGTCCCAGATAATTGGCAGGGACTCTTGTGAGAACATCCGGAACAAAAAACTTATCCAGATTCCACACATCCGGCAGATAGCTGTTTACCAGGCGAATGTAATCAGAATAGACCACATCAACAACTGCCAGATGAAGATACCACAGACAGAAGATTACTCCTGCCAGCGGAAAAAGATAATACAAATATTTTTTTTTCATTTTTAACTCTGCCTCATCAGTCTGCCGTAAATTCCACAATCATGGAGAACCGATATTCTCCTCTCTGCTCTCCAGCTTCCGGGTAGTAAAAATCATTGTCAAACTCCAGTTCCACAAATTGCCCGGGCTCTGCCTGAATTTCAGCTTCCACGCTGCTCTCTGTTATAGGAACCATGATTTCCTCCTGGCCATTTATCCGGATGGTACAAGTCTCCTGTCCTTCCAGCTGACCGGGATAATAGAATTTGATTCCAATGGTTCCGGTTTTTCCTGCCAGAATCCGAACCGATGCCTTCTCATCCATCCAGCCGTCACTGTAATATCCCGACTGAGACTGACATTTCAACTCTTTTACCAAAGAGGTAACATCCTTATAAGCATTATGGGCAGGATCCTCCTCCAGAACCAGCATATTGGGAGTGATCAGCCCGATTTCATCAATTGACTCTATAAAATGAACCTCTGTTCCTTCTGCCTTTCTGTCTCTGTCAAATTCTTTGAAATAGGTTCTTGCAGTGAAATCACTCATATTATAAGAGTTGTCCAAAATGTAAATCTGCTTTCCGAAAATCTCCTCCCCATACGTCTCATAAGTCTCCTCAGCCAGAGAATTGTATCTCTGCTGATCTGCCCAGAAATAAAGATTTTCGTATTTTCCCCGATAAAACACCTCCACAGGAAGCATAAGAATCAGGTACAAAAGGATCAGACCCATACAGATTACATTTACATACAGGCCGGCTCCCTTTATCCGATTTTCCGGCTTCTTTGTGAGAACACCGAATATCCAGGCAGCGTACAGCCATGCGGCAGTCATGGACACATAAACCCATCTCATTTCCACTCGTATGGTAACGCTGGAGGAGCCAATGCACAGGGCAATGAAAGTAATAAACAGAAGCGTAACTCCAATGTATCTTCCACGGCTCTTTTTATTCCCAATAAATTCCATCACAAAAAGCAGAACAAAAACGGCCAGACACACATCAGCGGCCAAAACCAGCATATGAATCCAGAACGGAGATTCCCCCCAGCTGTATCCATTTAAATGGCCCGGCCCCGCATTGATGCCGAATATGTAAAGCACCTGGCTCACCGCGTATTTCAGCGCATCTCCTATTTGAAAGGTATCGGTGACATCCGTTCCTCCTGTTCCTGCCGGAGCAATGGTTCCTATTGTCAGAACCCGTACCAGCTGAACAGCCAGAAAAGCACCTGTAACTGTCAGCCAGGGAATAAACCTTTTTTCCTTTTTTATAATATAGGCAAGATAAAACAATGGAAGAAGAGCCATGTACCTCTCATGAACAAAGCAGACAGCCAAATAAAGCCCCAAAGCCAGCCCAAGATATTTTTTTTTGTTTTTCTCCTCCCCTTCTCCAATCCAGCAGTAGAGACAGTAAAGAATTCCCAGCGCCCCCCATAAAGCCATACTTTCCATCAGACCATATACCTGTCCGATCTGATAGTAGGACATACGGGACAGAAGATATAAAAATCCGCAGACAAAACCTATGACTACATTGCGGGACAGTGTTCTTCCAAAGCGGTAAACCGTATAAGCAATGCAGCTGTTCACTAAAATATTGATAGGCACAAACCATGTAATATGATTGCCCACAAAAGCCAGTTCCAGCCACGCTGCCAGATAGTAAACAAAGCGGAATCTGGTGCTTCCTATGGGAAAAACGAATTCCCGGAAGCTTTGTTCCCCGTAGCAGGACCATAGATACAGGTCATCCATATAGAGGCCTTTGATCTGGATCTGCCTATTGATAAAAAAGGCAAAGGACATAAAAAGGAGAACTATCAGTATCTCCCCCTTCGCCCTCTCCCTTACCTGCTGGCCCATCAGAAAAACCTCTCCTCAAGCATAAGACAGAGAGCGTGATAAACAGGCAGGTGAAGCTCCTGTATTTTAAAGGTCTCTGTCTCCGGCACCACAATGGCTACATCTGCCTTTTCCTTCAGAATCCCCCCG
Organism: Candidatus Hungatella pullicola; assembly: GCA_019114305.1. GTDB lineage: Bacteria > Bacillota > Clostridia > Lachnospirales > Lachnospiraceae > Hungatella_B > Hungatella_B pullicola. Next base: position 15,069 of record DXFU01000072.1, on the reverse strand, counting down.
TCTCTGCCTGTCAGACCAATGGTTTTAAGACCGGAAGCCTTGGCTGCAGCTAAGGCATAAAGTATATTTTTGGAGTTTCCTGAAGTAGAAATTCCAAGAAATACATCCCCCGGTTTTCCGTATCCAAAGGTCTGCTGAGCAAAAGCCAGGTCTCCGTCTACATCATTTAAGTAGGCAGTAGACAAGGCACTATGACCGGTCAGGGCAATAGCCGGAAGACCTCCCTGAAGTTTTTCTGCCAGCTCCTCTCCTCTCTCAGGATCTGCTGCCATGAGAGCGGCAGCGTATTCCTGGGATACGGCTCTCTTTTTTACAAATCCCTTCATCAGTTCTCCTACAATATGCTCCCCATCTGCGCAGCTTCCCCCGTTTCCGGCAATTAAAAGCTTTCCGCCGTTCTCATAACAGGAGACCAGAAGCTGGTAAGCCTCCTGAATATCTTCCCTCACCGCTGCCAATACAGGATAGCGCTCAATCAGTTCATCTAAATATTTTACAGGCTCCAAATTCTCTCCCTCACTTTCTTGTTCCGTCTGTTATTTGTCACCTTCTGTTGTCTGGGATTCCCGATTGAGAATCCACCTTGCTGCCTCTTTCAGATCAGAGGCATAAAAGGCAAAAGAGCCCCTCTCACCTTTTTGTATCAGCTCTTTCATAATTTCCTGTCCATATCCTGTTCCCACCAAAATAGAGCAGACTCCGTATCGATTTCCAGCTTCTACATCTAAAAGCTTATCTCCAATCATATAGGAGTGGCCCTTATCTACAGAAAATCTCTCCTCCGCCTTCTCAAACATGCCAATTCCCGGCTTTCTGCATCTGCATTCCTTTTTATATTCTCCGATTCCGTGAACGGGATGGTGGGGACAGTAATAAAAGCCGTCTATTTCTGCTCCCTCTTTTCTCAGGCAGAAATTTAAATACTCATGGAGACGGAGTACATCTGCCTCCCCATAGTAGCCTCTGGCAACTCCAGCCTGATTGGTCACTACTACAATAGAAAATCCAGCCTCCTTCAGCATGCGGATTCCCTCTGTAACGCCCGGAAGAATCACCAGATCCTCCGGGCGATGCAAATACTCTACTTCTTTGTTGATTGTTCCGTCTCTGTCAAGAAATACCACTCTGTTCAACTTAAACAGCCTTTCCTCTCACACTAAAAATCAAACTTGTATTCTCCATCCGGCATATGAACCTTGACGGAGTTATAATTCCATCTGTTTTCATCTGTCACCCAGGCCTGGGCTCCTCTCAGTTCAAAGTTCCAGTCTGTCAGCTGGCCTCCGGCTGCTTCCAGTCTGGCAGCTACCTTATGGCGCACATTGTAAGGGCAGAATACCAGAAGATATCCTCCTCCTCCTGCTCCTAAAAGCTTTCCGCCCAAAGCTCCCGCTTTCAAGGCTTCTTCATAAAGCTGGTCAATCTGAGGGGTGGTAATTTTGCTGCTCATTCTCTTTTTGCTCTTCCAGCCGTAGTCCAAAAGCTTTCCGAAGCTGTACAGATTGCCCTTCAGCAGCTCATCTTTCATGGCATAAGCCAGAGCTTTTACCTCACACATAGCCTGGAAGGCATCTTGTTTCTCGTAATTCTGTACCTGGTCCTTGATAATATTGGCAGATACGTGAATCTTTCCAGTATAACACAAAAGCAGATTGTACTGCAGTTCATGGATAATTTCTTTTTTAATACGAAGAGGATTGACTACCACATTATTTCTTCCGTGAAACTCAATAAAATTAAAACCGCCAAAGGCTGCAGCATACTGATCCTGGTAACCGCCGTCGATCTTTAAATCTTCCCGCTCCACCTGAAAAGCCAGATCAGCCAGGGCATAGCTATCCATATCCACGCCCTTCCATCTGGCCATCGCTTTTAGCAGCGCCACCATAACAGTGGAGGAAGTTCCCAAACCAGAACCTGGAGGAGCGTCGCACTGCAGATACACCTCACATCCCTGCTTAATATCCATAGCTTTCAAGGCTGCTGTTACCAGATCCAGCTTTCCGTCATAAACATAGTTCTCTTTGGTATTATATTTTACGGTCATATCAAAGTCCAGAGAATGAACTGTTATGTGATCGTCATCTCTCGGCACAATAGAACAGTAGGCATACTTGTTAATGGTGCTTCCAATAATAGCGCCTCCCTGTTCCACACAAAATGGCGCTACATCTGTTCCGCCGCCTCCGAAGCTTACTCTCAGAGGTGCTCTTCCTCTTATAATCACAGGATCACCGCTCCCTTCTTTACGTCTTCTATAAACCGAAAGTAATCTTTTGGAACTCCTATATCAATAAAATATCCGTCATTGACAATGCCGCCCAGTTTCTTGTCTCCTGAGTGAAGCCACTTAGGAATCATATCATGTTCCAGAGAAACCTTGCCCTCAGGAATTTCATCCAGGAGGCTTCGCTTCATCAAATATACGCCCCCATTAATCGTTCCGGGCCTGGACTCCGCCACCTTCTCATCAAAGGCTGTAAGCCAGGAATCCTTCAGAACTGCCTGCCCATATCGGGACACATCTGAAACTTCCCGCAGAACCAATGCCATATCCAGGTCTCTTTCCTGACACAACAGGGTCAGACGACTGTAGTCAATCTGGTAGAATGTATCCGCATTGAGAACAAAGAACCGCTCCTCTGTCACCAGCCTGCCTGCGTTTTTAATGGCTCCTGCTGTTCCCAAAAGAGTTTCCTCATAGGCATAGGATACCTGAATTCCCAGCTGGGAACCATCCTTAAAATATTCTTCCACCATGGAACCTTTATATCCAACCGCGAATATAATTTCTGTTATTCCGTGTTTTTTTAGCTCTCTAACCACATACTCCATAAATGGGCGGCCTTCAATAAGCGCCATAGGCTTCGGCCTGTCGCTTACTACGGAACGAAGCCTTGTTCCCAGCCCGCCTGCCAGCAAAACTGCCTGCATAATCCTATCCTCCTGAATGAAAATGTAAAATACTGGTCTGGGGAACATTATATCATAGAAACAGGGGGACATTCTACCCTTATTTATATGTTAGATATGAGGTTTCCCCAGGGTTGTGGAAAAAGAGGAAAAGCTATGGTATAATTAAAAAGCTGTAGTCTTAATATTTTTTCAAAGATTAAGGAGATAACCTATGGAGATTCCTAAACTGATTATTCTTCGCGGAAATTCCGGCAGCGGAAAAACCACTGTGGCAAAAAAACTGCAAAGAGAACTGGGGCACGGAACCTTATTGATCTCCCAAGATGTAATACGACGGGACATGCTGTGGGTCAAAGACAAAGAAGGCAACAGAGCTCTGCCCTTACTGATGGAATTAGTAAAATATGGGAGAAAAAACTGTTCCTATACAATTTTAGAAGGCATCCTATATGCAGATTGGTACATGCCCTTATTTGAAACAGCTCTGACAGAATACGGCCATAGTATTTACGCCTATTATTATGACCTTCCCTTTCAGGAAACTTTAAAACGCCATAGAACGAAAGCAAACAGCCAAGAGTTTGGTGAAGATGCCATGCGGCAATGGTGGAGAGAAAAGGATTATATAGGAATCATACCAGAACAGACTTTTGCCAGTCACTGGAGTGCAGAGGAGGCAGCAGAACAGATTCTCTCTCAGATAAAAAAGGACATTTGATGGAATAAATGAAATGTTTCTGTAACCATACCAATTTCAAAAAAGGAAGCCAGGCTGAACAAAAGCTGCTCTGGCTTCCTTTCTATTTTTATCACTATGTGAATTGTGGTTTTGTCTGCCGCATCTTACCTTCTCAGTCTTTCACAGCAGTCTGAAAATCCTCTCCCACAATCTCCCATGCCGCGTCAATGCTGAAGTTCTTTTTGATATAATCCTGGGTCTTTCTGCACATAGCTTTACAGCGGTCCAAATCTTCATAAAGAGCAGTCACCTGATCCGCAAAAGCCTCAGGCTCGTCGGCAATTTCCATCACTGTCTCAGCCTCCGGTATGCCCTCTGCTCCGATGGATGTAGTCACTATAGGCGCTCCGTTGTAAATTGCCTCCACAACTTTTCCTTTCACACCTGCTCCGTACCTTAGGGGCACTACTACAATGCGGCAGGCGGAATAAAGTCTTGCCAGCTCTTCCTCGGAGACAAATCCCTTAACTATAATACCATTTCCAGGCTGCTCCAAAGCCTGAATCTCTTCTGTCACTTTGGAACCTACAATATAAAAATTCACTGGTATCTTCTTCCTTATAAGAGGGAAAATCTCTTTGGCAAACCATAGAACCGCATCTGCGTTAGGCGGATGGGCAAAGCCCCCTACAAACAACAGCCCCTCCCTCTTTTCAAAATCCTCTGGAATATTGTCCAGGAACCGTTCAAATACATAGGCCACAATAGCCTTAACCGGAATGGAAGGATCAATTGCGTGTATGGCATCCCGCTCCACATAAGACGGATAATAAGAAACCGCCGCCTTTTTCATCAGACGCAGCTCCAGGGATTTCCAATACTCTGCCTCTTCCTTCTTTTTAGGATCCCCTGTCAGCTGGTACTCTCTTCCTTCTCTCAGGAAATGAAGATCATGGCCATAATAAATCATCTTTATATTGGTATTCTCTTTTATAAAATCCACGTATTTTGTAGCTATATGAGGACGATTCAAATAGGCAATGGCAATCTCATCCCCATGATCCTTCAGCCAGTCCCATATTTTCACCTGATACTCCTGGCCGTACAGAATCTCTATTCCCATCTGTTCCAAAGTAGTGGAGTAAGGCTCCTCATGAAGGAAATTATCCCCAAGGAATTTAACAATATAGCCTTTTTCCACAAACATCTTCAAATACTGGAAGGTTGTCTTGGAACCTGCATCCTTATCATAGGTTGGAACATAGTGATCCACAACCAAAATAATATCCTTTCCCATACTCCGCTCTCTTGCCCTGAATGGGTCAGGATTGCCATTATTTTCACACTGAAGCTTAAATGCTTCTTTCCATTTTTCCTTAAGCTTTCTGCTGTTCTCCACCTGATACCGTTTCAGTCCCGTACCGTTTACATCGGTTCCGTTGGAAACTCCCTCAAAATGGATCACTTTTGAGCGCGGCTGGTATACGACCCGGTATCCTGCTTTTCTCACCTCAAAGGCCAGATCCGAGTCCTCACAGTAGGCTGGAGCAAACCGCTCATCAAACCCGCCGATCTGATTCCACAGCTGTCGGGACAAAAGAATCGCCGCACCGGAAATATAATCCACATCCTTTACATAATTATATTCCGGTTTATCTGGATCATCCAGACGGCCGTAATTCCAGCCGGAACCATCGCTCCAGATGATTCCTCCTGCCTCCTGCAGTCTTCCGTCAGGGTATACCAGCTTGGAGCCTACCATACCAATGGAAGGATCTGATTCAATCAGGGTTACCAGACTTTCAAGCCAGCCTGGCGTCACCTGAGTATCATTGTTAAGAAACATAATATATTTGCCCCGGGCAGACTTGGCCGCCTGGTTGCAATTACGCAGAAAGCCCTGATTGATCTGATTTCTGCAGATAACCAAGTTTTCCGCAAAGTCTCCCAGCTGAGCCGTGGCGTCTGTGGATACGTCGTCGGCAATGATCACTTCATAGGAAACATTCTTTGTATGCTCTAGAATGGACACCAGGCAGGCGTAAGTATAATGAATCTGGTTGTACACAGGAATGACTATGGACACCTGCGGATTCTCCTCTTTGGGAAAATGAAGTTTTCCATGAACCCGGTAACCATCCCCGATCTTCATATCTCCCTCAATAAGATTCCGTCCCTCGGCAGTAAGATAAAGACCAATGGTCTTAACCGGATGGACAAACGTATCCTTTACATAACGAAGAACCTTTCTTTTTCTGGTTCCCTTAGGGAATTTTTCGTTAAACTTTGCCCCCAGCTTTCGTCGTACCTTAAAGATAACAGCCTCATGGCGGTGGAGGTAGTCAATGGTATGAGCCATATTTTGGTTGTCGTTTCTTAAATTTCCAATGATCATCTCCAAATTGGTCACATGATTATTGGTCAGCCTTTGAACCTCCTGCTGCTTGCGGATTGTCACGTCTCTTTCATGGATTTCTTCATCCAGATGTTTTACATGATCTCTGTGCTTTTGCACAGCCAGCTCCACTTCCTCCATATCTTCCGGAATATAAATATTGTCGCAGAGATAATTCCCCAGATAGATTTTCTGATTCTCTCCGTGAACATACTCCTGGAAATTTCTCTCCATGAGCTCATAAAATGGAAGCTTGTCTTTTGCAATTCCCATAGACTGAAGAAATTCTTCCCTTGTCTTTTCCAGCAGCTTCTGATACTGCTCGTAAAAATAATAAAGCATTCGATAGCGGATAAACCGGAGAGGAACAGGGAAGAAAAATACCCATTCGTAGTCCAGGCATATCCACTTCTCCTGATCCACCATAATATTCTCAAAGAGGCTGTCTATATTGGAGGCTTTCAGCGACTGATCGTCAAAAACCCCCGCATTTTTGGCTTCCTGGCTCTCTTCCCCCAAACCAAATACTCTGGTAAACTCCGGTGTAAGAACAAATGGGTCCTCAGTGCCTTTCTTTCCCCCAAGGATACGCCAAACAGAGTCTTCCAAAGCTTCTGACGGCTCTTTTCCTGCAGCAATTGCTTCCCCCAGCTGCTCCGCCAGATTTTTCCCTTCCACAAAGGGGAATCGGGCGGTATCTCCTTCCACCATTACAGGAACAAAGGACAGCTCCTGACTCTGCTCCTTCAGCGCCATATACTTGTCCTTCATGGAAAGAATATGATTCTTTCCGGCCAAAGACAAGGCAGTCTTCTCAACCCAGACAGCTCCTCCTTCTTCTACAATGGCAGTGCGTATCTGAAATTCTTCCCTGCGGGTTCTGTTATACTTAACATAGTTTGTTTTCTTCATGGCTGCTCCATATTACTAAAAATGAATTGGCAAAGGCCGGAAACTGATTTTCCTCACAAATCATATCCAATACCTTTCCCGGCTCAAAACGCAGATATCTTGGATAATCATAGGCCATCAGCTGATGAGACAATTCTCCCTTCTGGGGAAGACGACCATCAGAATAAATGGTAATGGGAATTTTCCAGTCCGGCATAGGATAATAAAACTCCAGGGTCCCCTCTCCTGCTGCCTGGAAGGCCTGAACCAGTCTGGAACGGGTCATCCTACAGCCCTGGGTCTTGGCCCCTGTCTGATATTTAATTCCAAGGGGATTGGCCGCCGCACAGAAAATCACGCCCTGGGGCGCTAAAAGTTTCACCGCCTGAGCAAGCTGAGCCTTAGCCCCAGCCTCAGAAAACTGCAGTTCTTCTGCCCTGTCCGGAAAATCCTCCTCCTGCTTTTCTCCTTGAGCAGAAGGCTTGTTCCTATCCTCACTGGATTCCTCTGCTCCTAAGGTTCCTGCAAAAACAATATAATCAAAGATCCCTTCCAGATTTTCCAACTGTTCCATTCCGCCTTGTATATAAGTAATATTCCCGTTTTTCTCCCATCGTTCTCTGTTCACCAAAAGGTTGTCCCAGGAAGGGTCTAAAACCGTAACGTGGGATACCCGCCTGGAATACAGTCCTGTCAAAGCGCCGTAATCCGAGCCTACCTGCAAAAGGGAGGCATCCTCCCGGAAAGGAAACCATTCCAGAAGATTTTCCCTCATATCCGATAGAGCGTAAAGACACTCCAGATCAGGATGATCCCTGAGAACTGCCTTACTGTCCCCGTTATACTGCCGCAGCAGATTCATAATTTCCCAACTGCTATCCTTCATCCAAGTTTCCTCCTGTGTCCCGGTTTCTACTCTGCCTTATGAAGGGTAAGGGAAACCTGGGATTCCATATCATAAACGCCTACCGTATTCTTATTGGAAATTACGGTAATGCTGGCAATATCGTAAAGGCGGTGATATACTACATGCTCTCCATTTTCAAAGCCTGTGCAGCTCATAGAAAGCAGATACTCTCCGCCCTGAAGAGTCATCTTCTGACAAAATTCCACCTCGTATTCATCCCCGTTTTTCACTGCCCGCACATCTGCGCCTTCATACATGGTATTGGTTCCCGTCAGGTCAGCTCCTCTTTTATCCTTTATGGTATAGGTAAAGATAGGGTTTTGAATTGAGGTATTAAAGTGAATTCTCTCCTTGATGGTAAACATCTCACCTTTTAGGAGAAGATTGGTGAGATTTCCTCTCTCATCCAAAAGTCCAAAATCCACAATTTCCGCTCTCCCGTCTCCATACTCTGTACGGTTGGGATTCACCACCATTTTGTCCTTCATCCGTCCTTCCTGCTTGGAAGAGGACTTTTTTTTCTTCAGAACCTCCTCCCCTGAAAAATCATTCTGGAAAGCTTCTTCTGTCAGAGACTGAAGTTCTTCATCTACCTGGTCCATCTGATTGGCCAGAATTTTTTTATAAAGGTCTACCATATGGCCCGGTTCTCCCTGGGCGATAAAATTTCCTTTATTAAGAACCACAACACGGTCGCAGTATTTAATAATCGCCCCCATATCATGAGTTACCATTAAAATGGTAGTGCCATTTTTTCGAATCTCCTCCATTCTCCGGTAACACTTTGCCTGGAAAAATACATCACCTACAGACAAAGCTTCATCCACAATCAGGATCTCCGGCTCCACATTAATGGCCAAAGCGAATGCCAGACGGACAAACATACCGCTGGAATAAGTTTTTACCGGCTGATAAACAAAATCCCCGATGTCAGCAAAGTCCAGAATATCCTGAAGCTTGGCATCCATCTCCTTTCTGGAAAAGCCCATCATAGTTCCGTTCATGTAAATATTTTCTATTCCCGTATAATCAGAGTTAAATCCGGCTCCCAATTCCAAAAGGGCTGAAATAACGCCTGCCACCTGAACTTTCCCTGTGGTAGGGGTCAAAACTCCCGTAATAATCTTAAGAATCGTAGACTTTCCTGAACCATTGGTACCAATAATACCTACCGTCTCTCCCTTTTTCACGTCAAAGGAGATGCCGTTTAAAGCATAAAAATCCCTGTGATAATTTTTATGGGTAATGCTTAAAGCCTCCTTCAGGCGATCCACCGGCTTATCATAAAGCCTGTATATTTTTGTCACATTTTCTACGGAAATCGCATTATTTCTTGATTCTACAGACATTTCTTCCTCCACTTCCACAGTCTACAGCACATCAGAAAAATGCGGCCGCAGCTTCTTAAATACCTTAAGCCCTATCAGCATCAGCGCCAGGGTGGCAACCCAGAAATACACACCCAGAGTAGGACGCATCCAGAATCCGTCTCCGGTAAGCATGCTGTCCCTGTACCCTGCCACAATATAGTAAAAAGGATTAAGCTTTAACACAGGCGTAAGCCAGGCAGGCGCTCCAGGAAGCATCTCCGGAGCCCACATAATGGGGACCAGCCACATGCCAAACTGAAGGAGAATTCCCACAATCTGCGCCATATCCTTGAAAAACACGTTAATGGCGCTGGTAAAATAGGTAAGAGCCAGTGACAGCATGGAACAGGCAAATGAATAATAAAGAATCTGAATCCAGCTGATTCTTGGCGCAATTCCATAACAGAGGAATACACCAATCATAATTACCAGGAAAATGGCGTGAACCATAAAGCAGGAAAGCATCTTAATAATCGGCAGCATCTCAACCTGAAAGGCCATTTTCTTAACCAGATAATTGTATTCCTGCAGACAGTTGGTTCCCCCGTTGAGAACCTCGCTGAAAAAGAACCATGGCACAATACCTGGTATCAGCCACAGAACATAAGGATAGTCCACTGGAGGCGTACTTTTAAATCCAAGCTGGAATACGCAGAAGTACACCAGGACGGTAGCCAAAGGCTGAAGAAACATCCAGGCGATTCCAAAATAAGAGCCTGCAAACCGCTTTTTAAAATCAGCCTTTGCAAGATCTAAAATCAGCTTTCTCTTGGCCACAATCTCTTTTAACAAGGAAATTACATAACCCATGGAGCAGCTCCTCTCACTGGAATTTAAAGGTGTCACGGATTCCGCTCCACTTTTGATCCTTCTCTGAAATAATCAGCTCCTGTCCTTCCTCTATAGGCCACTGAATTCCGATTTCCGGATCGCTCCAAAGAATACCGCCCTCATCGCCTGGATGATAAAAATCTGTACACTTATATACAAATTCTGCCTCATCAGACATAACGAGGAATCCATGGGCGAAGCCTTCCGGAATATAAAACTGCTTTTTATTCTCCGCAGAAAGCTCCACGCCAAACCACTTGCCGTAAGTCTTTGAGTGGGAGCGCAGATCCACAGCCACGTCAAATACCTTGCCTCTCACAACGCGAACCAGCTTTCCCTGTGGAAACTGCTTCTGAAAATGAAGCCCTCTCAACACTCCCTTTACAGACATGGACTGGTTATCCTGAACAAAAACCATGTTAAGACCAGCCTCTTTAAAATCATTCTGGTTGTAAGTCTCCATAAAATATCCCCTGGAATCAGGAAATACGGTTGGTTCAATTACATAAAGTCCTTCGATTTCACAAGGCGTTACTTTTATTTTTCCCATTTTTTCTCTCCTTTGCTCATCATCTTGTTTTATCCTGTAGATTTTACCACAAGTTTCCTTCAATTTCCACACTCTGTCCTTATATATCGGCCTTTTTCCAGTATTCCCTGTTCATGGTAAAGGCCATAACCGCTTTCTTTGGAAGCCTCCTATACCTTTTCCCTGCCAGATATCCCATATACTTAAAACCACTTTTTACAATAAGCCCCGGAATCATCCACAGCTTTCCCTGTCCAGCCAGCCAGGCGGCTGTACTTTTTACCAGGCGGATTCCCTCGCTTTCTGACCGAATTCCCTGAAAGACTTCCGGATGATCCGCCTGAGACACTGCAAGGTCAAAATTACGCTTAAACTGAGCAATACAGCCGTAATTGTGAGAGTGGTACACCTGAGCCTCCGGCTTATAAACCACAGCCCATCCTCTCTCCTTAATAGCCCGTCCGGCATAAATCATATCCTCGTTAAAGATGGTTCTGTTAATAAAACCTCCGCTCTGAAAGAACATCTTTCTATCATAGGCGCAGCAGACATTGGAAGCAAAAAAGGTTTTAATGCCCATAGCCGGAATGTCTCTCTTTGTTTTTATCAGTTCCTTATCGGGGTAATTAAAACGTCTGGTGTACTGTTCTGCCAGATCGCAGTTGGGGTTGGGGAGCTGTCTGGCATAGACGGCACACACCGGCTCCCCGTCAGCTCCTTCTTTTTCAAAGCCCTCCATCAGGTTTTCCAAAAGGAACCGGTCAGCAGGAACGGCATCGTCAGTCATAAAAACCATAACATCCGCACTTGAATAGGAAGCTCCCTTGTTTCTGGTGGCTCCATGGTCAAACTCTTCTTTCTTCAGATGGTGGACCTCCAGATTCAAAATCCCGGAAAATTCTTCTTCTTTCCAGAAGGACTTTTCTGTATTCATAACAATAATTTTTCTCACCGGATAAGACTGCACAGACAGCATGTTCAAAAGCCGTAAAAATTTATCTCCAGGCCTGTAGGAAGGGATAATCACATCCACAGTTCTTCTCTCTGACTCCATATGGTTCACCTCTCTTTCTCATTAAACCTTTGTTATTTTTCTTTCTCCTCTTTCCAAAGACTGCGAAAGCTATACGAAACACCGAAGAGACAAAATCCTGATCAGTCCATATATACTGATCAGACATTCCAGAAACAGGGCTCCCCTTGTGTAATCCTTCCCCAGGGTTAGATTATTTCCATATAGAAGAAACAGAGCGGCCGGAAGAATGGGAATAAAATATCTTCCCTGTATTCCTGTAATATACGTAAAGTCCTTAGGAGTCCAGCCCAACAGCATGGAAAAAAGCACCAGACAACAGCTTAATACAATTAACACCACTGTCCACACCTTCTGTCCGCCTGTAAACATTACCCGCTCCCCTGCCTGCCGCAGGGAGCACACAAAAAGCACTCCCCACAACAGGAAAATACAGAAATACGGAATGGACAGTTCCGGATCCAAGTTTCCTAAATACGCCCCAAGCATGGTAGCCTGATAGTAATCTGCTTTTACCACTAATGTTTCCCAGTAAACCTGGAAAATATGGTAGGGATCATGAAGTACATCAGCCAGGGTAAAACCGGGAGTCTGGCTCCAGCTTAAATAGTTCTGCGTGTCTTTGGCCCAGGCAGCCACTACCACAAAATTCATCATAAAAACCGCAGCTGCCATAACAGCCACAACCGTCAGCAAGCTGACCCAATAATGTTTCTCTGACTGAAATTTTTTCTTTGGAATCAAAAGACACAGCCCTGTAAGGGGCAGATAAACAATTTTGCATGGCTCCAAAAGGACAAGAATCAATGCCAAAATCACTACGTCCTTTATCTCTACAGACGATTTCTCATAGGCCAGGTACATACACCAGGCAAGAAACAGCATGGTAAGGGCGATCAGCATGGTATCGTAGGACAGAGAAGCCGCCAGGTGAAGAGTCATAGGGAGACAGGATACTGCCATAAGGATTTCCCTGCGAAAAGGCATCACCTTTACAGCCAGAGTTACAATTCCAGCGAAAGCCAGAAGATTAAACAGCCTGCCCATAAAAATCAATGGAATATACCCCAGTCCAAGGATTCTGGCAAAAGTGATTCCCAGCGCCTGAGGCAGATAAACCACAGGAGTTACTCCCACTGGCTGTTCCGGCCGCACTGTCACTTTTCCTCCCGGATCTCTGGAAAATATTTCATCAAGCATCAAAGCGTAGGAGTCGCGTCCCACCTGGGAATAAGGCTCCTGCCTGGCATCACCTGCCCGCACCAGAACCGTTCCTCCATTTTCCACAATTTCCTTCTCCTTGGCAGTGGCCTCTGACAGAAACGCCTCATCAGCCACTGACTTTTGTCCCATCATCTCACTGGAAATTCTATAAGCGGTTACAAAATGGCGCTGTTCATCGGGAGCAGAAAAAGGAGGCAGAACAGCCATATAAAACAGCCCCAGAAAAACGGCAGTCAGAGGGAACAACCACAATTTCTTCTTACCAGTCCACAAACAGACCCCTTCAAAAAGCAGGAATCCACAGCCAGCTACCATCATCCACCAATAAAAGCGGCGGACATTGTCAAATTCAGGAGAGGGGATTCTTACAATAAGATCATCATAGGTCTTCAAATACAGAAAGTACAGCAGCACCACTGACGCAGCCGCGTACCACAGTCCTCTGCATTTAAGTATCCTTTTGATCTGCGCCATCTTTCTTCTCTCCCTTCTTTGTTTCGCTAAGGGCCAGGCTCTGAACCAGTTCCGTCACCTTTCTCTCCAGCTGGGATATCTTCAAAGACATTGAAAACACCTTCATAAGCAGAATGAAAATCATCAGCAGGAAAATAAAGTTGGATGTGGAATAGGTTCCCACAATATCCGATAAAATATCAGCCAGACCTGGAAACAGACTGAAAATTACCAGAAGAAGGGAAAGCATAATCCAAAAAATAGAATCCTCGATTTTAATTTTGGACTGACGTATTTTTCTCAGCATAAACCAGGTAAGAAACACAGATGTTACAATCAATACGCAGCGAAGCGCTACCGTCATATTTATTTCCTCCCCTCTTTAATCTCTTTTCCTGAAATTCTGAACCAGCAGGATGGAGAAAAGCATTTTACCCATATAGACCGCTGCATTGAACGGCTTCAGGTAGCTTTCTCCCAGGACTCTCTCATCCATCTGAACCGGAATCTCCGACACCTTGGCCCCCTGCTTCATCAAATAGGAGATTGTATCCGGTTCGGGCCCGTAATTTAATCCGTGAGCGAATTCCTCAATCATTTTTTTATTAAACATCCGCATGCCGGAGGTAGGGTCCTTCACCGAAACACCTGTAGTAAGGCGTATGGCAGCTGAAATGAGACAGCTTCCCACCAGTCTCATGGAATCCACCTTTTTCTCTGTCAAATATCTGGATCCAATTACAATATCATAGCCCTCATCCATCTTTTCCCTCATAAGGCCAATATATTCCGGCCTGTGCTGGCCGTCTCCGTCAAACTGAAGAGCATAGGCATATTCTTTGTAATAGGCATACTTAATTCCAGTCTGAAATGCTCCCGCCAGCCCTAAATTAACAGGAAGGTCGATAAGATTCCAGCCATGCCGTCTGCAGATCTCTCCGGTCTGGTCTGTGGAACCGTCATTGACTACCACAAAATCATAGAAAGGGTAATTTTCTGTCAGATTTCCCACCACTCTCTCTATATTCAAGGCTTCATTGTAAGCCGGTATAATTACAAGAACCTTATCCATGGATATTCTCCTTCTTTTTTTCTCTCCAATATACATATCCCGCCTGTCCCATAAAGCAGAGCATTAAAAGAACCATCTCCAGCAGATAGGAAAGGGCTCCGCCATTGATTCCAGCTGCTTCCACCAGTCCAAAAGACAGGACAAAGGACGCAGCGCATACAGGAACATATCCAAAGAAAATTCTTCTCTGGCATTTCATAATCACTAAAACATAATAGAAAAGATTCATAACAGCAAAGAAGCCGCCTCCAAGAATAATAAACAGAAGGCCTGATTTGTAAGGCCCAAGCTCAACATTGGAAATAGCCCCCAGAACCGGAACTCCAAGAACATAGGCACCGGCAAGCGCGGCAGCCGTAAGGCCGCCTATAATAACCAGCAGCTTTCGAATTCCTCCGTAAAAGCCTGTGAAATCCTTTGCCTCCCACTGGTAGGACATATGGGTAAGAAAGGGTCTGATTACAAAATTCGCCGCCAGATTAATCACTGAAGTAGGCATAAAAATAGCTACATAAACCGCTGTATCCGTAGCCGTCATTCTTGCATCCACAGCATATTTTGACATGGCAAAAATCAATCCGTCTAAAAAAACGGAAAGAAACAGCAGAAAAGAATCCTGTATCAGCTGTTTTGATTTGCCCTTCCTTCTGGAATAATCTGCCCTTTCCAACCCTTTTAAAACAGCGCGGTCAAAAAGAAGGATTCCGGCCCCCTGAGCGGCAACCGCTATCATACAGGAGAACACCAGATTTCTGGTAAGCGCCAGACT
>DXFU01000071.1 GCA_019114305.1 Candidatus Hungatella pullicola | reverse complement strand
TCTCCTACCTGAAACATTATAATACCTCCTGCTCTCTTCTGAAATACAACTATCACTCTTTTATTTTATCACCGGAAAATTTTTCATGTAAGTAAAAATTTCCAAGTAAAACGAATTTCGGCGTTTTTTCTATACTCTCCCCTTATATACTTCCCTCAAAAATTCCAGAAGAAGCCGCACGCTTCTTTTCTCCTCCCGTTTTCTTAAGCTTAGGGCGGTAACAGGAATTTTAACCAATGGACGCAGAGACACTGCCTCTGTTTCTCCGTTTTCCAAAGCCTGATAAACCGATCTTGCCATCAAACTGACCCCCCTGTCTGATGCCACTTTCCCTATCACGTCGTCCACCCCGGCCGTTTCAATAATATCCGGCACAAATCCCGCAGCTGCGCACAATTCCATAGATATACGATAAATGGCAGTACTAGGCTCCATGAAAATAAAGGCTTCCTTCTTCATTTCCTCAAGCCTGATCTGTTCTCTGCCTGCCATACTATGACAGCTGGGGACAACTGCCACCAGCTCGTCTCTCTCCAAAAAAATTTCCCTGTAGCGGCTTTTTCGCATCATACTGTAACGGCTTATGATTAAATCATAGTATTCCTGATTCAATCCAGACAAAAGCCCCGTTTCGTCCTCCTGCTTAATGCTCAAGTTAATCTCCTGATAATAGCTTGAAAAATCCAAGAGAGCCTTATAGATAGAACTGGTTACAGGCAGCGGAAGAAGTCCTATCCTGAGTATCTCCTGTCCCAATTCCTGTTGATATGCGGAAGCCTTCTCCTTTAAAATTTTATATTCCTTCATCATTGGATAGGCGTCATTAAGCAGCCTTCTGCCGTAATCGGTCAATACCGCCTTTCTTTTTCTTCTGTCAAAAAGCTTAACTCCCAACTCTTTTTCCAGTTTCATAATCTGCTTAGACAGAGAAGACTGAGATATTCCCAAAAATGTGGCAGCGTCCAAAAAAGTTTGGCTTTTTGCTGCCAAAAAGAAACATTCTACCTGATCAAGATTCACCTTTTTCCCTCTTTTTCCACTTGCACGCTGATGCAATTATTCTGACCTTTTCATCATAACAGCTCTCATATATCCCCCGTATTTCTCTCCAACCCAAACCTGTCTATAACCAAGCTTTTCCATATTTTCTCTGCTGAACCGATTATCCGGATGAACCGTACAAAGGAAATATCGGAACCCCTCCTTCTTAAGATCCTTCTCTGCCTGTTCCATCAGCCTCCTCTGAAGACCCAATCCCCTGAACCATGGCAGAACAGCCACAGTATCCATATGGACAGCCAGTTTCCTTTCTTCCCTGGAAAGACCGCCTTCCTTTCCAAGATTCTCTGACCCAGGTCCCGGAATAACAGCCAGAAACACACCGGCCGTCCTTCCGGTCTGTATTTCTTTCGCCCAATACCCGCGGGCTCTGCCGGAAATCATAGATTCCTCAATAAAAGAAGGACTGTCGGCCACAAACCACTCCTTCTGCTCCATGGCCTCCCATACCTGCTGTATTAACCGGGCAAACTCCTGTCCATGCTCCCTTCCGGCTTTTGAAATTATAAATTCCATCTATTTTCCCCCATAAAAATTAAATTTCAAAATAAAAGAGGAACCGCCCATTGGCGATTCCCTGCAGATGTCTCCTTTCCAATAAGCAATTCCCTGACATCAGCATAAGCTTCTCCTCTGCGGCAGTTCCTCATTATCTTTATTTTTTTACTTCTCCCATGCCCATATCAGCCGGAACATCCTTTTCTTTTGTTTTATCCAGCTTCCGCCACTCTTCAGCTATCTGCTGATCGTTAACCTGCCTCTCTTCTGGTGGAACCCAACTGTTCTCCCATGGCTTTGGAGAAGATTGGTTTGAGGAAGGCACGGAAGGTTCTTTCACTGTATTTTCCACAATTCTTCCGCCTTTTTCCTGGCCTGCCAAATTCTCATCAGGCTCTGGAATTCCTTTCATTTCACGGAAAATCTTCATAAACTCCTTACCGGTAATGGTCTCTCTTTCAATCAGGAATTCAGCAATCTTGTCCATAACGTCACGATTTTCAGTAAGAAGCTGCTTTGCCTCTTCATAGGCTTCTTTCAGCATCTTCATAACCTCATCGTCTACCTCAGCCGCCGTAGCATCCCCGCAATTCATAACAACCCGGCCGCTTAAATACTGATCCTCCTGACTGGCAAGGCCCATTAAACCAAATTTATCAGACATACCATACTGAGTTACCATGGCTCTGGCCACCCTTGTAGCCTGTTCAATGTCATTGGCAGCTCCTGTGGTAACCGTATCAAAAACAATCTCTTCTGCAGCACGGCCGGCAAGAAATCCTACCAGCATAGCGTGAAGCTCTTTCTTGGTGTTCAGATACTTTTCTTCCTCCGGCACCTGCATAACATAGCCCAAAGCCCCCATGGTTCTGGGAACAATGGTAATCTTCTGTACCGGCTCGGCATCTTTCTGAAGAGCACTTACCAAAGCGTGCCCCACTTCATGGTAGGAAACAATCCTTCTCTCTTCTTTGCTGAGAACCCGATCTTTCTTCTCCTTACCTACAAGGACTACCTCTACCGCTTCAAACAAATCTTTCTGAGATACGGCCTGACGTCCGTTCTTAACTGCGAGAATAGCAGCCTCGTTAATCATATTGGCCAGATCAGAACCCACAGCTCCGGAAGTTGCAAGAGCAATGGCATCCAGATCTACGGTATCGTCCAACAGAACATCACGGGCATGAACCTTAAGAATATCTACGCGGCCTTTCAGATCCGGCTTATCTACAATAATCCGACGGTCAAAACGGCCTGGCCTTAAAAGGGCCGGATCCAAAATCTCCGGACGGTTGGTAGCCGCAAGAACTAAAAGCCCCTTAGAGGAATCAAATCCATCCATTTCAGAAAGCAGCTGATTTAACGTCTGCTCTCTCTCATCATTGCCTCCTCCAAATCTGGAATCACGGCTCTTGCCAATAGCATCTACCTCATCAATAAAGATGATGCAGGGAGCAGATTCCTGAGCCTGTTTAAACAGATCTCTTACACGGGAAGCTCCAACGCCTACAAACATTTCAACAAAGTCAGAACCTGACAGGGAGTAAAAGGGTACATGTGCCTCGCCTGCCACCGCCTTTGCCAGCAAGGTCTTACCAGTTCCAGGCGGTCCCACCAAAAGAGCTCCCTTTGGAAGCTTTGCGCCGATTTTGGTATACTTTGCCGGATTGTGAAGGAAATCCACGATCTCAGTCAAAGATTCCTTGGCTTCATCTTCTCCGGCTACATCCTTAAACGTAACTCCCGTCTCTTTCTGTACATACACCTTGGCATTGCTCTTGCCAACCCCCATAATGCCGCTGCCTCCGCCAACACGACGCATCATAAAATTAATCAGCACCCACATCAGACCAAATAAAACCACGTACATGATGATGGACTGAAGGAGAACATTATTGTTAGCCTCTGTCTTGTTGATGGTAACACCGTGTTCATACAGACGGGGAACCAGTTCTAAATCTCCCCCTACCTGCACGGTGTAGTAAGTAACTCCAGGCTTATACTGGGGCCATGTGTTTTTTGGCTGAATGTAAATTCTGGAGGATTGTACCTGAACGGCTTCTACATTGTCCTCCTCCACCATGGCGATGAAAGTGTCATAGCTCAGTTCCTCAGATGTCCTGGCGGTAATCATGTTGTGAAGATTAAACATCACAAACAGGATAACCAGACAGGTAATCACCCATGTAGCAATAACTGGCATATTCTTAGGCATTTTCATATTATTATTGTTGTTTTGGCTGTTGTTATCCATATGTGCAAATTCTCCAATCCAGATATTATCTACCCATTCTATACCATTATAGTGTCAGTTTTCCCATAAATCAAGAAAAGAATTATGAAAAACTTATTAACACTATGGAAATATTGCGTTTTTATGCTGAAAATTTTCTTTTCACTTAAGATTCTTAAGTTTTTTGGAAAAACTATGGATGTTTGAAAAAAACAGATGTATAATCCATTTTTTATTTCATACAATCCCCATCATACATGGAAGAAGGAGGTCATATCGTTATGTCAGTGAAATACGTATTCGTTACAGGAGGCGTTGTTTCCGGGCTTGGCAAGGGAATCACTGCGGCGTCTCTGGGACGGCTGCTGAAAGCCAGAGGATACCGGGTAACTATGCAGAAATTTGATCCCTATATCAACATGGATCCCGGAACAATGAACCCGGTTCAGCATGGAGAGGTCTTTGTCACTGAGGATGGCATTGAAACCGATCTGGATCTTGGACATTACGAGCGGTTTATTGATGAGAATCTTGGAAAAAACTCCAATGTCACCACCGGCAAAGTATACTGGACGGTTCTTACCAGAGAACGGAGGGGAGACTACGGCGGAGGTACCGTGCAGGTAATTCCCCATATTACCGATGAAATCAAAAGCCGCTTCCATCAGAAAAACGACGGCTCCGGCGAGACGGAAATCGCCATCATTGAAGTGGGCGGAACCGTTGGAGACATTGAAAGCCAGCCTTTTCTGGAAGCAATCCGTCAGTTTCAGCATCAGGTGGGACGGGAAAACGCGATTCTTATCCATGTTACCCTGGTTCCTTACCTTAAGGCCTCAGGAGAACTGAAAACCAAGCCTACCCAGGCAAGCGTAAAAGAACTTCAGGGTATGGGAATTCAGCCTGACATCATTGTATGCCGCTCCCAGCTTCCTTTGGATGACTCTATCCGCAGAAAAATCGCCCAGTTCTGCAACGTTCCTCAGAATCACGTACTTCAAAATCTGGACGTAGACGTTCTCTATGAACTTCCCCTGGTAATGGAACAGGAATATCTTGCCCAGGTTGCCTGTGAAAGCCTTAATCTGCCCTGCCCCCAGCCGGATCTTGGCGAATGGGAAGCTATGATACAGCGGTGGAAACATCCAAAGCAGCAGGTTACAGTGGCCTTGGTAGGAAAATATATTCAGCTTCACGATGCCTATATTTCCGTGGTCGAAGCGCTAAAGCACGGAGGAGCTGCCAATCAGATTCAGGTTTCCATTCAATGGGTGGATTCAGAAACTGTAACAGATGAAAATGCCCATGAAATTTTTGACGGAGTATCGGGAATTTTAGTTCCAGGCGGTTTTGGCTCCAGAGGTGTGGAAGGAAAGATATCCGCTATCCGTTATGCAAGAGAACACAACATTCCATTTTTGGGGTTGTGCCTGGGAATGCAGATGGCAGTGGTTGAATTTGCCAGACATGCCGCCGGACTGGCGGATGCCCACAGTGCGGAATTTGATCCTGAAACTGCCAATCCGGTTATCCACTTAATGCCAGACCAAAACGGTATTACAGACATTGGCGGAACCCTCCGTCTTGGCTCCTATCCCTGCCGCCTGACAAAAGATTCCCTTGCCTATAGTGTTTATGGCGAAGAGCTTATCCACGAGCGGCACAGACACCGCTATGAGGTAAATAATGACTACCGGGATATTCTTACCAAAGCGGGCATGAAATTTTCCGGTCTCTCTCCCGACGGCCATATCATTGAAATGGCTGAAATTCCTTCCCATCCATGGTTTATTGCCACCCAGGCCCATCCGGAATTTAAATCCCGTCCAAACAGGCCTCATCCCCTGTTCCGGGAATTTGTAAAAGCCGCTTCAGAAAAAGGCTCCCATATCCTGTAAAACAGCAAAAGACAGCTTTCCTGGAAATGAAAAGCTGTCTTTTCTTTATAGCGAAAGGCCTTTTAAGCAGAAATCATCTTTTTCTCTTAAGTACTCTAATCCATATTCCTGATCTCTTTTGATCTGCGCCTTAAGCTCCTGGAGAGTTTCAAACTTTCTCTCCGGCCGGACGAAATGAAGGATCTGAACTTCCGCCGCTTCTCCATACAAATCCTTATTAAGACCGTACAGATAAGTTTCCACCCCCGCAGGATAATTCCCCTCTACCGTAGGTTTCTTACCAATATTAGTAATGCCGCCGTAATATCTTCCGCATATGTAAACTCTGGAAACGTAAACCCCAAAACAGGGAAGGTATTTTTCCTTGGGAGGAAGAACGTTTATGGTTGGAAATCCCAGAAGAGTTCCTCCAATGTGGTTGCCGTGGACTACAGTTCCATGGACGGCGTAAGGCTCTCCTAAAAGTTCATTGGCCTTTTCCATATTCCCAAGGGCCAACTCTTCCCTGATATAGGTACTGCTGATATCCCTGTTGTCATCCTGCTCCTTGCAGATGACAACGGTTTGGTAACCATAGCGCTCCTGCCACTGTTTCAGGCTTTCAGCGTTTCCGGCTCCCTGGTAACCGAACGAACAGTCTGTTCCAACCACAATGATTTTAGCATTCATCTGATGAACCAGAACCTTTTTTACAAACTCCTCCGGTTCCATATGAGCCGTTTCCTCGTTAAAGGGATACTCTACCAGAATATCAATTCCAATTTTTTCCAGCTTGTTTTTTCGCTCCAGATTGGTGGTAATCACTGTCTGCTGCCTGTCCCCGTTTCCCGCCTTAGGCGGCTGGTCAAAGGAAAATACTGCGGTCACATAGCCGGTTTTCTCCCTGAGCCCCATCATCATTCTCAAAAGTTTCTGATGTCCTCTGTGCCTTCCGTCAAACTTCCCCAACGTAACAATGGCAGGCCTGTCTATGTTAAATTCTTTGGTTCCAGTTATATAGATCATAACTTCCTCCCCTTTCAGTCCGCTCCTCCAGCCTATCCCTCAGCCTTACTACCCGCTTTATCTACAGAAACATCTTTTCCGGCTTGAAAAGGTTGTCCTTTTCCTTTCTTCGGTAAACACCTGTAAACTGTCCCTGGCTGTCATAAACTCTTGCTATTCCTGTTATGCCGCGTCCCTCTTCCAGAATATGATCGATGCCAAAGGGATTTCCATTGTGAACAAGGCGGTCAAATTCCCGCTTCATAAAAACGGCCGGGTACTGAACCAGAGCCTGATCCACAGGAAGGATCCGCTCTTCCAGTTTCCCGTCTCTGCAAAGAGTTTCAATCTGAGAGAGAGTCAGACTGTCCTCCAGCCGGAATTCAGAAACTCTGGTTCTTACCAGAGCCTCCATACAGCCTCCGCATCCCAGCTTCTTTCCAATATCATGGCAAAGGGTTCTGATGTAGGTTCCCTTGGTACAGCTCACTGTCATCACAACTCTGGGAAGATTGATCTCGTCCACGGAAATCTCCAGAATTTTCACAGGCCGGGCCTTACGTTCCACTGTCTTTCCCTCTCTGGCCAGCTCATAAAGCTTCTTGCCGTTTACTTTCAGAGCGGAATACATAGGCGGAATCTGGTCATAATCTCCCAGAAAGCTTTCCACTGTCTTCTTTACCTGATCTTCGTTAACTTCTACAGGAGAAGAGGAAAGCTCTGTTCCTGTCACATCCTGAGTATCTGTCTCCAGCCCAAGAAGCAGAACTGCCTGGTAGGTTTTGGACTGGTCTGCCAGCATGTCGCACAGCTTTGTCCCACGTCCCAGGCAAACGGGCAGAACGCCCTCGGCCATGGGATCTAAAGTGCCTGTATGGCCGATTTTCTTCTGCCGTAAGATTCCTCTCAGCTTCGCCACTACATCGTGAGAGGTATATCCTTTTTCCTTATATACATTAATAATGCCGTCTGCCATTTTTTCTCCTACTGAAACTGTCTTGCAATCTGACCGGAAAGGTTATTGATTACATCATGGACACTTCCTGCCATGGTACAGCCGGCTGCCTTCACATGGCCGCCGCCGCCAAAGTAAGCCGCAATCCTGCTGACATCCAAATCGCCTGCAGAGCGAAGGCTTACCTTGTACTCATGAACATCTGTCTCATAGAGGAAGATAGCGCACTCCACGCCCTTAGTAACCCGCAGCTGCTCAACAATTCCGTCAAGATCTGCGCTTCCCACTCCGTAAAATTCCATTTCTTTCTTATGTATCACGCTGAAAATACACCGCCCCTCAAAAAATGTGATGCTTTCCAGCAGGGCTCTTCCCAGAATCTGATTCTGCACATAGGTCTTCCGGTAATAGCTGTCATCAATAATGGAGCCGAAATCAATTCCCTTGGACATCAGACGTCCGGCAATTGTCATTGTTTTTTCCGAAGTACACTGGTATTTAAAGACTCCCGTGTCATGGACAATTCCTGTGTAGAGACACTCTGCCGTCTGTCTGCTGATTTTCCCTTCTTCCAGAAGTCCGTAAAGCACCTCGCAAGTTGAACTTGCGTCAGGAATAATTACATTTTCATCTCCAAAGCCTTTGTTTGTAATGTGATGATCCACGCAGAAACGTTTCCCGGCTGTATGGAAAAACGTTATGGCCTCTCCCAGTCTGTCTGTATCACTGCAATCCATACACAGACACAGATCATATTGTCTGTCCTCTGAAAAATCCGTACAAATGCTTTCAAAATATCTCAGATACCCATACTTTTCAGAAGGTGCTTCCAGATAAACTCTGGCTTCTATCTGAGGATAGTTATCACTCAGGTAATTATATACCCCCAGACAGGAACCTACACAGTCCCCGTCTGGACGGATGTGACCCAGAATTGCAACTGTATTTACATTTTCCAGCAGATTTTCCAGTAAACTCACTTATTCTCCCCCTTGCTCTTTCTTCTCTCCTGTGACCTGATCAATCAGTCTGGTCATATGAACGCCATACTCAATTGACTGGTCCAGGATAAACTTAACTTCAGGCGTATTCCGCAGATTCACTCTTCTCGCCAGCTCTCTGCGGATATAACCCTCCGCGCTTCTCAGGCCCTCTATGGTTGATTTTCCCGCTTCCTCGTCACCTAAAACGCTGATGTATGCCTTGCAGTACTTAAGGTCAGGCGTAACCTGAACACTGACTACCGATGTCATGGGATGAATCCTGGGATCTTTAATCTCCCTGCGGATAATCTCACTTAGTTCCCTCTGTACTTCCATGTTAATTCTTGTATTCTTAATACTGTTTTTACGCATATTTATTCCTGCCTCTCCTTGGCCGGCCAGAGGCAGAGGATCCGGGATACCCGGTATCTTCTGACTAACGCGGAACCTCTACCATGGCGTAGGCCTCAATCATATCGTCCACCTGGACATCATTAAACTTCTCAAATACAAGACCGCACTCGTAGCCTGTGGCAACCTCTTTTACATCATCCTTAAATCTTTTAAGGGATGCCAGCGGTCCTTCAAAGATCTTCTCGCCGTCTCTTGTGATTCGGACACTGCAGCCTCTCTGGAACTTGCCGTCCATTACATAGGATCCCGCAATGGTTCCTACTCCAGAGGCCTTAAACAGCTGACGCACAATGGCATGACCAATCACCTTTTCTTCAAAGATCGGATCCAGCATACCCTTCATGGCAGCCTCTACATCTTCGATAGCCTGGTAAATTACTTTATACAGTCTCATATCAACCTTTTCTCTGTCAGCAATGGATTTTGCCGTAGCGTCAGGTCTTACGTTGAATCCGATAATAATAGCATTGGATGCAGATGCCAGGGTTACGTCAGACTCGTTAATTGCTCCTACTCCTCCATGGATCACCTTAACCATAACCTCTTCGTTGGACAGTTTTAACAGACTCTGCTTAACTGCTTCCACAGACCCCTGTACATCTGCCTTGACAATAATCGGCAGCTCCTTAATATTGCCGGCCTTAATCTGGCTGAACAGATCATCCAGAGATAACTTGGCCTTTGTTTCCTCCAGTAATTTATTTTTGCTCTCAGAGATAAAGGTCTCTGCGAAGTTTCTGGCCTCTTTCTCATTTTCAGTGCCAACCAGTACCTCTCCTGCGTTTGGAACATCGTTAAGCCCCAAAATCTCAACAGGCATGGACGGACCTGCCTCTTTTACTCTGCGGCCCTTATCATCCATCATGGCGCGAACCTTGCCATAGCAGGAACCTGCTGCAACGGTATCCCCTACTCTTAAGGTTCCCTTCTGAACCAGAACGGTTGCAACCGGACCTTTACCCTTATCCAGCTCAGCCTCAATAATCAGGCCTCTCGCCTTTCTGTTAGGATTCGCCTTTAACTCCTTCACTTCAGCAGTGAGAAGAATCATCTCCAGAAGCTCCTGAATTCCTTCTTTTGAATGAGCAGATACAGGTACGCAGACCGTAGTTCCGCCCCAATCCTCAGGAATCAGTTCATACTCAGAAAGCTCCTGCTTTACTCGGTCAATGTTGGCGCTTGGCTTATCAATCTTGTTAATAGCTACAATAATTTCAACTCCCGCAGCCTTGGCATGATTAATAGCCTCAACAGTCTGGGGCATTACGCCGTCATCCGCCGCTACTACCAAAATTGCAATATCCGTAGACTGGGCGCCTCTCATACGCATAGCAGTGAACGCCTCATGGCCTGGTGTATCCAGGAAAGTAATCACCTGACCGTTAACCTCCACGGTATAAGCGCCAATATGCTGTGTAATTCCGCCGGCCTCCCTTGCTGTAACATTGGTCTGGCGGATGGCATCCAGAAGAGAAGTTTTGCCGTGGTCAACATGGCCCATTACACATACAACCGGAGGTCTTGGAACCATATCTTCCTCGTTTTCCTCTGCCTCTTTCAAAAGCTCTTCAATTACGTCTACCTTTACTTCCTTCTCACAGAGAACCTCATATTCCATAGCAATTTCTTCTGCCTGGTCAAAATCAATCTCTGTATTTAAGGTAACGATCTTGCCCTGTAAAAACAGTTTTTTTACAATTGCAGACGGCTGCAGCTTCATCTTCTCAGCCAGCTCTTTAATAGTAAGAACCTCTGGAATGACAATGGTCTTAATCTCCTCCACCTTAGGCTCAACGTGAACCGGCGGCTGAAGAGGAGCTTTCAGATTCTTGCCGTTTTTGCCCTGGGCTCTTCCTTTCATCTCATCGTCTTTGTCCCTCTTATCAAAACGCTCGTTTTTATAGGCATTTTTATTGGCGCGATTGCTCTGAGGCTTAGTCTGAATAGGAGTATCAAAGGATGCTCTGGAACCTCCGTCTCTTCCGGAATTCTGACGTCCCTGGCTTCTTCCGCCCTCACGGCCGTCTCTATCTTTTCCCTGGAAACCTCCCTGACGGCTTCCTCCGTCCCGGTTGTCTCTTCCCTGAAAGCCTCCCTGACGGTTTCCTCCATCCCGGTTATCTCTTCCCTGGAAGCTTCCCTGACGGTTTCCTCCATCCCGGTTATCTCTTCCCTGGAAACCTCCCTGACGGTTTCCTCCGTCTCGATTATCTCTTCCCTGGCCTGAGTTTCCTGCGGGACGTCCGGTACCTGTCTGTCCCTGACGGGATGGTCTTCCATCTCTGCTGCCCTGCCCCTGAGGACGCTGAGGCTTCTGCTGAGCGTTCTGAGGACGAAAAACAGCGGAAATTTTCTTTTTGTGAGGCTCATCACCTGATTTTACAGGGGTCTTTCCTGCTTCCTTCTTAGAAGCATCCTCCTCAACATTAGACGGACTTTTTATATTTTCATTTTCAAGATCATTTATTTTCATACTTACTACCTCCATTTGTATTCATTAATTTTACTACAGCCTTTGCGAATCCGTCATCCACGATAGCCAGAGACGCTCTCATCTCCTTGCCCATGGCGTGACCTAATTCGTCTTTTCCCGCAAAAAAGAAGATTGGAACCTTATAGTAAGTACACATGTTATCAAACATCTTCCTGGTATTCTCAGACGCCTCTTCCGAAACAATCACCAGGCGGGCCTTCCCTGATTTTACAGACTTCTCTGTCATGAATTCTCCGCTTGCAGTCTTACCGGCCTTTGTAGCCAGACCGATCAGGTTCAGTATCTTTTGTCTGTTATCCAAGCTGCTCCATCTCCTTTTCCAGTGTATCATATATCTCCCTGGGAATCGCCATCTTGAAGGAGCGCTCCAGTCCTCTGTTTTTAACCGCTTTATGAAAACATTCCATGGAAGGGCAAAGGTAAGCTCCTCTGCCGTTCTTTCTGCCGGTAGCATCAAGAATAATTTCATCTTCCGCTGTCTTTAATATACGGATCATCTCTTTTTTGCTTTTCATCTCACCACAGCCAATGCACTGTCTGAGTGGTATCTTTTTTGTACTCACGCTTCCATCACTTCCTGATTCTTATTCCCGCTCTTCCTCTGAGCCGTCCTCATCATATCCTTCCTCATACTCATCTTCCTGGTAAGAGTCCTCTCCATTTTCCTGTCCTTCATACCAGTTGTCTTCCTGATACTCTTCCCCGCTGTACTCTCCGTCATACTCTTCCTGACAGTCGTTAGCCAGCTGATCGTACATTCCCAGCTCTCTGGCCTGGGTCTCGCTTTTGATATCGATCTTATAACCGGTCAGTCTGGCAGCCAGTCTGGCGTTCTGCCCTTCCTTGCCGATGGCTAAGGATAACTGGTAATCCGGAACAATCACCTGGGCCTCTTTCGCCTCCTCATCTGCCAGCACGCAGATGACCTTAGCCGGGCTTAAGGCATTCTCAATAAGGTAGGCAGCAGAATCATCCCAATTAATAATATCAATCTTTTCGCCTCTCAGCTCATTGACAATAGCGTTCACTCTGGCTCCGTTTAATCCTACACAGGCTCCTACCGGATCCACATTGGGATCATTGGATTTTACCGCAATCTTTGTTCTGGATCCTGCCTCTCTGGCAATTGCTTTAATCTCAACCGTTCCGTCCTTAATCTCAGCAACCTCTGATTCAAATAAGCGCTTTACCAAATCTGGATGAGTTCTGGAAACGGAAATTCTCGGTCCCTTAGGAGTATTCTTTACTTCTAAAACGTAAACTTTAATACGTTCTGTAGGTTTGAACACTTCACCCTTCACCATTTCTGATTCATTCAGAATGGCATCCACCTTACCCAGATTGATGCTTACATTTCTGCCCAGATAACGCTGAACAATTCCTGTGACAACCTCCTTCTCCTGGCAGTACCAGTCATTAAACAGGGATTTTCTTCCTTCCTCCCTGATTTTCTGAAGAATTACGTTCTTGGCGTTCTGTGTAGCGATACGTCCGAACTTTTTAGAATCAATGGGGCAGTGAATGATGTCTCCAACTTCGTATTTGGGATTCATCATCTTTGCCTCTGCAAGGCTGATCTGAAGCAGCTTATCTTCCACCTCTTCCACAACTTCCTTCTCAGCGTACACCGCAAAGTCACAGGTATCTGGATTAATGGAAACCTTTACATTATCTGCCTTGCCGAAATGATTCTTGCAGGCAGTCAGAAGAGAATTCTCAATGGCTTCTAAAAGAGCGTCTTTGCTGATGTTATTCTCTTTTTCCAGAATATTAAGTGCTTCTAACAGTTCCTTATTCATTTTTTTATCCTCCTAATAACCATCATACTGTTCAGAAATCAAATGCCAGCCGAATCAGTGCAATGTCCCCGCGGCTGAATTCAAGCTGCTCCCCGTTCTCTATGGAAATTGTCACGGTATCCTTATCATATGCAGTTAAGGTTCCCGTATAATCCTTCTGTTTATTCAGGGCTTTATAAAGACGAATCTCCACCTCTCTGCCTATGCTTCTGGCAAAGTCCTTCTCTTTTTTCAAAGGCCTTCCCAGCCCCGGCGAGCTTACTTCCAGAATGTAGCTGTCTTCAATAAAGTCTTCCTTATCCAGCCAGTCTCCCAGTCTTCTGCTGACAACCTCACAGTCATCCACTGTGATCCCGCCCTCTTTATCGATATAGGCGCGAAGATACCAGTTTCCTGCTTCCTTTACATATTCCACATCCACCAGCTCAAAGTGATATTCTTCCATCATAGGTTCCAGGTATTTCTCTGTTCTGGATTCATATTCTTCTCTCTTAGACATATTCTTCCCACCTTTCAAAATAATTCCAAACAAATTGAAAGAGTGGACTTTCGCCCACTCTTTATCAGTCAATCTATCATGTTATCATATGTAGTATAGCACCCTTTTAGAACCATTGCAAGGGGTTTTTGATTTTTTATGTTACCTGCTGCGAAGACAAGTTTCTTCCCCGGTGTCAGGAGCCGGCATCAAACCCATTGGAATCCGACAGCTTTCTGAACCATTCCCCCGATTTTTTCATAGTGATTTTACAGTGATCCCTGATATCCACCCGCAAAAGACCATACCGGTTCTTATATGCGTTGGTCCAGGACCAGCAGTCAAACGGAGACCACAAATGATATCCAAAGCAGTTGGCCCCTTCTTCTATGGCACGATGAAGCTGTTTTAAATGCCCCTGAATAAATTCGATGCGGTAATCATCCTGTACCTGGCCGCTTTCATCCATAAATTTTTCTTCTTCCATTACTCCCATGCCATTTTCAGAAATATACCAGGGAATATTTCCGTAGTTTTCTTTAATATTCATGGCAATGTCGTAAACGGCAGGCTCATAAATCTCCCAGCCTCTCGACCGGTTCATTTTCTGTCCCGGCATCTCATAAGGTTCAAAATATTTATCCGGTGACAAAGGCCCTGAGAAAGCAGTTGTTCTTGCCTGTACTCTCCTTGGATGGTAATAATTCACTCCCAAATAATCCACTTTATTCTCGGCAATAATCTTCAAATCTCCCTCCAGAACCGGAGCCCGCAGACCTTCTCCGGCAATAAGCTCACAAAGCTCTTTTGGATATTGTCCCAGTACAGACGGATCCAAGAAAGAACGGTTAAAAATAAGATCTGCCGCTTCTGCGGCCTTTCTGTCTCCTTCATCTTCCGGATTTCTGCAGTAAGTGGGAGTGAGATTAATAATAATTCCTATCTGACCTTTTATCCCCATTTTTTTGAACTCTCTTACAGCCATGCTGCTGGCCAGCTGAATATGATAACCGGCCGCCACAGCTTTGGCTGCATCGCATACAGCGGGATAATGGCGTCCGTAAAAATAACCGGTTTCCGGAATAATAACCGGCTCATTAAATGTGGACCAGTATTTCACTTCCTCCCCAAATTCCCGGAAAACTACAGAGGCAAATTTTACAAAGGCATCCACCGTCTTTCTGTTGACAAAGCCGCCTTCTTTTACCCAGTAATAAGGCAGGTCGAAATGATGAAGGCAAAGCATAGGCTCAATGCCGGCTTTTTTTAGTTCCCGAATCATTTGTCTGTAAAAATCAATTCCCTCTGGATTCACAGTTCCTTCCTGATCAAGGATCACACGGCTCCACTGAATAGAGGTACGGAAAGAACGGATTCCTGCCTCCTTCATTTTTCCTATGTACTCTTTATATCTGTGGTAAAAATCAGAAGTACGGGACGGACCAATGGTATCATAGAAACGCTCCGGTTCAATGGAGAACCAGTAATCCCATTCGCTGGGGGTCTTTCCTCCCTCGCAGCTGCCGCCTTCTGACTGGGGTCCTGAAGACGCTCCACCCCACAAAAAATCTTTTGGAAAATTATATCTCATCCTGTTCTCCTCCTGTAAGAAAATAATAAAGAGCTCCCAGCAGATTGGCGTGGTTTTTCTGCTGACAGGCTACAATTTTAGGCTTAAGATATCCCATCCTCTGCCCCTTCACCAGATTCTCATAGGTTTCATTGATGCGCCGGATAATATCCGGATTCTGACTGATTCCCCCTCCGACATCAATAATCTGGGGATCATAGGCAAAAGCAACGCTGACACAGCCAACTGCCATATAATGGAGGAATTCCTCTACAAAAAAGGCGGCTTCTTTCTGTCCCTCTTCTGACAGCTGATACAGCTGCTGTCCGTTTACCTTATTTCCGGTTTTGGCCGAATATTTCTGCGCCTGATGCTCCAGGGTAAAATCACTCCAGGTAAGGTATCTGCCTTCCTCTGTTCCTCCCATTAAAAAGTTTCCGATCTCTGCTTTATTGCAGGTAGAGCCTGGATAAAGCCTTCCATTTTCAATGACAGCTCCTCCCACTCCTGTGCCAACAATAACAAAAGCAATATTTTTATACTGCTTTCCCACTCCCTGCCATAATTCGCCTAAAGCAGCCGCGTTGGCATCGTTTAACATGGTTACGGGGCAGCCGCATAGATCTGAAATCAGACTTCTGATTGGATGGTTATGGAGCTGCTCCACTGCGCTGATTCCTCTGATCACGCCTTCCTCACTGTGCACCTCTCCGGGAAAACAGGCCGCTACTCCGTCTGTGGGCCCGATTCGTTCATAAAGCTCCTTCACCGTGTCCAAAAAATCATCTAAAGTAGTTCCGAAAGACGTTTTCCCCAAGCAGGAAAGCTTTCCCGTCTTATATCCAATCCCATATTTGATGCTGGTGCCGCCTACATCCATACACAAATATCTCATAATCACTCCTCCAAAAGCCTTCCCTGGCCTGCCATTTTCCGGCCGGCCGCGGCACAGAGAACTGCGCCTCCGTCAGGATACTCCTTGTTTCGCCCATCCAGCCAGCTGGCTCTTCCTGTACGCGCCTCCATCCCTTTGGTTCTCTCCATTCCCGCCAAAGCCTCATCTGACGCCTTCCCAAGAGATTCCTGAAGGCTCTTTCCTGCTGCCATTTCACATTCAAAACATCTGGTCCAGGGAAGGAGGGCATCTAAAATTGTTTTGTCTCCTTCCTTGGCCTTCCCTTTTCTGCAGATTGTATCTGCAAATGTTTTAGCCAGAAATGGAAGCTGATTTTCCTCAACTTTTTCCCTGTGATCTATCTCCTTAGCTACGGCCATCATGGAAAAACTCAACAGTGTTCCCAGAGTAGAAGGAGCTGCCCGGTTAAAAGCGGAAGCGTAATTCAAAAGCATTTTGGTCATGTCCCGCTGCCTTCCATCCCACTTTTTTATTTCGCTTTCCACAGCCGCAGCTCCGCGGCTCATAGAAATGCCCATATCTCCATCTCCCAAATGACTGTCAATATCTGTAAGTCTTTCCTTTTCCTCAAAACAAACCTGGCAGAGAGAAAGAAGAAGACGGTTCATATCTTCTGCTGCATATTCTTTTTTCATCGTCGTCACCTGCCTGTCAAAATCGTAAAAACGGAGTATAGGAATCACTTTTTAAAAGCGGTTCCAGCTGGTCATCCAGTTTCAGAATACTGGCTGAAAGCCCTGCCATTTCCAGAGAGGTAGCATACTCGCCTACCAGAGAATAAGAGATTTTTATTCCTTTCTGTTCCAGATATTTGGCTCCATCCCGGAAGAAAATAAACAGTTCCTCCCGGCTGGTCATTCCCAGACCATTAACCAAAACTGCTACCCGATCCTTTTCCTTCAGAGAAAGATCCTTTATAAGATCTGCAAAAAGCCGTTCTGCCAGCTGACAGCTGGTAATCATCTTTTCTCTGCGGATTCCCGGCTCTCCATGGATTCCCATACCGATTTCCATGTCATCGGATTCCATC
Organism: Candidatus Hungatella pullicola; assembly: GCA_019114305.1. GTDB lineage: Bacteria > Bacillota > Clostridia > Lachnospirales > Lachnospiraceae > Hungatella_B > Hungatella_B pullicola. Next base: position 24,384 of record DXFU01000071.1, on the reverse strand, counting down.
TGGAAAATACTATGATCCATCCCTGGAAGGGTACAGGAGGAAAAGGCAACCCCCATGGTAGCTGTCCGCTCTATGGTTTTCCTTGCAGTTTCAGCTACCTTCTCCAGACTGTCTCCCCGGGCAGCGCTGGCCCCTGCTGTCTTATAGGCAAAGGTAATTCCCGCAATTCCTCTTCTCTTTTCCCTCTGATCTCTTGGGGCGCTGGCCATATCATCGCAGCCCTTTACGATTTCAGTACGGATTCCTTCCATACTCAGAAGTTCTCCTGCCATGTCAAAATTCATGCTGTCTCCGAAATAATTGCCGAACAAGTATAAAATACCTTTTCCAGCATTCACAGCCCTGGACACATCCAGAATGGTTTCGCAGGAAGGAGATGTAAAAACATTTCCAACTGCTGCGCCGTCACAAAGTCCTTTCCCCACATACCCAAGGAACAAGGGAAGATGCCCGTATCCTCCTCCTGTGACCACGGCCACCTTGTCTTCTTTATCTGTGCGAACCAGTGCCTGCAGATTCTCTCCAACAGGCTGATAAACCTCCGGATAGGCCTTGTAAATCCCCTCAAGGCTGTCTGTAACAAAAGTATCGCTGTGATTCATACATTTTTTCATTCTGCTTCCCCTTTTCCCGCTTTTTTTGTTTTTATAGAGAACCGCCCTCAGCTCTTCGGATATGATGTTCCTGCTGTTCTTTGCTCAGCATGGTAAAATAAGCGGACCAGCCTCCCATACGCACTCTCAGATCCTTATAATTCTCCGGGTCCTTCTGGGCATCCCGAAGGGTCTGGGCATCTGCCACACTGATCGTAAGAAGATTTCCTCCCAGCTGAATAAATGTATCCATAAAGCCTACAAGCCTCCTTGTTCCTGCCTCTCCTTTTACATATTGTCCTGACATTCCAAGATCCAAAGGTGATCCTAAAGGAAGAACATCCAGATTCATTTTTGTAAAGGAAAGCAGAGCGCCGGTAATTCCTCTTGTCATTGCCCCTGCTGAAGGAGAAAAATTGCTGGCTACCTGTGTTTCAGCCAGTCGGCCGTCGGCGCTGGCCCCTGTGCCGTTTCCAACTGCTATATACCAGGAAAAGGTTCCCACTCCAGGCATAAACTTCATTTCCGGATGCTTTTTATCAATTTCTTCCATAATATGAGAGTAATCCTTCATCAGCCTGCTTCCAATCTCATCCGCCTCTACCTGATTGGCTCCATATTTGGGACAGGAAGCCAAGCGAGTTCTCAAATTTTCATATCCCTTAAAATTATGGTCAATAGCTTCCGCCACCTGCTCAATGGTACAGTACTTTTCACGGAATACAACCCGGCGTACCGCTGTAAGCGAGTCAATCAGATGGCTGATTCCTTCTGCGATAATTCCTCCTAAAATAAACCTGGCTCCCATTTCTGTCATATCTTTTCCCTTTTCTATAGGGCCGTCTAAAAAAGCGGACAGAAGGGGAACCGGAGCTACAATGGATCGGAGATGCTGGGTTTCTACCATATGGTTGGCGGAAGTTTCCATTACAAGGCGGAAGTTGTCCAAGATTCTTTGATATAAGTCCTCAAAACTCTTGATTTCGGAAACATCTCCCTGATCCGGAACTTCCTGTTTGTTGTCTACATGACATCTTCCATGATTTAAAGCCCACTCCATACATTTCAGGGCATTCATCTTGGTAAAGTAAAAATCCGTCTTTCCGGGAAGCAGACACTCCCAGCAGCCATTGTTGGCATAGTCCCTGGCATCTTCCAGCTTTACTCCAAAATGAGTATAAGCCTTAATAATGGTATCATCATTATAAAGGGCCGGAAGTCCCCCTCCTGTCTTCAGGGTAATGGCAACCTGTCTCTTTAAAAACTCAGGAGTCTTACTGCTTAAACGAACTGAAAGCACCGGATTTGTCATACGCATCCGCCGGAACGACTCTATCATCATTACAGTCAAAAGATTCGTGGCATCCTCTCCAGTTTCAGGAATCTGTCCCCCTACCATTACATTCTGATTCCAATGATTGACTGCATCCACCGTATCTCTTATATTATACCTCTGATGTCCAATATCATAAAGCTTTCTTTCTTCCCACTGCTGATCAAATTTTTTCTGTCGCCTCTCCAAATCCATCATCTGAGCGGCTACTTCATTGTCCTGAGACCTTTCATTGAATTTCAGCATAAAGCAATCGGTTATTTCCTGAGCCTGATTCACAGTGAGACGGCCTTCCTCCAAATCCTTTTCCAAAAAGGGATAAAGATACTGGTCCGGCCTTCCAAGAGCCAGATAATTATCTGTCAGCTGCAGCGCAAGGTGAAGAAGCCATACAGACTGACAGGCTTCAAAAAAAGTTGCAGCAGGCTTCTTCGGTACCCGTTCCAAAGCTTTTGCGTCAGCAAGCAGTTCCTCCTTCCTTGCTTTGTCCTCACAGGTTTCTGCCCGCTTAAGGAGCATCTGTCTGTGATTTTCCCCAAATATCTCCAGACCTTCCAGAGAAATTTCGGCTGCCTTTAGGAAATTCACATTCTTTTCTTCTTTGACTTCAAGAAGCTTATCTTCAATTCTTTTTTTAATGCCTTCGGTTCCCAAATACAGCAGTCTTCTGTAATCAGGAGAAATATGGCCAAACATGGAATACACTCCAAACCCATACTTTTCCCCCTCTGCTTTTTCCTCTGGATAAGCAAACTCAGGAAGATCGTATGTATTGACAATTTTTTCCTCCCGAAGGGTAAAGCAGCCGGCAAATATCTGTTTCTCCCAGATTCCGCAGGGCACGGAAGCAAGCTTTTTCCTTTCCGACATTGCCTTCCGTATAATAACCGGAAGCTTCCCGGTTTCCTCATTTAAAACCGGCTCAAATCCCCTGATTGGCTTATTTTTTGACGTCATATTATCTCTCACCGCGTCAATAAGAAACTGTACCCGCTCTGACGGTTCACTGTCTGTAATCTCTCTGGAATATTTTTCCATATCTACCATTTCAATCTTCCTCCTCTTCAACCTATTCTACAATCTCTACTTCCACCGTTTCCGGCGCCATAGCTTTCAGCTGCTCCAAGCGTTCCATATCTCCTTGAAGCCCTTCCAGAGTGTACTCCCGTCCGCACCACTGATATTTCGCACCGGCAGACGGATTATAAGGCAGAAAATGGATCCGACCGATCCTTAGCTTCCCGGCAATGTCATAAAGCATTTTTATGTTTCTGTCCGTATCGGTAATTCCTGGTATCATGGGTACTCTCAAAACAATCCTGTCAGTAATCCTTCTCAAAGCCTCCAGATTACTGTAAACCAGTCCTGCATCCCCTCCTATATAGGTCTCAAATTCCTCTTTGTCGCCTAATTTGTAATCATAAAAGAACAGATCCGTGTACTCTGCCATTGCCATCAAATCTTCCTTCCTCCCATAACCGGAGGTTTCAATTATAGTGTGGATTCCTTCTCTTTTCAGCCCTTTCAAAAGCTCTGTGACAAATACCGGCTGGGACAATACTTCTCCTCCGCTTATAGTCACTCCGCCATTGCTGTTGCGGTAGAACTCCCTGTCCTCCACCAATTCTTCCAGTACTTCTGAGATACCTCTTCTTTTTCCGGAAAGTGTCAGTGCTCCGGCAGCGCATACCAAAACGCAGGCTCCGCATTTTATACACTGTGCTCTGTCAAATATTCTCACGCCTTCTTCTATTCTTTGAAGTCCTCTTGGGCATTGGGCAACGCAGGCTCCGCAGCCGGTACATCTTCCCGGCGCAAATAAGATTTCAGGCTCTTCTTCCTGAGATTCCGGTGAGTGGCACCATCTGCAGTGAAGAGGACAGCCTTTTAAGTACACGCAGGTACGAATTCCTTCGCCGTCATGTACGGCAAAATGGTCTATATCAAAAATAATCCCTTCTACTTCCCTTTGTTCCGACATCACAATGTAATAACACCTCTTTCCAACATACTGGTCACACACTCTTCCACAGCCTGTATAATGGTATACCTGGGCTGATAGTGGATCAGTCTTCTGGCCTTCTCTATACTGTAATTATCACTGTGAGTCAGATGGGACCAGGTGCTGTTAATGTAACACTCTACAGCGGTATACTCGCACCATTCCTTCCATGGAAGATATTTAATCTTAGGCTCATGGCCAAACCATCGATACATTTCTTCTGCAAATCCTCTTAATGTCATGGCGTAGGGAGCTGTGGCGTGAAAGCTTTCTCCCAAAGCCTGGCCTCTGTAAATGATGGCGTTCATAAATACCTGAGCCACGTCATCTGCGTGGGCGTGATGAACAGTCTCCATTCCCAGATTAGGGAGAGCGATTTCCTCTCCTCTGCCAATCTTTTGAAAAACAAGAGGATCTAAATTCCCGGCAGGATTAATGCAGGTCCAGCCCGGTCCCGTCAAATGTCCCGGCATAATCACAGTTTCCGGTATGCCTCCCTGGCGGTACTGCTGATGGAGATATGCTTCACTGGCGGCCTTATTGATTCCATAATTTTCCAACGGATGCCTGGGAAGATCCTCTGTAGCAGGGACGCAGGTAGCATGGCCGTGAACCCAGATCGTAGCATTAAAAAGATAATGGCTGATATTCGTGTATCTTAAAGCCTCCACCATCTGGTAAGTGCTTTCTACCTTGTCATTGATCAAATCCACTACAATATCAGGATTAAGCGCTGCGATTTTCTTTCCAAAAACACCATTTTCCTCTTCACAGCACCTGTTTAAAACGATCTGTTCTACTTCATTCCAGGCGCTGCTTTTCTTTACCGGCTCCCGTTTTCCCCTGGATACATTGATCACCTCATATTCCGCTTTTACAAGTCTGGGAACCAGATAGCTTCCTATACGGCCGCTGCCTCCAATTACCACAGCTTTCATGTCCTTACCCCCGTTTCCTTTATCATATGTTAACTATATCAGCTTCCTTTACTTCCCGTCACGGTTCCGGCAACAAATCTCTCTTTTGAAATTTGGTTCAGGAACACAAAAGAAATGTTCTGACAACAGCTCTTTTGTCAAAGATTACTGTTTAATGCCGCTGACCGCAATACTCTGAACAATATGTTTCTGAAGCAGCAAAAACATAATGGTCAGCGGTATGGCGCTGATAACGGCCACGGCCATTCTGGGGCCGTAATAAATTTCATTCTGCTGCGCATTAAACAAGGACACTCCTACAGAAATCAGCTGTTTTTCCTGACTCTGAATTACAACAAGAGGCCAAAGATAACTGTTCCAGTTGCTTAAAATCTGCAGAATTGACAACGTGGCAATGAGCGGCTTTGAAAGAGGTATAATAATGCTGAAAAATATTTTCCACTCCCCTGCACCGTCTATATAGGCAGATTCTCTCAGGGAATCCGGTATGCCCTCAATATTCTGTCTGGCAAAAAAGATCCCATAAACATAGGCTCCTGCTCCCATAAGCAAAGGTGCGTAAGTATCCAAAAGTCCCCACTGTTTGTACTGAAGGTAAAGAGGGATCATTCTGGATTCAAAAGGAATCATCATAACAGCCAGCATAAAAATAAACCAGAATTTTTTTCCGGCAAATTTTCCCTTTGCAAAGGCATATCCGCATGTAAGGGAGAAAAATACAGCAATCAGCGTATGGGCTGCCGTAATAAAAATAGTATTCAGGTAATAACGAATCAACGGAATTGTCTTAAAAGCCACTTCATAATTGAATAAAGTAGGTTCATGGGGAATCAGCGAGAATTCCGGAAGGGCATTGAGCGCCCTTCGATCAAATGACAGTGAAACGCACCACAAAAGCGGAACCAGAATCACCGCCAGTATGACTGATAAAATAACCACAAGAGCAATCCTCTTTATTTTTCTTTTTCTTCTCATCATTGAGCCTCCTATTTATTCTTGAAAAATCCAGTAATCTTTAAGTTCACCATGGTAACAATAAAGGTTAAAAGGAATAATATCATGGCTCCAGCTGAAGCAATCCCATATCTTGGCGTCTCAAAGCTAAATTGGTAAATATACATGAGAATGGTCTGAAGGGTTCCTCCCGGTCTTCCTATCGGTGTATTGCCGCCTATAATAAACAAATCCGTAAATCGGGCCAACCCATTAATGACAGATGTAATAAACAGGAAAACAAAACAGGAGGTCATCTGAGGAATGGTAATATACACCCATTTTTGAAATGCATTTGCTCCGTCCACCTCTGCCGCCTCATAGATTTCACGAGGCACGGACTGTAGACTTGCCAGATTAATCAGCATATTGTACCCTAATGTGGACCACACGTTTAAAATGGTAGCGCCGAATCTGGAATAATGAGAATCTGTCAGCCACCCAATGGAAATCTCATGACCTGTAAGAAAAGAAAGAGCGCTGTTCAAAAGTCCTCCGTTTGTCTTTAAAACGACCTGAAATATCAGTACCACGCTGACTCCCGTAATAATATTTGGAAAATAATACCCCACTCTGAAAAAACTCTGGGCTTTGGACCAGTAGACATTGTTAATCAAAGTGGCCAGAACGAATCCCAAAGGAATGGATATAAGGCTCATTACAGCTAAAATCAGGGTGTTTCCTACAGACTTCAAAAAAGCAGCATTATGTACTATCGTCTCATAATTCTGCATTCCAATAAATTCACTTCCCCCAAATCCCAAAACCTCTACATCGCAAAAACTGTATTTGATTGTAGTCAGCATTGGAATATAGGTCAGCGCTATCAATGTCACAATGGTCACCAGCAAAAAGGAGTACCAGACAGCCTGTTTTTTTATTTTTCCCTTCAATGCCTGTTTTTTGTTCATATTCCGCCTCCTTAATAAAGAGGGGCCGCAAAGCGGCTTTTCTCTCGCTTTTGCAGCCCTCTTTTACCCCATTTCAATTTACGTCTTGTCAGTTAAGTGTACTTAAATAGTCATCCACGTTTTTCTGAACATACTCCATCGCCTGGGTATGATCCATATTCCCCTGATACATCTCGTTAATTACTGTGGCCAGATCATTCATAAACGTTCCAAAATTACCGCTGTCATAACACTGATTTTCTGAACAGCTGAATCCTGCCGGACAAGTATCAATTACGTACTTGATTGGATCTGCGAAATCAGCGCTCATATACTCATCCAGGCGGCTGTTGGCTTCTTTATTTACAGGAATATTATAGGTATCCAAAATCCACTGCTGTACCACAGAATCTGTCACCATAAATTTCAGGAATTCCCATGCCAGATCTTTATTCTGGCTGTTTTTGCAAATAGACATATGCCAATCACCGAAATGGCTGGACGTAATTCCTTTATAAGGACCATCCTGAATCTGCGGCAGCGCGGCCAGCATAAACTGGTCATCCAACCCATTTGCCTTCAGAGTATTGTATACATTGTATGGATTCTCTACAATTACCATAGCAATATTATGATCCTCCGTCCAGGCATTGGCCAAATCGAGGCCTTCCACATAATCAGGACTGGTATAATTTTTAAATTCCGCTATATAATCCAGAACCTCTGCTGTTTTGTCATTTACAAAGTTCACTTTGGTATCTTTGATGGCGTTGGTGTCCGACCACTCAAAAATCTCATTGTTCATAGCTCTGGATACCCAAATATAATTTTTATAAGCATCGGAAGCCTTGATGGGACTGATTCCGTAAGTCTGCTTTCCCGTTACCGGATCTGTGCCTGTGGTAGCCTTGGCCGCTTCCATCAGATCATCCAGAGTCCAGGTTTCGTAATCCGGCAGTTCTACCCCATAATTCTCAAATATTGTCTTATCAATCACTACCATTACCGGATTCAACGTTACTGTAATTCCAAAAGGAACGACCTGATCTAACGGAGCCAGTTCTTCGTTTCGTCTCAAAGTCAGCATGGTCAGCTGGCTTTCCAGTTCCGTATCCTGATCCAGATACGGCTGCAGCGGCTCGACTACCGGTCCTAAAGATGCTCCGTGAATCAGAATGTCCACATCTCCGGAAATAGCTGCCGTCTGAAGCGCTGCTTTCCAGTTGTCCCAGGGAATCGGTTCAATATCCAGCTCTACATTGGGATACAGCTCGTTCCACCTGTCAATTACCACCTGATACCCCGGCTTCTCCACCCCGGTTATCATGTCAATGCTGCCCTCCTGTCCTACTTCCGCAAACAGGCCGGGACCATACATCTTCAGTGTGCCGGTAAGTTCCTGGTTCCCCTCTCCAGTTGCCTCACCAGCAGTTTCCTGGCTTTCTTCCTGTTCTGAAACCGTTTCAGATGTGCTGGCTGCAGTTTCTCCCTGTGTTTCCCCATTTCCACTGCTGCAACCAGTCACAGAAGTCAGAATCATAAGCCCCGCCATAAGGATTGCTAAACTTCTTTTTCTCATTTGCTACTCCTCCATTTCTTTCGTTTTTGCTTGTGATTTTATTATATTCTCTTACAATTCACCTTCACAGGTTCGAAAAAACAAAAATCTCTTTCTCTTTTTATGATTAGAAAACAAAATAAGCTTCCAGAAATTGGCTTTGTTTTTTCAGCATAAAATAAGCTATTATTTTTGTATACAGCAAACATGGGAGAAAACCTGAGTATTTATTATAATATTTTGAGATAACATTAAATTGGAACATCTATTTAGCAGATAAAAATCTGCTGACTTGTAACCTGCAGAAGACGAGACATACAATAAGGAAGCGGTAATATGGATGATGGATTAGCAAAAAAACTGATTGATAAACTTTCTGATCTGACAGAATATAACATTAGCATCATAGACGAAAACGGGAAAGTCGTTGCCAGCAAAATGGAGGAACATATAGGGGCATTCCATGAAACTGCTTTTGGCATCATTAAAGGAAAAGCTGATTCTATAACCGTAGATATTTCTGATCCTGACACAGGCGTTAAGGAAGGGATCTATATGGCCCTGTATGTAAACAAATGCAAAACAGGTGTTGTGGGAATTAACGGGGATCCTAAAAAAATACGGTCCGTTGCAGGAATTATCCGGCTCTCTATTGAAACCATGTTAGAATTTGAGTTGTACAGAAACAACAATATGCGTAAATTTACAGTAAAAGAACGGTTTATGCGCACGCTCTTTTACAGCGATGATTTCGAACGGCAGGATCTGGAACAATACTTTACAGAACTGAAATTAAATCAGCATCTGGTGCGTATTCCCGTACTGATTCAGATATCCGATTCGTCCACTCATGCGGTTCCTATTACAAAGCAGCTGGAAGGAAGCAGTCTATTTTCCAAAGAAGATTTTATCGGTATAACCAATGACGGAACGATTGTTCTTTTCAAATCCATAAGCTGTCATATAACAACTGTTATGCAGGATTACAAGTATATTCTGGGGGAATATCTCACCTGCTTTTTTAATTATGCCAGAGTATGCGGGCTGTCATACAGCCTTTACATAGGTCCTATGGAAAATGATATTATGCAGTATCGGCAGGCCTATCTCTACTGCCGATGGCTTCAAAAAAACATTGGTAAGACGGGAACTTACTATTTTTACGACTATCTGGTGAAATATCTGGAATCTATGGCCTCTCAGCAGGAATATAACGCTATGTTTCTTTACTTTAAGCAGGGACTTGGTCAAAAGTTCATTGACAATTATATTGAAATTATGGCTGCCCTTATAGAAAAAGATTACAATCTTGCCAAGGCCAGCGATATTCTTCACATCCATAAAAACACCCTGATTTATCGTCTGGATAAAATCCGGGAAATTCTCAATATGAATCCTCTTACCAGCAATTCAGAGCGGGAATTTATGGAATGTTTTTATTTCTATCTAATCCGGAGCAATGGAATATAGTAGGACGCTCATCAAAAAAGCCAATCACCCTTCTTCCTATCCAAAGAAGAGCTGATTGGCTTTTTGCTTCCTTTCAAATCTTTTGAATCCTTTTTTCCAGAAAGGTGATCCCCTGATAAAGGACAGCGGATACAACACATAAAATTACAATGCTCATAACCACCAAATCCATTTTAAATACCTGACTTCCATAAATAATCAGATATCCCAGCCCCTGATTGGCTGCCAGAAATTCTCCAATAATTACGCCCACCAGGCACAGTCCCACATTTACCTTCATGTTGCTGATCAGTAAAGGAACAGTCCCCGGCAGCAGAACCTTTCGAAGCACATCCTTTTTCTGGCCTCCCAGAGAGTAAATCAGCCTTATTTTATCTGGGTCTGTCTGGGCAAATCCGTTGTGAAGGGTCATAATACATCCAAATACCGCTACCGATACAGCCGCCACAACAATGGTTTTTACATTATTTCCCAGCCATACAATAAGGATAGGAGCCAGGGCTGATTTTGGGAGACTGTTAAGCATGACCAAATAGGGTTCCAGAACTTCCGATACGCTTTTGCTGGCCCAGAGAATCAGGGCAAAAATAAGTCCAATAACCACTACAAGTCCGAAGCTTGCCAATGTCTCCAATACGGTAATGCCTGTATGGACAAATATGCTTCCATCTCCTGCCATTTCCCAGAAGCAGGAAACAACTCTTGCTGGTGAACTGAAAATAAAATCATTAATCCATCCCATTCTTGCGCTTAATTCCCACAAAGCCAGAAGAAGAACCAAAAACATAACTCTTAAGATCTTCACCTTTCTCCTTCGAACCGTTTCCTGTTCCAGGAACGCCTTCTGAGCCAGGGTGATTCCAGCACTTTTATTCATTGCTCTGCAGCTCCTTCCATACCTGATTAAAATAGGAAGAAAATTCCGGCGCGTTTCTTCGCTCCAGAGGGCGCATCCACCTTTCTCCAAAAGAAATGGGCAATACCGCCTTAATTCTTCCCGGCCTTTTGGTCAGAACCAAAACTCTGTCAGCTGTACTGATGGCTTCTGACAGATCATGAGTGACCAAAATGGCTGTTTTTCCTGCCTTCTTAATAATTGAGCTGATATCATCGCATACAAACAGCCTGGTCTGATAGTCCAAAGCAGAAAAGGGTTCATCTAAAAGAAGAATTTCCGGATTTAGTGCCAAAGTTCTCACCAATGCCGCTCTTTGGCGCATACCTCCCGACAGCTGGGACGGCCTTGCGTTTTCAAAATCCTTTAGACCATAGTCCTCCAGCATTTTTTTCAGTCTTTCTTTCGCCTGTTCATCCAGTTTATTCTGAATCTCCAATCCAAGGCCTGCATTGGATAAAATACTTCTCCATTCCAGTAAATGATCTCTCTGAAGCATATAGCCAATTCCAATTCCGGCCCCTACTCCTTCTCTTCTCTCCCCATCAATCAGTATATCCCCTTCATCCTGTCTTATCAGACCGCATAAAAGAGATAACAGGGTAGATTTCCCGCAGCCGGAAGGCCCCACAACAGCAAGAAATTCCCCGTTATCCACTGTAAAAGATATGTTTGAAAGGGCCTGCGTTTCTCCTTCCATGGTATGATAGGAGCAGCTTACCCCTCGGACATCCAGTTTTGGCGTCATATATTCTCCTCCTGTGGTCTTTGTCATGACTCAGTTTCTGAAAAACGTCAGATTTCCAAAAGTTCTCATATCTGAATCTATACTCTATGATATGAAAACTCAGAAAGAAGGTGAGGACAACAAAACCGCCCCCATTATGCGGTAGGGACGGTTCTTTGTAGGAATCATTTATTTTTGTTTCCTTTTTCTGCTTCAATCTTCATTTTCTGGGAATACTAATATCATAGCCTTCCATATCACACAAAAAGGAGGTGAATGCCTTTGTATGGAATTGGTGATCTGATTGTTTATGGGCACACCGGAGTATGTAAAATAGAGGATATCGCCCTGCTGACTCCTTCCTCTCTCCCTGAGCGGGATACGCAGCTGTACTATATACTCAAGCCTCTCTATCAAAAGGGAACCATTTACACTCCGGCCGATCCGCCCAAAGTATTTATGCGTCCTGTCATGTCACCCGACGAGGCCAATCAGCTGATTGACTGTATTCCCGCAGCGCCCACAGAAATCTTTCGGTGTAAAAGTCTGCCGGAATTAAAGCGGCGCTACCGTGAGGCATCTCTTGCCTATGACTGCAACAGCTTAATGTCTCTTGTCCTGTCTATCCGAAAGAAAAAAGAAGAAGCGGAAAAACAGAAGAAAAAAATAGGCCAGATTGATCTTCGCTTTATGAAACAGACAGAAGATCTTTTGTTCGGAGAACTGGCTGTATCCCTGGGAATCCCCAGGGATACGGTACCTGCCTATATTTCTCAGAGAATATCCATTCTCTGGTAAGTTTATCACATCACACCTTCCTCACTGTTCCACCCAAAAAGTTCCTCCGCTTCCTCATACCACTCCATGCACATCTCATGCCACAAACTCCATGCTTCCTCTAAATGCCGGGAAATTTTCTCCAGCTCCTTCTCTTCCCGGCATTCCCTTCCGTTCCAGAATCCTTCAGACGCCTGCCACACAAGCCTTAGGGATTCCCTTTCCTCCCACAGCTTTTCCACCTGGTCTCTGTAAGGCATAAGCTTCTCCCCCATCAGTCTCAGTTTCCAGTCCGTGTAGGCGGCTTCTGCAGACGGTTCTTTTAATCGGTGCTTTTCTTCCTTTGGAACGGCTCTCAGGCCGGCAATGAGAGCCTGTTCCTCCGCACGTACTGCTCCGGCAATCCCATCAGACTGTTTCAGTTTCTTAAGTCTTTCCAGATAATGGTCATATCCGAAAGGATAATACCACACAGACGGACCATCAAAAATCAAAAGAGCATCTGCCACCTGATTGATAAAATACCGATCATGGGACACAAACAGCATAGTTCCCTTATAGGCCTGAAAGGCAGACTCCAATGTTTCCCTTGCCGGAATGTCCATATGGTTAGTAGGCTCATCCAAAATGAGAAAATTAGGTCTGCTTTGGAGAAGCTCCGCCAGCACCAGCCTGGACTTTTCTCCTCCCGACAGTACCTTAACTTTTTTCCATGCTTCCTGTCCCGGAAAAAGATAGGCTCCCAGAACAGAGCGAACCTCTTTATCCGTCAACTGGGGAAACAAATCTGAAAAATGCTCCACCACCGATTTCTCCGAGGAAATCTCTCCCGTTCTCTGATCAAAATATCCAATGGTCACGTGATTGCCCAGGCAATACTCCCCGGACACAGGTGGGATAAAACCAGCTGCCGTTTTTAAAAAAGTGGTTTTTCCTGCTCCATTATCTCCCAAAACCGCAATCTTCTGTCCCCGCCGTATTCTAATGGTAATCTCAGCCAGTACTTTGTCGTATCCTATCTTTAAATGTTCTGACTGAAATACCCATTTGCTTCCCAAAATCTCCGGCACAATCTCCCCTGTAAATATGGATGTCTCATCTTCCTGAGGCTTCGGCAGCCGTTCCAGCCTTTGAGCCGCATGCTTTTTTGCTCTGACAAAGGAGGCTTTTGACGGCTTATGCCGGAATCGGCTGACCATATCATCCAACCGCTTCAGCTCCTCCTGCTGCTTTGCATAAGCTTTTTTCTGAAGCTGAAGCTTCTTTGCCTTTTCCTTTCTGTAATCCGTATAGTTTCCCACGTATCTTGCCAGCTGCTTATCCGCCAGCTCATATACTACCTCAGCAGTTCTGTCCAGGAAAAAACGGTCATGGGATACCATAACCACCGCCTTTTCATACTGTCTCATATAGTCTTCCAGCCATTGAAGGCTGTGAAAATCCAGATGATTGGTAGGTTCGTCTAACAGAAGAATATCCGGCTTCTCAAGAAGAAGACGAATCAGAGCAATCTTTGTCCTCTCGCCGCCGGAAAACTGGTTCAGACGTTTTTTCTTATCGCTTTTGTGAAACCCGAATCCGGTGAAAATTCTGTCATACTCCTGCTCATAGGCAAACCGCTCCCGATCAAACCTATCCTGGGATGGAAATCCTTTCATCAATTCCTCCTCCACGGTTTGTCCGGAGTCTCCAAAAGTCTCCTGGGAAAGCATGCCTACAGTCAAACTTCTGGAAGTAAAAATGCCGGGCCCCTGCCTCTTATCGTCTCTGTCCAGGAAAAGCTTACCGGCAATCAGCTTAAGCAGGGTTGTCTTGCCCGCCCCATTTCTTCCAACCAGAGCAATCTTTTCCTTTCCACGAATTTCAAAATCTATATGGGATAAAATCAGTTCTCCGCCTACAGAAACTGTTCCGTCCTTAATCTGATACAGCATTGTATTTCCTCGCTTTTTCAATTTTGTGGTTCAGGTGCTTGGACAGCTAAGGCCCTACACCAAACTTGTATTATTTTCATATATAATAATAAGCGGAAACGCTGGAAAATAAAAGACAAAGAGGTAAATTATATGTTTTATAATGGATTTCAGGACAGAAATCAAGAAGATTTCTGTCACGGCCGCTGTAATGACGGACAATGCAACAGCAGCCACTGCAATGACTGTCACTGCAATGACTGCTGTAAAAATCCCTGTAAAGGTCCAACCGGCCCCACTGGCCCACGAGGACCGGTTGGACCAATGGGACCTGCCGGCGTCACAGGAGCCAGAGGGCCTCAGGGACCTGTAGCCCCGGTTAACTTTGCTCAACCATAGGCCTAAATCCGGTACATCAAAACAGCAGCCACTGCAAAAATTGTCACTGCAATGACCGCTGTTGGTTATACAAGAGCCCTCACTGACTGTCCTTCCACCAGCTCAGCCTCAAAAATCTTATGCCTGTTTTCTCCTGATTCCTCAATCAGGTCAAAAAGTATATCAATAGCTTCCTTTCCCATTTCCTCAAAAGGCTGTTTAATAGTTGTAAGGGATGGGCAATAATATTTTGCCATATCAATCCCGTCAAATCCGGCCACAGAATAATCATCGGGAATCTTTTTTCCCATATCCCATAAAGCTTTGCACGCGCCGAAGGCCGCATTATCAGAAATCACAAAGAATGCAGTAGCCTGCCCGCCGCATTCTATAAACTTTCTGACGGTATCATAACCATTTTTCATAGAATATGGATCTTCTCCTTTTACCGGATACAAAATCAAGTCTCTGTTGAAAGGAATCCCATAATCAGCTAAGGCATTTCTGTACCCCTGAAGCCGCATTTTGCCAACCGCCTGATCATCCTCTCTTGCCGCAACCATAGCAATCTTTTTATGTCCAAGGCTGCATAGGTAAGAGACCATGCGGTAGGCTTCCTGTACATCATTAATCTTAACAGAAGAATACAGTTCCTTTGGTATCTCCTCGTTCAGAGAAGTGGTACACATAACAAATGGAGTTCGAAGCTGCCTGATGGTCTCCTCCGAGTGCCCCAGGGCTCCTCCTAAAAAGATAATGCCGCAAAGCTTCTTCTCCTTTTCCAGCTCCAAGGCCGCTTTCACCTCATCTCCTTCTTCCTCAACATGCTGAAGATGAAATCCATACTTTTTTTTCTCAATGGAACTTTCC
Source organism: Candidatus Hungatella pullicola (assembly GCA_019114305.1). GTDB lineage: Bacteria > Bacillota > Clostridia > Lachnospirales > Lachnospiraceae > Hungatella_B > Hungatella_B pullicola. The sequence goes on along the minus strand of DXFU01000071.1, from coordinate 9,047 downwards.
AGGACCTTGACAATTCCATGGAAAAATGGATTGGCGATTCCCTTAATCATAACTGCAATGGTTTTAGACTCATTTCTTTTCAGATTTCTCGCGCTGTTATTAGGAATATAATTGCACTCCGCAATGGTGTCCATAATTTTCTTTTTAGTCTCCGGATTGATGTCAGGATGATTGTTAATTGCACGGGACACCGTGCTCACTCCAACCTTACACTTTCTGGCAATATCCTTTATTGTCACAGTCTCCATCAAAATCACCTCATACATTCAATCTGACAACTAATTATAGCAGGGAAGTGATCTTTTTTCAATCTTCGCCGTCAGCCTTTTACAGCGCCTGCCACAACCCCCTCAATAATATATTTTTGGCAGAAAAGGTAAAATACAATAATCGGCACAATTGCCAGTACCAGCAGAGCCATAAGAGAACCATAATCCTTGGCGCCATAGGAACCCATAAGATACTGAACGGTAACAGGTATGGTTTTATAGGGGGTGGATACGCCGATTACCAGATAAGGAAGAAGATAGTCGTTCCAAATCCACATAGCATTTAAAATGGCTACCGTAATTGCCGTAGGCTTTAATACAGGCATGACAACCTTAAAAAAGATTTCCAGCGGACTGCATCCGTCAATCATGGCTGCTTCCTCAATCTCATAAGGAATTCCCTTGACAAATCCGCAGAACATGAAAACAGATAATCCTGCTCCAAATCCCAGATACAGAACCACCATTCCCAGAGGATTATTCAGATGAAGCATATCTGCCATCTTAGACATAGTGAACATAATCATCTGAAAAGGCACTACCATGGAAAAGACAAATACATAGTACAAAATATTATTTAACTTTGTTTTGACTCTTGTAATATACCATGCAGTCATGGATGTAAACAGAACAATCACCAGTACAGAAGCAACCGTAATAAACGCAGACCATCCAAAGGCAGAGAAAAAACCTGTTTTTCTGATTCCTTCTGTATAATTTTCCAGGCCCACAAACATCTCTCCAGACGGCCAGGCAAAGGGATTGTCACTGATAAACAATTTACCCTTAAAAGAATTCATCAAAATGAAAAAGATAGGAGTCAGAAACAATACCACCAGCGCACATAAAATTCCGGTAATAACAGCTTTTTCAAATCCTTTTGCTTTCATTAGCTTTCTACCTCCTTCTTCCTTGTAAATACCAGCTGAGCCATGGCGATTCCTGCAACAATAATGAAGAATATTACGGCCTTAGCCTGCCCAACGCCTTCAAATCCTACCTTGCCGTAAAAAGTATCGTAAATATCCAGAGCCAGCATAGTCGTTTTATTAGACGGACCGCCGCCGGTAAGAGCCAGGTTCTGGTCAAACATCTTAAAGGAATTGGCAATTGTCAGGAACAGGCAGATGGTAATAGACGGCATTACCATAGGTATTGTCACCCGGAACAACGTCTGCCATCTGCTGGCTCCGTCAATTTTTGCCGCTTCCAGCACATCTGTAGACACATTCTGCAGTCCAGCAATGTAAATAATCATAATGTATCCGATCAGCTGCCAGTTCATCAGAATGATCAATCCCCAATATCCATACTTCGGATCCATCAGCATGGTCACGCCCATATTGGCCAAAACACCGTTGATCATGGACTGCCAGATATATCCCAGTACAATACCTCCTATCAGGTTCGGCATAAAGAAAACAGTGCGGAACAAATTGGTCCCTTTCAGTCCCTGAGTAAGCATAAGGGCTAAGGTAAAACCGCATACATTAATAGTAATAATAGCCACAACCGCAAATTTTACAGTAAACCAAAGGGCGTTTAAAAAGTTTTGATTGGTAAACGCATTGACATAATTGGTCAGGCCGACAAAGGTTGCGTTGGTTACAGTTGTAAAATCACAGAATGATAAATAAATTCCCAATATAAATGGAATGAAAAACGCGATCAGGAACGCAAGCAATGTAGGAAGAACAAAAATCGCAAAATATTTTTTCTTTGGCTTTCCCATATTTCCTCTCCTTTTGTGGAAAAAGGTGAGTCTTCTAAAAACAGAAGCCGCTCACCTTTTCCGTCCATATTTTAATTGTTCTATTTGGCTGCCGCTTTCTCAACCTTCCACTGTTCTATTACAGTGGCCTTTACATCATCCCAGGTCATCGTTCCCTGAGCATACTCCAAAAGAGCGCTTCCGAAATTATCCTTAAAGGTCTGGCTTGGGAAGGTAGTAAAGATCCATGGAATATTATTCTTTCCGCTTTCCATATAATCCAGCATGGATACTGCCAGTGGATCCGCCGGCTTTTCATCATCAGAGAAGGTGGAAAATGGCGCAATATTGCCCAGCTTATTGGTCATATAATCCTTACCTGTCTCAGAATTAATCAGCCAGTAAACAAAATCAAGTGATGCCTGCTGATTTGCCTCTGATGTCTGCTTGTTAATGCAGAAGTAATTCTCTGTACCTACGCAGATACCCTGATCCTCTTCATCGGGAAGCCCCATATAGATTGGAAGGAATCCAACATCTTCTGCCTGTACCACATTACCGGATACTCCTGCAATCTGACTCCATGCCCAGTTTCCATTTTGTACCATAGCGGCCTGTCCCAAAGCAAATTCAGCCATGGAATCGTTTACTCCCTTGCTTCCCAGCATCTTTGGATCTGTTGTGGAGTTATTTAAATACAGATCAAAAATATCCTTGAAGTTATCAGAGTAGGTAAATTCAATCTCATCCAAATCAGATACGCCTTTATCCTGATATTCCTGATAAATAGGAAGATTTGCTGTATGGGTCTGCCATCTCCATTCTTCACCTGGAAGAAGTGAAGTGGATGCAAAGACGCCTTCAATGCCCAGCTCATCTTTCTTTGCCTGCATATCTTCTACAACGGCTTTCAAAGTATCAAAATTATTGATCTCATCAACAGAAGAAACCACTGGAGAATTTGTGGCAAAGTATTTTTCCATAATGGCATTGTTATAGATAATACCGTATCCCTCAATGGTATATGGAATTCCGTAAACGCCTCCGTCTTCTCCGGTAATAGCCAATGATTTATCTGTAAGAGCGTTGTAAAACTCACTGTCTGATAAGTCGGCACAGTAGTCCTTCCATGACTGATAGCCTACAGGACCATTGATCTGGAATAAGGTAGGGGCATCGGATTTTGCAATCTCAGATTTAAGAGTTGACTCATAATTTCCTCCTGCCGCAGTTACCACCTTAACCTCAACACCTGTTTCATCTGTATAGACCTGAGCAAGCTCTTCCCACACGTCTGTTACTTCCGGTTTGAAATTAAGATAATAAACCTTTCCAACATTATCGTCTTGTCCCCCTGAAGAACATCCTGTAAGGGCTGCTGCCATTGCTGCGGCTGCAAGCATCGCTGTAGCGAATCTCTTTTTCATAATCATTTCCTCCTTTAAATTTAACTTTAATGATTCATTCATGCCCGTCTTATCAGCCTGTAATTTTCTTTTTAGTATCGTTTTCAGTAACGTTACCGGTAACGTTTCCAATCGGTGGTTTCAATATATCATTCCCCAATAGGAAAGTCAACTATTTTTATGTTTTTTGTTATTTATCACGTTTTTTATTATGCATTTTTCACAAAAATTACTTGTTTACTTCTCTCTCTTCCACTGCTATAATGAGACAATGCAGCAAGCAATCAAACTGCATGTTCCATGGGAGGATATTATGAATGAGAATTTAAAAGAACAGACGCAGAGGGGCTCCTTTCTCTTTCCTTTTGAAAGATACCATACCTGCGATGCCAGCGGTAATTTCTATGTCTCCTGCCACTGGCATCCGGATACAGAAATCATTTATCTTCAAAAGGGCTCCATCCGTCTTTTTATCAATGGATCGCCCCATATTGTTGAAAAGGACACCATTATTTTTATTAACCGGGAAGAGCTTCACAATCTGGATTCCCTTGCCCCAGGCACCACTTACGATGCCCTGGTATTTCCCCTGGAATTTTTATCCTTTGATTTTTATGACTACTGTCAGCAGAAATATCTTCTGCCCCTGATTCAGAAAAAATTATTCTTTCCGTCTTTTTTAAAGCCTGGCGATATTTGCTATAATACGGTAAGGGAATGCATCACCGGGATCTGTTCCTGCTGTTCCCTGAAATCTGCTGGATATCAAATGGCTGTTAAAGCTTTTCTCCTGCAGATTCTGGCCTGTCTGATTCAACAGAACTGTCTCATTTTCTCCCAGGAGAACCGGTCTGCTTTCCATGAAAAAAAGCTGGATACCATGAAAAACATTGTCTCTTACCTTCAGGAGCATATAAGTGAGAAAATACTGGTGGACGATGTTGCCTCTATCTGTTTTATGAGCGCTAATTACTTCTGCAAATATTTTAAGCATCAGTTCGGCAAAACCTTTACCCAGTATGTCAATGGTCTTCGCCTGGAAAAAGCCTGCCGTCTCCTTGAAGAAACAGACCTTCCTGTTATGGAAATCAGCCTTCAGTGCGGATTTGAAAATTTAAGCTATTTTGTCCGCCTGTTTAAAAAAGATAAGGGAGTCACGCCTTCTGATTACAGAAGACGCCTCCCCTTAGGAACAGGCTGACCCTCAGCTTTTCGTCTGCAGCCGCTGTCTGTCGATTGGGCCGAAAGCTACTGACTGATGCCAATTACTGCGCACTGCCACGGCTGGAGTGTAACCCTCCCCTTCTCTCTTTCTTCCAGCTGATCGTTGGAGAGAAGGATCTGGGCTCTGCTCCAATCCAATTGAGCCAGATTCACATTTTTTTCATCCCCGCTGAAATTCCCCAAAACCAGTATTGTCTGACCTTCTCCTTTTCGGTAATAGGCCATCAGATTCTCTTCTTTCTCTAAAATCGGAACCGTCTCCCCATAAACAATGGTTTCCTGCCATTGGGGATTCTTTCTCAGTCTGATCAGTTTCTGGTAGAAGGAATAAATACTGTCTTCTTTTCCCACCTGGCTTTCTGCATTAATGGTTTTATAATTGGGATTTAAATTCAGCCATGGTTTGCCCTTGGTAAAGCCTCCATTTTCCTCACAACTCCACTGGAAGGGTGTTCTGGCATTATCTCTGGTATAATGGCCCACAATATCCAGGGCTTCCTTCTCGCTGCAGCCCATTTCCAGACAGCGTCTGTATTCATCCTTGCTTCCCACATCGTCAATATCCTCTATAGACTGATATACAGAATTCTCCATTCCCAGCTCCTGTCCCTGATAAATAAAAGGCAGTCCTTTGAGCATAAAATACATGGCGGCCAGAAGTTTCTTTCCTTTTTCCTGCCGTCCCTCCGGCGGAAGATAATGACTGACTCCCCTGGGTTCATCATGATTTTCTATAATATTAGATAAATATCCTATTCCTTGGGCAGTCTTCTGGCTTTCAAAGCAGCATCTTTTGTAATCATCTGGGCTTGGGATTTGGCTGGCATACCAGCCTTTTGCGGATTTCCCCTCCACAGTCTGGCTAAAATCAAACATGGAAGAGAAATATCCCTGTTCTCCTATAAAATCTCTGATCTCCTCTTTACGCACATTAAACACTTCTCCTACAGTAAAAGCCCCATGAGGAAGAAAGCAGGTATCCCGCATCTCACCTAAAAACTGTCCGATTCCTCTTGCATCCGCCAGCACCTGCCCCATATCACACAGTCCGTCTTCTCGGTCAGCCGGATAATCCTTAAATGGCAAGGGCTTTTTTATATTAATAATGGCATCAATTCGGAAACCTGCCAGTCCTTTATCCAGCCACCAGTTTACCATTTTATATACTTCCTCTCTCACTTTAGGATTCTCCCAGTTTAAATCCGGCTGCTTTTTATGAAAGAGATGAAGATAGTATTTGTCCGTTCCCGGAATCGGTTCCCACACATTTCCGCCGAAATACGAACGCCAATTGCATGGCAGCTTTCCATCTTTCTTTTCTTCTATGTAAAAATATTTTCCATACTCTCCTTGTGGATCCTGGCAGGCTTTCTTAAACCATTCATGCTCGTCTGAACAATGATTGACTACCAGATCCATCAAAATATGCATCTCTCTCTTCTTCGCTTCCTCCAGCAGCTGATCCATATCCTCCATAGTGCCAAACTGGGGATCAATACGGTAATAATCTGCAATATCATAGCCCTGATCCGCACAGGGAGAAAGGTATACCGGTGAAAGCCACAGAATATCAACGCCCAGTTCTTTCAAATAGTCCAGTTTCTGAATAATTCCCTGAATATCTCCTATTCCATCTCCATTGGAATCATAAAAACTTTTGGGATAAATCTGGTATGCTGTTTTTTTATGCCACCATTTCTTTTCCATTGTACATCCACCTTTCCTATATGCTTATTCCGGTCATGGAGGAATGCACTTTCACAAAACCTCCATTTTGCTTTTCATCTATATGTTTCTATTTCTATTTTACTTCCAAAGTTATAAAATTACTTGCATTTTTCTGTGCTTTATTTGCACTATAATTCCATTTTTATGTCCATGCAAATTTCAATCCATAGACACAGCTTACCCGTAAGTCTAACGAGGCAGATTGAAAAAGGGAAAAACATTCTGCTTCAAACAGCTTCCCGCCTGTACTTTTTCATACTGATATTTCATAATGGACAGCCGGGTATACATACATTTTTAATAAGCTTTTATGAAAAGGAGAATAAAACAATGGATGAACCGCAGGAAACTCAGTTAGACGCAGACTGCGTTTTTACAGAAAATGGACCCGATTTGGAAACACTGCTGAAAGAATTTTTTATAAGTTTAAAAGAAGAATGAAGTCAGGAGATTTCTATGATTTATCCATGGCAGCCGCCTGTATCCTGGCAAATCGGACTGTATATACGCCTTTCCAGGGATGACGGAAAAGAGGAAAGCCTTAGCGTTACAAATCAGAAACATATTCTCACAGAATATGTTAAAAATCATTTTGGAACAAATTTTCAGAACTTTGCTTTTTACATTGATGACGGGAAAACCGGCACAGATTATGACAGACCGGATTTTCAGAGAATGATCCGTGACGTGGAAGAAGGCAGAATCAACTGTATCATATGCAAAAACCTTTCCAGAGCTTTTCGCAATTATTCTGACCAAGGATACTTCCTGGAAAACTTTTTTCCCCGCTTCCATACCCGTTTCATTACCCTTGGAGATCCTGAGATTGATACATTTTACAATCCCGAAGGTATTCTTGGACTGGAAGTTCCTATCAATGGCCTGATGAACGACCGATACGCCTACAAAACTTCCTGTGATATCCGGCGGACTTTTGACAACAAACGAAAACGTGGAGAATTTATAGGAGCTTTTGCTCCTTACGGTTATAGGAAAAGTTCGGAAAACAAAAATCTTTTGCTTATAGATTCAGAAGCTTCCCAAGTGGTTAAAATGATCTACAAGTGGTTTCTACAGGGATTCAGTAAAGGGGAAATTTCAAAAAAACTAAACAAAATGGGGTATCTGAGCCCTTCTGCCTACAAAAAAAGCAAAGGACTGAAATACAGAAATCCGCAGATGGAAAGGCACGATGGACTATGGAGCTATTCGTCCGTCAACGCCATACTTAACAATAAAATGTACATTGGAACTATGGTACAGGGAAAACAAAAAGTAATCAGTTACAAAATTCACAGCCGCGTTTCCCTTCCTCCATCCAGCTGGTACTGTGTACCAAACATGGTTCCTCCTATCATTGACAGCCAAACGTTTCTTGCGGCCTCCCAGCTGCAGTCTCTGTCTGTCAGACAACCTCCAAACCAAAGAAAGCCTCATCTTTTTTCCGGACTCCTAAAATGCGCTGACTGCAAAAAATCCATGACCAGAAAGCCCGCAAAAAAATTCGTTTATTTTAACTGTTCCACCTATAAACGAAAATCAAAATCTCTGTGCACAAGTCACTCTATACGGCTGGATCAGCTGCAAAAGACAGTCCTCAGCTCAATCCAGCTGCAAATCAGCCGCATATCCCAAATTTCCAAGCTTATTGAAGACATTTCTTCTATAGGCTCTTCTGCAGAAACAAATACTGGACCTTTCTCTGCTCTTCAGCGCAGAAAAGAAGAACTGGAAAAAAATCAGGAATTTTTTGCTTCTTTATACCTGGACTGGAAAGAAGGTCTGATCAGTCTGGAGCAATATGAATCTGTAAAAAGGCGGCTGGATACTCAGGAAAAACGACTGAAGGAGTCCATTGATTTTCTCACAATGGAAGAAAACTTCAAATCAGAATTGTCCTCTTCAGGAAAAAACTCAGCCCCGTCAACAGATAATCCTCCATTGGATTCCCCTCCCTCCTTCCTGAATTATTTTCTTCACCACAAAAATATTCCCTGTCTTACACAGCCTCTTCTGCTCCATTTGATCCATACAATCTATATCCATGAGGACAAAAAAATTACCATATATTTTAAGTTTAAGAAACCATAATCACATTGCCACCTGCCAATTAGTTACTTGCGTCTGAAATTAACTTTCTTCATACAGGATTTCAACTAACGAAAGGCAGTTGAGCATATGATAACGGTCCTGTAGGTCCCCAAGGCCCAGGCGGTGCTCCGGGACCTGCGGGGGCCACAGGGCCGCAAGGAATTGCAGGGCCTGCCGGCAGTACAGGTCCAATGGGACCAGCCGGACCTACCGGACCTACCGGGCCTACTGGACCTACCGGTATTACTGGACCTACTGGTATTACTGGACCTACCGGGCCTACCGGATCTACCGGACCTACCGGGCCTACCGGACCTATCGGTATCACTGGACCTACTGGGGCGTTTTATTTAGGAAAGGCGACTATCTGCAAAAATGCGGTTTTTTGTCAAACCGCCTCGCTATGTGTATTGACTTCGATAAATTCTTGAATACGGCGGAACTCGTCAGCAAAGCGGAATACAATGCTGATATAGCCGCCCTCGTGTATCTTGATATGGTCTACTAATTCAATCAAAATATCCCGTGTCAGCTTGTCGATGTTCTGATACTGCCGGAACGCAGTCAAGAATGGGTTTTCGGTGTCAATGCCGTTTTCCAGTTCCGCCTGCTCCGCCC
>DXFU01000070.1 GCA_019114305.1 Candidatus Hungatella pullicola | reverse complement strand
TTCTTACCCCGGCTGCATCCGGTGTCACCTGCTGAAACAGAGAAAGATACTGGTCAATCTTGTTCTGATCATAACCTGCTTCCAGAAGCTCACTGGCCACGCCTTCCATGCCGATCTTATCCATCTTGTCCAGAATAATAAATACCTGGTCATAGGACTCCTCCGGGAAACCACAGTAAGCTGCCATTCCCTTTAAAATATTTCTGTCGTTAATCCGTACGTGATAACCCTGAAATCCGATCTTTCCCAAAAGAGTGGTTGTGGCAAGAATCAGTTCAATCTCTGCCAGTCTGGTTGGATCCCCCAGAATATCAATGTCGCACTGGACAAACTGACGAAAGCGTCCTCTCTGAGGTCTGTCCGCTCTCCACACGCTTCCCATCTGGAGAGCCTTAAATGGGGATGGAAGCTGAGCAGCGTTGTTGGAATAATACCGGCACAGAGGAACGGTCAGGTCATATCTTAACCCACTGTCCACAACATCCATTTCTTCCTCTGCCGTCTCCAGATTCAGCTTATCTCCTCTTTTTAAGATCTTAAAAATCAGCTTTTCATTATCTCCGCCCTGTTTGCTGGTCAGATTCTCAATATGCTCTACACAGGGGGTCTCAATCGAGTTAAACCCAAATCCGCGGTATGTTTCCCGGATCAGATTCATCACATATTCCCGGACCTGCATTTCTGCAGGCAGAACGTCCTTCATGCCGGTAACCGGCTTTTTCTTTAATGCCATAGCGTTTACTCCGTTTTATTTATTGCCGCCCGCTTATGCCCAGACCTACCTTGCCGGCACAGCTTTGGCTGTTGTCTCATGTCTTCTCTCTATTTTAAATTACATTTCCGATTTTGCAAGCATTTTTTCTTTTCTTTCCAGCATTTCTCCGATTCTTGCAATATACTGGTCTACAGCCTTTACATTCTCTACTCTCTCCAGCCTGTTCTCCGCCGGGAACAATACTTTTGTGGTAGTACCTGCGCCGCAGGCAATAATCGTCTGCTGCTCCTCCATAATAAGAATGTTATAAATACAGGCCTTTCCAGGACGGGCATAGCCTACATTTTCAAAATTGCCTGCCATATTTTTCTGGCGGTACAAATAATAAGGCTCCTGGCCCATCTGTCTGGCGCAGTCCGCCGTTAAATCAATCATCTCCTGAGTATTTGTTATTTTCAGGTTTTCATACTGCTCTTTAAACATATTCAGTCTGGCCGCTCTCTTAATTGCAAGAGAATGAACCGTAATACTGTCAGGATTCAGCTTTTTAATCTCCTCCATAGTATGGGCTACATCCTCAGGCCCCTCTTCGGGCAAACCGACAATCAAATCCATATTAATATTGTCAAATCCCAAATCTCTTGCCATATAAAACCGGTCTTTCACCATCTCTACTGTATGCCGGCGGCCAATAAGGTCCAGAGTCTCCTGCTTCATTGTCTGCGGGTTAATAGAAATTCTGGTTATTCCGTATTTTTTCAGGACCTGAAGCTTCTCCCTGGTAATACTGTCTGGTCTTCCCGCCTCTACCGTCCATTCCTTCACAGCCCCAAAATCAAAGGTAGTTTTTACCTTATGGACAAGCCGCTCCAAATGACTGGCAGAAAGAGAAGTAGGGGTTCCTCCGCCAAAATATATGGTATCCAAAGGTCTCCCCTTCATCTTTTCGGCTACATAATCCAGCTCCAGAAAAAGGGCATCCAAGTATTCATCTACCTTAGCCTCCCATTTACTGATGGGGTAGGAGGTAAAAGAACAGTAAAGACAGGTGGTAGGACAGAAAGGAATTCCCACATACAGGCTGTATCCCTTTTCATAGTCAACGTCCGCCAGCAGTTCCTTCTCTCGGGCAGCAATTTCAATGCTTAAGTCTATTTTTTCCTGGCTTGCCAGATAGGTTTTCTTCATATAATCGCTGATTTCTTCACAGCTTAAACCTTCCGAAAGTCTTGTAAGGGCAATTTTTGTAGGACGGATCCCTGTAAGAGTTCCCCAGGGAAGTTCCCTGCCTGTAAGCTCTTTTAAAAGACCGTACAACAGCCTTTTTATCTTATTCTTTGTCTCAAGCCGGTCAGAACCGTCTGTTTTGGCCCTGTCATTCAGCGTTCTTCCCTCTCTCTCACGGACAGTCAGATCAAACCTACCAGCTTCCGTCAGTCCGGTTACCGTAAGCCTTGCTCCTTCTGCCTCTGCAGGCTCATGGGTAAAGGTTTCTCCTGGATAAAAAGCCATAAGAAGCTCTCTGATATCCTGCTCAAATCCATTGTCATTTAGTATTATCCCTATCATAATCTCCTATCCCCTGTATGTTGCCACCGGATTATTTTTCTTTTCATACCCAATGTCAGTATAAGCTCCATGTCCCGGATACACCTGCGTTCTGTCAGGAAGGACAAACAGCTTTTCCTTAATAGAGCAAATAATCCCATTGGTATCTCCTGTAGGAAAATCCGTCCTTCCCAACGAATCGGCAAATAAAGTATCCCCGCTGAACAGGCATCCCTCCCCTTCCAGCCAGTAGCACACAGAGCCTTTGGTATGCCCCGGAGTGAGAAGAACCTTCACAGGGATGCCCGCCGGACAAATCTCCTCCCCATCCTCCAGCCATCGGTCTCCCTTCTCAGACACAGGCTGGCCGAACATGGAAGACAGATTCACTGCCGGGCTTTCCAGTACCTCTTTCTCCAATTCTCCCGCATATATTCGAACCTTGGGAAACGATTTCCGAATCTGAGAAATTGCCCCAATATGATCAAAATGGCCGTGGGTCAGAAGAATTACCTCAGGAATAAGATCCATAGCCTGAAGGGTCTGGCAGATTCTCTCTCCCTCATCTCCTGGATCCACCAAAAGGCAGCCTTCCATTCCTTCTCTATATACAATATAACAGTTTTCCGCCATACTCCCTACAGTAATTCTTCTGATTCTCACATCACTCATACTTCTATTTCCTTTCCTGCTCCCATAAAGAAAGAGAAAACTGCGATTAGCCCGCAGTCCTCTCTATATCTATTACGCCGTCAATCTGTCTTAACTTGTCTGTCAGCCGGTTTAGCTCCTCCACTCCGTGAGTCTCAAAGGTCATGGTAATGGTGGCCTTGCCCTGCTTGTTGGTTCTGGAATTCATGGAGGTAATGTCGATCTGCCGCTCGGTGAATACCTTGGATATATCTACAAACATGCCAATTCTGTTGTTTGCGAAAATCTTAATCTCTGTGGAATAACGCTCCTTGGTGTCATCGCCTTCCGGCTCCTGCCACTCCGCGTCAATCAGCCGGTTCCTCTCATCCTCAGGAAGATTGATAATATTGACACAGTCAGTCCGGTGAATGGAAATTCCTCTTCCCCTTGTGACAAATCCCACAATCTCATCTCCCGGCACCGGACTGCAGCATTTGGAAAAGCGAACTGCCAAGTCATGGATCCCCTTTACCACAATACCGCTTTTGGACTTTCTGGCTACAGGGAGACGATTGCCCATATCCTCAATATCACTTAAAATCGTAGAATCGGTTACTTCCTTCTTCAGCTTCTTGGCCCGTTCATCCACCATTTTATTGATAACCTGGCCTTCCTTCAGGCCGCCGTGTCCAATACTGGCAAGAACGGAGTCCCAGTCTCTGAAAGCATACCGTTTCATCACCTTCTCCTGGTATTCCGGTTTGTTGATCTCAGAATAGTTAATTCCTTTTGCTTTACAATACCGATCTACCAGCTCCTTGCCCCGAAGAATATTATCCTCTTTCAGTTCGGTCTTAAACCACTGGTTGATCTTATTCTTCGCCTGGGTACTCTTTACCAGATTGAGCCAGTCACGGCTGGGCCCCTTGGAATTCTGAGAGGTAATAATCTCAATCTGGTCCCCATTCTGAATCACATAGTCAATATTTACCAGCTTGCCGTTGACTCTGGCTCCCACCATCTTATTGCCTACAGCGCTGTGAATGGAATAGGCAAAGTCAATGGGAGTAGAACCGCTTGGAAGATTCTTTACATCTCCGGAGGGCGTAAAGCAGTAAACACTGTCAGAGAAAAGATCCAGATCTCCCTTAACCATATTAAGGAATTCCTTATTGTCAGACATATCTCTCTGCCATTCCAGAATCTGTCTCAGCCAGCTAAGCTTCTCCTGCTCTTTACCGCTGGCAATCTGTCCGCTTCCGCTCTCTTTATATTTCCAATGGGCAGCAATACCGTACTCCGCCGTTCTGTGCATTTCATAAGTGCGTATCTGAATTTCAAAGGGCTGGCCGTTGTTGCCGATAAGAGTAGTATGAAGGGATTGATACATATTAGGCTTAGGCATGGCGATATAGTCCTTAAACCGGCCGGGTATGGGCTTATACATCTCATGGATCACACCCAACGCCCCATAGCAGTCCTTCACAGTATCAACAATAATCCTTACAGCAAAAAGATCATATATCTGATCCAAAGTCTTGTTCTGGTTTACCATTTTCTTATAAATACTGAAGAAATGCTTTACCCGTCCCTCCACCTTTCCTTCAATACCAGCTGTTTTCAGATGGGCCTGAACTTCCTCCACAATACTCCTTACAAAGGCTTCTCTGGCATCTTTTTTCAATGAAATTTTCTCTGCCAGATCACGGTATACATCAGGGTGAAGGTATTTCAAAGAAAGATCATCTAACTCGATCTTAATTTTGGAAATACCAAGACGATGAGCAATAGGAGCATAAATTTCCATGGTCTCCCGGGCCTTTTCCTTCTGCTTTTCAGGCTTCATGTACTGAAGAGTTCTCATATTATGCAGACGGTCCGCCAGCTTAATAATAATCACCCGAATGTCTTTTGCCATAGCCAAAAACATCTTGCGCAGGTTTTCCGCCTGAACCTCCATTTTATCCCGAGACCAGGACAGCTGAGTCAGCTTGGTAACACCATCTACCAGAAGAGCTACCTCACCGCCGAATTCCTTGGACAGCTGATCCAGGGTCATAACCGTGTCCTCCACTACATCGTGGAGAATTCCTGCCGCTATGGTCTCCTTATCCATCTCCAAATCAGCCAAAATAATGGCCACGCACAGAGGATGGATGATATAAGGCTCCCCTGATTTACGTTTCTGATCCTTGTGGGCCTCTTTTGCAATATGATACGCCTTTTCAATCATACTGATGTCATCGGATGGATGATATCTGCGGATACTGGCTACCAGCTCTTGATATAAAACCTCCGGACTTGTAAAATCTGCGGGCGCTTCCAGTTCCTGTTCTAAAGGAACAGCCGCCGCTGCCTCTCCTTCCTTCGGGGAAATAACTATATTCAGTTTTTCCATATTTAGGTTCTCTGTCATTTACCGTCACCTTTTCCGCAACATTCCTGATATTTAACCAAATTTTAACATAGTTAGAACATATTATAATTTTTTTTGTCGAAAAAATCAACTTTTTTATTCATACTATTATCAGCTAGTTACTGTCAAGTAATCATTGGCAACTTTCTCTTTGATTTATCTTTTTTGTTTATATGACTATTCTTCTATGTGGAGAATTCGTTCACTTCCCCTTTTAATATCCGGCCATATGAAGCAGTCTTTTCCTTTCCCCTTGAATCTTGCCTTCCAGACCTACTATGTGACCCATCCATGGATATTCATAG
>DXFU01000004.1 GCA_019114305.1 Candidatus Hungatella pullicola | reverse complement strand
TTCATAGCGTTCACCAGTGATACCTCCAGACCGGACAGCATGATATTGGCAGGCATCAGGTCAACGCCTTCCGGGTGATGGAGAAGCCCTTCCCCCGGAGCAATCGGCTGCTCCGTCATAATTTTTTCCATTGCATCAGACAGCGTGAAAGACAGATCATCCGGTCTGGGATATCCAAGGGCCACGGTAAGACTTGCCTGTGGATCCGTGTCCACCAGAAGCACCTTTTTCCCTTCCTGGGCCAGCCCAATCCCCAGATTCTCGCAGGTTGTCGTTTTACCCGTTCCCCCCTTCTGGTTTGAGACTGCCAGAACGACAGCTTTATTCACCATTTTCCTCCTCCCTTCATATCCGCCCGTTTGCCATATCATGGTTCACACGGGACGAGTAGTAATTACTGATGGTAAGCGGAGCATTATAAAGCGCAGCCAGCAGATACTGCTTCATGTTCCGCACCCTTGTGGTATTCTCCTTCAGGCAGGAGAGTACAAAACGGATATGTTCGCCCGTTAGCTTCATAAACTGGCTCTTAACCACATCCGCTGGCTTATCATCCCCGGCAATCCTTATCACCTTCCTTGCAGTACAGCAGGTATCAACCAGTAGTCCGAATATCTCCTCAAGGCTTTCTGTCTCATATGGATACTCCTGAACCAGATACGCATATCCCAGCTGCTCCCGGAAATACTCTTCATAACTTCTGCGAAGTTCCAGTCCCTCACAATTCCTTTCCTCTGTCCTGAAGGAAGAGAAAAGATCAGTATCATTACTGTCAGTCTCTTTTAAATCAGTATTATTTCCGTGTTGTTCTGACACTTCATGAAAGGAATTTTCGACACTTCCAGAAGTGTCCTTTTGACATTTCTGCAAACAGTTGTCCACATGGTTATCCACAGACTTATCCACATAAACGCCAGTAAAGTTTTTGACATAGATCAGGTTAGGCTTTCCAAGCCCTTGACGTTTTCTCTCAATCAGCCCGGTCTTCTGCTCCAGCTCCGCCAGAAGAGAGATAGCCTTCTTGTTCCCGCAGGAGAGGGCGGTCATGATTTCCTCTACGGTGAAGATGATATATACCCTTCCCGCCTGATCCAGCCAGCCGTTAGCCGCAGACAGGTTCATCCGGTCCAGCAGAATTCCATACAGTGTTTTGGCGTCTGTAGAAATATTTCCAAAACGTCTGTCTGTGAAAAGCACTTTGGGAATCCGATAGAAGGCAAACTGATCCGCCTGTGGGCCGTAAAAATAATCAAAGGCCATTTACCGCCACCACCTTTCCGCATCCGCGAGGACGGCGGTCATCTTTTTTCCTTCCAGTCCTTCAGGATTTTTTTCATGCACAGGCTTACGCACTTTGGCTCCTGCCTGTAAGGGCAGCCGTCACATTCACTGTATGGTGTCTCTTCTGGACGTATCCTGTAGTAACAGTTTTCTTCACCGCCCAGATCGCACCCCTTTTTCTTTCCCGACCAGAAATAGCAGTACCTGCAGTCCTTCGGCCTGTCCTCCGCGTATTTAACTTCCGACATTTTGGTTCACCTCCCTCACCCGTCTCAGGGCACAAAAAAAGCGCCTATCCGGCGATTCCTATGAACCGTCAAACAGACGCTATGTAATCCACTATGAAGTTGTGATAAGGCTTCTTCCTGCCCGAAGAAGCCCCAAAAACCCTTTATACAGACGCTTTCCGCATTCCCTGAAATTCTATTCTTATTATGACACCATCATCTTTGTGTATGGTAGATTTTGACACTCCAAATTTTTTTGCTGCCTGTCTTACGGTAGATTTTTCATTAATGATATAGTTTGCGATTTCTACGGCCCTTTCTTCTATGTACTCCTTCATGGGTTGCCCCCTGAGAACGTTTTTTACATCATATTAGTTCTAAGGAGATTTTATGTATGATATTGGAGATTTTATGTTTCCATAATTGTCATCCGGACTCAATACTATGCAGCAGAGAAACAGACATACTGTGTTGGCACAATATGCCTGTTTGTTAACTCTGTTTTTACAATTTTTCAGTCCGCTGTTGTCCCTGCCTGCCATTGACATAACAAATCTGCTGGCGGTTTTGCAGATCGAAACAGATCAGGCTGGCGCCGTTAAGATCTTCCGCCTTCATATCGACGGCCTGTATCTGATTATTTTCGTAGGTTTTATAATAGTAAATTCCAGCTGAAGCGTTGATGCAGCAGGAGTAGGTGGTAATATCCCATTTCTCTTCCGGAGTCATCACTGCTCCCCGTACCATACTTACTTGATCTAAAATATGGAATACCTGGGATATACAGGATTCCTCGTCCTGACCGCACACGGAATTTTCTTTCAGAAATGCCGTCCTCACAAAACGGGAACAAGGCGATGAGTCTCCCGGAAGGCCAATGCTCCCCATTCCCTGGCCGTAAGGAGACAGAGAAAGGGCAGAGGAAAAACGGTTTTTGGGAGGAAGGGCAGTAAGGTTCATGTAGCGGTTCAGGTTCATGGTGTGAAATTCAAAGGGAGGGTTATTGGTAAGTACTCCAACAGGGTTGGGACAGATTTTCAGTCCCTCCTTTAAAGGCTCTAACACATAAGACTCCTCCCGGTCGGAGAGCATCCAGTGAAGGGGGGCCAGAGGAAGGCGGCTGGAAAAGGGAATCGACACAAGGGGGACATTTTCCAGCTTCTGCACTGCCTCTTTGGCGCTGCTGCAGGATCCCAGAAGCCAGGGAATCAGTTCAAAGGGAGCGATTCCCGCTGCTGCTTCTTTTTCTTCCGGCTCCTGATAAAAGGCGTTGCCTGGAAAATTAAGGCCGGCAAGACACAATCCTTTCTCGTTCACTGCTTCTGCGTAAAGAGGATAGCCGGAGTCTGCTGTGGCCATTCCCAGTATGGCATAATGACTTTTATAAGGTTTTTCCCGCCGGAAGGCAAAGGGATAGTTTCTGGGGGTAATTACAATCTTTTCACCGAAGGTATACTCCAGATCCATATTTCTTCCAAAGTAAAAATCTCCATTTTTAAAGGTAAAACAGGTACACATAAGTCGTCTCCTTTCCCTATTTTTAATATTTTGTCCTATAGATCGGCTGTTATTCCCAAGTGATTCTGTTTGTCTGATAGTTCAAGTATAATACAGTGGGGCAAAATTATAAACAAGAGAAAAACAGAATAATCGAACAGTTAAGAAAGACTGAGTATGAGACGTTTTCCAGATTAGCTGATTGTTTGGGAAAGGCCTTTTTAATCCGTATAAATAGTTAATGAGCCAAAAAACAATTTATGGTACAATAGAACAAAGCTGCAGTATTTAAAAATTTTTTGATTCGGGGAAAAACTATAGGGGGATGTGATGTTATGGGCGCAATTACAAATGCTCCTCAGATTTTGGTGGTAGATGATTCTGAGATGAATCGTTCCATCCTTATAGATATGCTGGGTGACAAATACCGTATTATTGAGGCAGAAAATGGGGCAGAAGCCGTATCTGTACTCAGAAGCAGGAACGATGAAATTTTTCTGGTGCTGCTGGACTTTATTATGCCCAGAATGAATGGGCTGGAAGTACTGGAGATTATGAACCAGCATGGCTGGATTGAAAATACGCCGGTTATTATGATTTCTTCGGAGAATATGCCGTCCTATATTGAACAGGCGTATCGATTGGGAGTGACAGACTTTATTACCAGACCTTTTGACTCCCTTATGGTTCAGCATCGGGTGATCAATACAATTATGCTGTACACCAAACAGAAAAAACTGGCGGATCTTGTGGCTGAGCAGATTTATGAAAAAGAAAAGCAGAGCAATATGATGGTAGATATTCTTGGGCATATTGTGGAATTCCGCAATAAAGAGAGCGGGGCCCATATTTTGAATATCCGAAGGCTCACAGAACTTTTGCTGAAATGTCTGATTTTAAAAGATCAGAAATATTCGTATCTTAAGGATAACATTTCTTTGATCAGCGCTGCCTCCGCTCTTCATGATATCGGGAAGATAACCATTCCCGCAGAGATTTTAAATAAGCCGGGGAGACTTACGCCGGAAGAATTTGAGGTGATGAAGACGCATTCGGCTATGGGGGCTAAGATGCTGAAACAAATACCGGTATATCAGGAAGAACCGCTTCTGAAAGCAGCTTATGAAATATGCAGATGGCATCATGAACGTTATGATGGGAAAGGCTATCCGGATGGACTGGTGGGAGATGAGATCCCTATATCTGCCCAGGTAGTGGCTTTGGCAGATGTTTATGACGCGCTGACAGGAGAGAGAGTATACAAACAGGCGATTCCTCATGAGAAGGCGGTTAAAATGATATTAAACGGAGAATGCGGAGCGTTTCAGCCTCTTTTGCTTCAATGTTTGGAAGAAAACGAGGAAGCCTTGTTGAGGGTTATAGGCCAGGTACCGACAACAGGGGAATCTGTAAAGAGACGTGATTTAACTCAGAAGATTCTCAACAATACGGAACTGTTTGTTTCAGACAGAACCTTAAGGTTGTTGGAACATGAGCGGATGAAATACCGTTTTTATGCTTCTATGACGGAGGAAATTCAGTTTGAGTATATACTCAGCCCATCTATGCTTTCTATATGCTCCTGGGGCGCTGAAAAGCTGGGACTGGACGAAATTATTATGGAGCCGGAGAAGAACGGAGATTTTTTGGCCCTGTTTATTCCCATCAGCTGGGAACAGTTTTGTAAACAGTGTGAAAAAGTCACCAGAGAGCAGCCTGTGATACAGAGAGATATGGTCCTGAATATTCATGGAAAGAGGAGATGGTACCGGGTGATCTGTCAGGCTTACTGGGCTGATGATGAAAATGAACAGCCCCGGGGATTTATTGGAAAGGCATGGGATATTCATGTGGAACGTTCCAGAATAAGAAGTTTGGAATATCAGGCTTCTCATGACGGTCTCACCGGTCTTTTAAATGGCTCCAACGCCAAGCAGGAAATTATGAAGCGGATAGAGCATATGGGAAAAGGAAATATGGCGCTGGCAATTCTGGATGTTGACTATTTTAAAGATATTAATGACAGCCGAGGCCATATGTTTGGAGACAAGGTGCTGAAACATGTGGCAGAAGGACTTCGCAGCAGTGTCCGAGAGAGGGATTTAATTGCCAGAGTAGGGGGAGATGAATTCCTGCTGTTTTTCGAGTATACCAACGCGGGGATAGAAGCGGCGGTAGAACGGGTGTTTCAGACTGTGACAGGAGATTATGACGGATACCCCATTTCTGTAAGTATTGGAGCTGCTAAAGTGGAAAATGGAAAGGCTGATTATGCGATTTTGTTCCAGGAAGCAGATCAGGCGCTTTACGAGGCAAAGAGGAGAGGGAGAGGACAGTGGTGTTTCTATGA
This sequence comes from Candidatus Hungatella pullicola, assembly GCA_019114305.1. GTDB lineage: Bacteria > Bacillota > Clostridia > Lachnospirales > Lachnospiraceae > Hungatella_B > Hungatella_B pullicola. The sequence goes on along the minus strand of DXFU01000004.1, from coordinate 3,132 downwards.
CGATTCTATGTCAGGAACTCTGTCTATGCTGTCTCCCATTGAGAGCGATAAGGAGGGAGATAAATGACTCTGAAACAGTGTTATGAGGAGATTCATGGGGATTATGAAGGGACAGTGGCTCGTTTTCGCGGGGAACGGCTGGCTATGAAATTTATTATCCGATTTTTGGAAGACAGAACCTTTGACGGTCTTTGTTCTGCTGTGGAAAATCAAGATTATGAGGAAGCATTCCGCATGGCTCATACATTAAAGGGAGTATGTGCTAATTTAGGATTATCTGCCCTGCTTTCTTCCAGCAGCCGTTTGACAGAGGCGCTTCGTTCAGGGGAGATTTCTCAGGTGCTGCCTCTTTTTCAGCAGGTAGAAAGAGATTACACAGCTTCGGTAACTGCGGTGACAAAACTTAAGGAGGAACAGGAAAGTTAAAACTGAGGGGGAGACAATGAAAAAGAAGATCAATGGCATGTTGCTATCGCCATAGGGCTGTGCATCGGTTGGCTGGAGGAAGTGGCGGTAAGCGTTCCTGCGGAAGAGTATAATGAGGAAGGTCACCCTTGCCCGAAGACAGTCAGGGGAAAATATGTTTCTGATGGGAGTATCTTGTGTTTACTCCATGGGGATGATAAAATATGTACCGCGGTAGTGGCGGGAAAAGATGGAGAAAAAGACAGATACAGACAGAGAGGAACAAAGGAATCCGTTTTTTCAGTTCAATTTTCCGGTTGCGGGAAACGGTAAGATTTGCGTGGAGAAATTCAAGTCCTCTTCTCCTGGATTTTATCAGGCCATTCTTAGGATGTAGGGATGCCGGTGATGAACGGTTTGGATACGGATAAGGCAGTGTTTTTTATGGAAGACGGGGGAAAAGTTTTATTTGTTAAGGAGTTTATATGCGTTTGATTTTTCATTATATGAATCAATATAAGAAATACCTGTTTCTGAATCTGGTGGGAGTATGCAGCTTTGCCTTGGTAGAGCTGGGAATACCAACCATTTTGGCTCAGATGATTAATAACGGGGTTATGACCGGAGACAGGAATTATATCTATAAAATGGGATTGCTGCTTCTTCTGGTAGCTGTGGCCGGAGCCTTGGGCAGTATTCTTCTGGGATACTGCAGCGCGCAGATTTCTACGGCCATTACAAGAGACATTCGGAACGATGTGTTTCGAAAGGTGCAAAGTTTTTCTCCAAGTGAGATGAATCAGTTTGGGGTTTCATCCCTGATTATAAGAACCAATAATGACGCCTTTCAGATACAGATGTTTGTTAATGTGCTTCTCCGCACGGCCATGCTTACTCCTATGATGATTCTGTTCAGCTTTACCCTCACTTTTGCTACATCTGTAAGGCTGTCTATGGTAATTCTGGCTACATTGCCAGTGATACTTTTAGGCGTGTTATGGGTTACAAGGATTGCTGAGCCCATTTCCCAGAAGCAGCAGGAAAAGCTTGATGAGATGAATCGTATATCCAGAGAGAACCTTACGGGAATCCGGGTGATTCGGGCTTTTAATAACGATTCTTATGAGCAGAAGCGTTTTCAGGCAAGCAACGATGGGTATGCGGGGTATTCAAAAAAAGTCTTCCGCCTTATGATGCTGACTCAGCCAGTGTTCTTTTTCCTTATGAACCTGGCTATTCTGGTGATCTTTTGGATCGCGGGAAATCTGATACAGGCGGGAAGCCTTCAGGTAGGGGATTTGGTGGCTTTCCAGGATTACGTATTCCACGCTATGTTCTCCACTATGCTGTTTTGTACCGTGCTGGTTATGTATCCAAAAACAGCTGTGTCCGCAAGACGTATCAGAGAGGTTTTGGATACAGAGAGCATTATAAAAGACCAGGCCTCTGTTGTGGGCTGTAACGAAGAAATCAAAGGGGAGAAGGAAAGCGGACTGGAATTTGACCATGTAACCTTTGTTTATCCTGACGGGGAGGAGGCTGTGCTTAAGGATGTATCCTTCCAGGTAAGACCGGGAGAAACCATTGCCTTTATTGGAAGCACCGGTTCAGGAAAATCCACCCTTATTAATCTGATTCCCCGATTTTATGATGTGACCAGCGGCGAGATACGCTTAAACGGAAAAAATCTGGAGGATTATACTCTGGAGGAACTGAGAGACAGAATCGGATTTATTCCTCAGAAAGCCAATTTGTTTTCCGGAACCATCAGAAAAAATCTTTCTTATGGAAAACAGGAGGCTTCTGATGAGGAACTGTATGAAGCGTTAAGGACGGCCCAGGGCTATGATTTTGTTGTGAATCAGAAAGACGGACTGGATACTGTGATTACAGAGGGGGGAAGCAATTTTTCCGGAGGGCAGAAGCAGAGATTAAGCATTGCCCGGGCCCTGGTGCGAAAACCAGACATTTATGTATTTGATGATTCCTTTTCGGCCCTTGATTTTGCTACGGATGCCAAGCTGAGAAAAGCTTTGAAGCCAGTGACCAGAAAAGCAATGACGATGATTGTAGCTCAAAGAGTATCCACTATCATGGATGCGGATAAGATTGTTGTTTTAGACAGCGGAAAAGTGGTGGGATACGGAACTCACAGGCAGCTTTTAAAGAGCTGTTCTGTTTACTATGAGATTGCGGCATCTCAGCTGAGCGAGGAGGAATTGTTATATGAAGCATAAATTAGGGCATTTCGGAAGCGTTGTCCGAAAGCTTCTTCCATTTATAGCGCCTTACAAAGGCGGTTTTATTCTTTCTGTTTTGATGGTTTGTGTAACCACAGGTGCTCTGGCAGTCTCTCCTTCAGTAGAAGGAATGGCCACTTCTCTTTTGGTGAAGAACGCGGCAGATATGATAAATCATGTTCCCGGAGCCGGAGTAGAATTTGACAAGCTTCTGCGAATTATCGCTATGCTGCTTCTGCTTTACATTGCCAAGACCGTATCTCAGAGTGTGATGGCCTTTGCGCTGACCAATTCCATTCAAAGCGCTATGCACGATTTGAGAGACGCGGTGGAGAACAAAATCAGCCGCCTGCCGGTTAAATACTTTGATACCCATCAGTTCGGAGACGTCCTCAGCAGAGTGACCAATGACCTGGATACTGTGTCCAATGCGCTGCAGCAGACGGTTATGCAGATATTAAGCGGCATATTAACCCTGTGTCTGGCA
>DXFU01000069.1 GCA_019114305.1 Candidatus Hungatella pullicola | reverse complement strand
CCTGCAATTCGACTTATTTCAGTATGATTTTTCGGTTTGGAAAAGGATGAAAAAATCAGACTGAAAACCTCAAAACCCTTGATCCTACGGGGCTTTTCCGGTTTGTCGTAATTATACCGTAAGGGCATACGCACGCAACCATGCTCATTGAAAATGGTGCAAATATCAAAGATGTCCAGGCACGTTTGGGACACTCTGATATCAGCACCACACTGCAGATTTACACACACGCCACAGAAACAATGGCGGAAAAAAGTGTAGAGATATTTGAAGAAGCCGCAACCATTTGACAACATCTTAAAAAAGCGTTGTCAAATGGTTGTCAACGACTACATTTTCGACCTTAAGAAGCCGCAGAAATCCTTATTTTATGCGGCTTAAAGAACAGACCGTCTCCACATTCCCTGTTCCCGGAAACATGTCTACGCAGCAGCTTTTCACCACCCGGTACCCTGCTTCCTGAAGAGGAACCAGATCTCTCACTAAACTAGTAGGCTTACAGGAAATATATACGATTCGCTCCACTCCAAAATCAATAATCTTTCCCAGGGCTTTTGGATGTATTCCGTCTCTTGGCGGATCTAAAATAATCAGATCGGGCTTATCTTCAATCCCGTCAATTACCTTCAGCACATTACCTGCAATATACTGACAGTTATTTAATCCGTTCCCTCTTGTGTTCTCTCTTGCCGCCTCCACGGCCTCTTCCACGATTTCCACTCCCACAACCTTGCTTGCCACTGGAGCAATAATCTGAGCAATGGTTCCTGTTCCGCTGTAAAGATCAAAAACAACTTTATCCTTTGTATCCCCTACATATTCTCTGGCCTTCTCATACAGCACCTCAGCGCCTAGGGAATTGGTCTGGAAAAAGGAAAAGGGAGAAATTTTAAATTTCAGTCCCAAAAGTTCTTCATAAAAATAATCCTGACCGTACAATACATCTGTCCGGTCATTTTTCACCGCATCTGAAAGGGAATCATTCCAAGTATGAAGAATTCCTACCAGCCGCCCCTCCAACGGCAGTTGAAGAAGCATTTCAACAAAGGATGAAAGATCTGGTTCCGCCTGGGAGGTTGTAACCAAATCCACCAGTATTTCTCCCGTTTTCACAGCTCGCCTGACTAAAAGATGACGCAGATAACCGGTATGCTGCATTTTTTTGTAAAATCCAAGTCCGGTTTCTTCAAAATACGCTTTTACTGCCTTTACAATCTGGTTAAAGTCTGGATGAACAATTTTACACTCTGTTGTATTTACCACATCATAAAAGCTGCCTCTCTTGTGAAGTCCCAATGCCAAAGGCCCATCCTTATACTCATCTCCAAAAGAATACTCCATCTTATTCCGATATCCGCAGAAAATAGGGCTGGCTTTTATTCCTTCAAACTGATAATCCTGGCATACGCTGTCCAAAAGATCTTTTACCTGTTTTTCTTTAATCTTCAACTGCTCTTCATAAGGAATGGTCTGATAAATACAGCCGCCGCAGATTCCGCTGTGAGTACACGGATTCTCTTCTGTTTCCAAAGGAGAGGGCTCTAAAACCTGAAGAATTCTTCCCTCACACCTTCCTCCCCGTTTTTTATTAATCATTACCTGAAGTTTCTGGCCTGGCAGACTTTTCTTTACAATAATTCTGCCTTCCATAACCTCCATAACGCCTCTGTCTGGAAAATCAAATTTTCCAATGGTTCCCTCATATATCTCGCCTTTTTTCACTGTTTCAACTCCTGTTCTTCTAACAATTACGCCGCCTTATAAGGGCAGGTTTGCGCAGCCTCTGTTTTTTCTGAAACAGAAGGCTTCTGATTCCTGCCAGCACATTAGCAAGAAAAAGGCGTGTCTCACATGCGAGGCACGCCTTAATTCTTTCTCTATTCCTCGGTTTCTCCCTTTTCCGGTTCTTCATCCTCAAAGAAGTCATCATCAAAGTCATCATCAAAATCGTCTTCGAAATCTTCCAGGTAATCCGGCGTAAAGAAGCGGTATACTGCATATGCGATTCCTGCTACAGCTGCCACCGCGCCAATAATTGCCAATACCCAAAGAATACAATTTTTCTTCTTTTCGTCTTCTTCCTTCTTGCGAAGCAGCTCGTTCAGTCTGCTGGAATTCATTAACTCCTCCATACGGCTGATAGCCTCCTTGCCCATACTGTCAAATCTGTTCATATCTTTCACGTCCTTTCTGAGAACTTCTTTTTAAATTCTCTCTGGCAGTTTCAAAAAACACTGCTATCGCTAATATTATACCATTATATTCTGCCTTTTACTATCTTTTTTCACAATTTAATCTTTAAATTCAAGTAAAAATTTTATGAATCGATTTTCTGCAGCTTTGCAAAGGAAGCAAACATCTTCTTTACTCCGGCGCGGTCAAAAACAACCGTTACTTCATAGTCTTTGCCTCCATCCTTAATCTCTGCCACTGTCCCATCACCAAATTTAATATGACGGACTCTGTCCCCCGTCTTATAAGCAAGGCCAGAGGCTTTTTCCACGGTAAATGCCTTGCCAAAAGCTGGTTTGCTTCCCAAAGTCCCCCCCTTTGAGGCGTAGGCATTTGCCTGAGGACTAAAGGAACTGAAAGCAGCCGGCTTCTTACCCCAGGAAAGATTTCCCATTCCTTCTGCGCTGCTGCCTCCGGCTCTGAATTCACCTGTTCCATAAGCATCTGATCCCAGACTTCCAAATCCGCCTGTCTTTTTCTTTCCCCAAGGAAGTCTGCTGTCATCAAAGTCTTGACCGCTGAACTCTCCCCTTCCTCCTCCAAAAGAAAGTCTTGGTTCCAGCCTGCTGCTGTCCAAGAGAAACGGCGGTATTTCTTCCACAAAACGGCTGGGCTTTGAATATCTTGTCTCTCCGTTTACCATCCTCTGTCTGGCAGCAGTCATCATCAGGAATTTTTCCGCTCTGGTTATTCCCACATAGCAAAGTCTCCGTTCTTCTTCCACCTCTTCCTGATTGTCAGACATAATGGACATCATGCTGGGAAATAAGCCGTCTTCCATACCGCTTAAGTACACTCTTGGGAATTCCAGCCCCTTAGCGCTGTGAAGGGTCATCAGAGTAACCCGGTTCTCAGAATCATCCATCCGGTCTACATCCGCTACCAAAGCCACTTCTTCCAGGAATTCTGATAATGTACCATCCTCCCTGTCTCTCTGAAAGCTGACTGCCTTATTGATTAATTCCTCAATATTTTCCAAACGGGTCTGATATTCAATTTCTCCTTCTGATTCAAGATCCTTCTGATAACCAGTCTCGTCAAGTACATCCTCAATCAGATCCCGAAGAAGATATCCCTCCTGAGAAAGTCTTTCCTTAAAATCCTCCATCTGCTTTACAAACTCACCAATTTTATCCCCGGCCTTTCCAAGCCCCGGAATGGCTCTGGCGCGGCACAGGGCCTGATAAACACTGAACCCCTGTTCAGAAGCGAAGGCCTGGACTCTTCCCAGAGTAGTTGCTCCGATTCCCCTTTTAGGCACATTAATGATTCTCAAAACAGCTAGATCATCGGAACCATTGGCTATGGTCTTTAAGTAACATAAAATATCCTTAATCTCTCTTCTCTGATAAAAATTAACTCCTCCTACCATACGATAGGGAACATTCTGCCTGAGGCACTGCTCCTCCAGCAGACGGGACTGAGCATTGGTCCGGTACAAAACAGCACAGTCCTGATACTGCCAGGAACCGCTTGCAATGTCCCTGACAATGGCATCTGCCTCCTGCTCTGCCGTGTCAAACTGACAGAATTTCACCAGCTCTCCCTCTTCATTGGAGGTCCACAAACGCTTGTCCTTTCTTCCTCTGTTATGGCGGATCACCTCATTGGCAGCATTGAGAATATTTTGAGTAGAGCGGTAATTCTGCTCCAGCTTAATTACCCTGGCTCCCGGATAAGCCTTCTCAAAATCCAGAATGTTGCTGATATTAGCTCCTCTGAATTTATAAATAGACTGATCATCGTCTCCCACCACACAAAGATTTTTATATTTTCCAGCCAGCAGGCTGACCAGCTTAAACTGGGCTGTATTGGTATCTTGATATTCATCTACCATAATATAACGGAATCTTTCCTGATAATAGTCCAGTATCTCAGGATTATTCTGAAACAGATCAACAGTAAGCATAATCAAATCGTCAAAATCCAGAGCATTATTTTTTCTCAGCTGCTTCTGGTATTCCTTATAAATTTCAGCCTCTTTTTTCTTTCGGAAATCTCCTCCCCCGTTAAGAGCCATATCCTCAGGGGAAAGAAGCTCATTTTTTCCATTGGAAATCATAGAAAGCATTGCCCGGTCTCTGAACTGCTTGGGATCCACATCCAATGTCTTTAAAACCTGCCGCATCAAAGTTCTCTGGTCATCTGTATCGTAGATACTGAAATCCGTGGAATATCCCAGGGCCTCTATATGCCGCCGCAAAATTCTTACACAGGAGGAGTGAAAGGTGCTGACCCAGATACTGTCCGATCCCACCCCGATCTGTCGGTCCACTCTTTCTCTCATTTCCCCTGCAGCCTTATTGGTAAAGGTAATAGCCATAATGTTCCAGGGATTTACCTCCTTTTCCTCTATGAGATAAGCAATTCTGTAGGTCAGAACCCTGGTTTTTCCGGAACCTGCCCCGGCCAGCACAAGAAGCGGCCCTTCCGTATGAAGAACCGCTTCCTTCTGCATGGGATTTAAAGTATCATAATTATTCATAAAAATTTTCGTCTTCTTCCTTTCTTTTTTATCTGGAATCAGGATCTGAGAACCCCAGGCATACAAACCAAAAGGTTCCCCTGCCTTTTAGGACAAATATCCAAGGATATCTTCCATCTGAGCTTCTGCCAAACGACGGCCTTCCTCGTAAAGCTCCGTAAGCTTTCTCTTATCCTGCTCCGTACGGGAAACTGTCACCTTGCTCTGGGGACGGATAATATAAATCTTTCCTTCTTTCTCCAGCTGCTCCATCTCCTCCTGCATCCGATTATATCGGTCTGGCACTTCCTCCAGCGTGCGGATAAATCGGGGAATAGGGCCAAAATACCGCTCATATGCCCGCTTGGTCCATTTATCCACAGGCTTTTTCCGATATCCTTTCTCCCTTGTCAAAACTACAATTACCTTCTCATAGCCCAGCTCCATTGCTCTCTGATAAGCTACCGGCATGGAACAGCCTCCATCCAAATACTTTTTTCCGTCCACGTCTATCATACGAGACAAAATAGGCAGGCTGCTGGAAGCTTTCACTCCTTCAATTATATCTGAGCAGACACCTTTTTCAAAATATTCAGGCTTTCCTGTTCTGCATCTGGTTGCCACAGCCTCAAAACGCTGTGGAGAATTGTAAAAAGCGTCAAAATCAAAAGGAACAAGCTTTTCACTTAATTCCCCGAAAAGAAAATCAAAATTAAAAATAGAACGATCCTTTACCATGTTTCGGAAGCTAAGAAAACGTTTGTCATTTACGTAGTTTAAATCAACCTGAATGGTTCGCCCTATTTGTTTGCTGATATAGCTCATGGCGCACATGGCCCCGGCGGAAACTCCGTTTACATAGGACAGCTCCAAGCCCTTTTCCATAAAAACATCCAAAACTCCTGCTGTAAAAACGCCTCTTAGGGAGCCGCCTTCCAATACTAATGCACCTTCTGTCATATAATCACCTCGTCTCCTATTTTATTGCATTTCCAGATTTGGGTCAATCTTTTTATTGCTTCACTGAAACTGACTTTGATACAGCGGATAGCAGGCGCCCTTCTTTTCCATCAGCTGACCGTGGTTTCCCTGATCTGCCGCAATCATTTCCTCATGCCAGCTGTTGCGGGAATCTCCCCAATTTCAATCAAAAGCCGCAGAATAGCGGCTGCTTCATATGGATGAACTGAAAAAACCGCAGTCCCAATCAGACTGCGGTCCTATATTTATCCTTGAAAAATCACTGTATATTAAGAATAATACTTCTCTGCTATTATTCTGGCTATTTCTTCTATTTCTTTTTACCAATATGGATTCCATGCTTTTGAAAGTCTGGTTAAAGCTTCCATGTAGAAATAATCTCCCCATATATTGCACTCGTCTACCCCTTCAGGAGTACATGTATTGTAAGGAGACTTTTTGGAATAAGTGCTGTGAAGCACCAATCCATTGGAAAGCGCTTTGTCTTTTACTGCATAATTGTCTACAACAGACTTCATAATCTTTCTGGCAATGGAACGGTAAAGAGCCGCTTCTTCCTCTTCCATGTACTGTGCCATCTCCAGCATGCCGCAGGCAGCAATGGAAGCTGATGAGGAATCTCTCGGTTCTCCGGAACCATCTCCAAATTCCAGGTCCCAATAAGGAACCAGATCTTCCGGAAGATGATCCAAAAAATATCCGGTTACATGGCGGAAATCTTCAATATACTCCTTTCGTCCTGTATATCGATATGCCAGTGCTGTGCCATAGACGCCCCATGCCTGGCCTCTTGCCCAGGCGGATCCGTCTCTGTAACCCTGGCAGGTAGCGCCGTGATCAGGCTCCCCTGTCTCCATATTCATAAAAAAGGTATGCCAGGTAGAATAGTCCTCTCTGATTACATTGGCAATAGCCGTATGAATATGCTTTTCCGCAATATCTCTATACTTTTCTTCTCCCGTTTCCTCAGACGCCCAATATAAAAGCGGAAGATTTAAAAGGCAGTCAATAATAAACCGATAATTTTCCGGCTGATTCATAGGTCCCCATGCCTGAATAAACTGACCTATCGGCTGAAATCTTCCAATAAGCTGATCCGCCGCTTTCACTGCCGCTTCCTTTGCCTTTGGATTGCCTGTCAGTTTATAGCTGGCCACACAGGAGAGAGAATAAAGAAATCCCATATCATGATGATCGACTTCAATTTTATTATCAATTCTGTGAAGGAAACTGTCCACCTGTTTTTGTCCTGCCTGGGCCAGTTTTTCATCCCGGCACCACTCATAGGCCAGCCAGATCTGTCCAGTCCAAAATCCCGTTGTCCAGTTCACATTTCCTGTAGGATAATAAAATCCATCTTCACTGTAGGCCTTCTTAAACTGGTCCGTAAACTCAGAAAGATTATCTTCCACTTGCTCTACGGCAAAATCCATGGCTTTTTTACACTCCTGATCAGTCAGTTCCTTTTTGTTTCTAAGAAGTGTTTCTGTCTTTTCGTTCATTTATTTAACCTCCAAAAAATTCTGCATGAAAAAGGAGGGGCTGCAGGCTCAAAGCCTGCTTTGCTCCTCCTACATAATTACCCTTTTACGCCGGTAGCGGCAATACCTTCAACAAAGTACTTCTGAAGAGATAAGAATACAATCAATACCGGAATCAGGGACAGCACGGAAGCTGCCATAATCAGGCCATACTCTGCACTATACTGGCTGATAAACATTTTTAATCCCAGCTGCAGGGTTTTCTTTGCTTCTGTCTTTAAGTAAATTAATGGTCCAAGGAAATCGTTCCAAGTATTAACAAAAGTAAAGATTGTTAATGTGGAAAGAGCTGGCTTGGATAGAGGAAGCATAATCTTGGCCCAGATCTGGTACTCGTTCATACCGTCAATTCTGGCCGCCTCGCACAGTTCATCAGGAATGCCCTGATAAAACTGTCTCATCATGAACACACCAAACGCAGAAAAGGCCTGCAGGCATATAATTGCCAAATGAGTATCATTGAGACCGAAGCTTCTCATCATCATAAACTGAGGCACCATGTATACCTGCCACGGAACTGCGATTGTTGCAATATAGGCCAGGAATAAAGTGTTTTTATGTTTGAATTTCAGCTTTGCGAAAGCGTAGGCTGCGAAACTGCTGGTTAACAGCTGTAAGCATGTAACGATAATAGTAATTTTTACAGTGTTTAACACAAAGGTTAACAGAGGAATCTTTGTCCAGATATCCACATAGTTCTGCCATCTGGGATTCTCAGGAATCCACTGAATGGGAAAAATAAATACATCCTTATCCAGCTTTAAGGAGGCGGAAAGCATCCATGCAAATGGTATTAACATTACAAAGGCAAAGCAGATCAGAACAACATAAAGAACGACTCTGCTGATTTTATAACTTGTACTTTTTACTTTCATCGAAACTCCTCCTTTCTTTAATTTGCATACTTCTTCTCACCGCGGAACTGGATGAGAGTAATCACTAATACCATCAGGAACAGAACCATGGCAACGGCACTTGCATATCCCAGATTCCAGTTGCGGAACGCTTCCTCATAAATATGGTATACCATAACCATTGCAGAAGTATTAACAATACCATTGGAACCGCCGGCCAGCATATAAACAATATCGTATACCTTGAAGCAGTTAATGGTAAGGATAATGGTTACAAAGAAGGTTGTCGGCTGCAGCTGCGGCCATGTAATATAGCGGAATCTCTGCCAGGAGTTACATCCATCCAGGCTGGCTGCCTCATAAAGTTCCGCGTTGATTCCCTGAAGACCTGCCAGGTAGATTACCATGTAATATCCCATGTTTTTCCATACACTGAACAGGACTATAGTAAACATAACCCAGTTTGGATCTGCCGCCCATTTTGGAAGGTCATTGGCCGCAACACCCAGATTATATAAAATCATGTTGATAGGGCCGCTCTTCTGAGGACTGAACAGCATGTTCCATACAGCTGCCACTGCTACCAGAGAAGCTACGTATGGGAAAAATCCTACGGTACGGAAGAAATTTCTTCCCTTGATTTTCTGATTTAAAAGAACTGCCAAACCCAGAGCGCAGATCAAAGTAAGGGGAACTGTAGCAATACAATAAACAATAGTGTTGACAAAAGACGCTTTAAATCTGTCATTTGCAAACATTTCCACAAAATTGTTCAGCCCCGCAAATTCTATAGGACTATTTCCGTCCCATTTCATAAAGGCCAGAACAAAAGCAAAGATAATGGGTCCCAGAGTAAATACAGCGAATCCGATAAAGTTGGGGGCTATAAAGGAATACGCCACCATATCTCTCTTTTCCTGTCTGGTAAACCTCTGTCCTGTACGTACTTTTTTAATTTTTTCTTCTGTTGTTTCTATTTTTGCAATGATCCGGTCTCTTTTTTTGGCATTGTCCGTCTGCTTAAGCAAAGTTTCCAGTTCCTGCCTTTTGGCCCTTAAAGCTTCTATTTTCTGCGCTTTCTCAGCTTCTGTCATCGTCTTTGCCATACTCTATGTAAAGCCAGCTTTCCGGCTTATCCTCCTTTTTTCAGTTTTTGGTAAACTATCTCAAAGTCAGGGGTTTTCTTTAAATGAGGCGGGCTTTCTGCCCGCCTCCGTAAGTATCCAGTGAACTATTCTGCAAGAATCGCACTTACCTGCTCGTTCATTTGAGCAATACCTTCATCGATTGTGCAGCTGCCTGTCATAATGCTGTCATGAGCCTCATTTAAAGCAGTCTCAATCTCAGAGCTCTTTGCGTGAACAGGCATCTCCAAATACAGATTGCTGGTATTCAGAGCCTCAATGCTGTTCTCATCCTGCGGGAATCCTTCTGTAGAAGAAATCAGGTCTACTACAGAGTCAGACATGATTGCAGGGATGGCGCCTGTGGAAGCAACGATCTCAGCACCCTCTTCACCAGATAAGAACTGGATGAACTCCCAAGCCAGATCTTTGTTATCAGAGCTTGTAGGAATTGCGAGGGAAGTGATCTGAGACAGAGTGGATCCTGGCTCTACGCCTTCTGCATGAGGATATTTTACAATACCCCAATTTGTACATTCTGTATACTCACCTGTTTTAATCTTTTCAATCAGTGTTGAGAAGAACCATGTACCCTGATTCATCATAGCTACATTACCCTGAGCAAACGCGCCGGAGTAGTGAAGACCGCTTGTCTTTAAAGTAGCGTAGTCCTGGCAAACACCGTCATTCTGCTCATTAATAACCATCTCATAATATGGCTTTAAGAAGTCATAATTTCCGTCAAGAATTGTATGCTCTCCGTCTAATACACCGAACAGCTGTACAGCACTTCTCCATGTATGGTAATGAGCGCCGTATACTTCCTGACCAGGTGTTGTAACAGTAAGAGATCTAGCAAGAGCATCATACTCTTCAAATGTCATATCATTAGTTGGATACTCAACGCCTGCTGCATCAAAAATATCCTTGTTGTAGAACAGAACCCAGAAACTGTTGATGTATGGAAGCTCATACAGCTGTCCATCAACTCTAACCTGATCGGCAATACCTTTATACTGGGTTAAGTCTACGCCTGAAGACTCAATATAGCTGTCCAGCGGCTCAAGCACGCCCTTATTCACCAGTGTAGTATAGCCGGGAACATCCTTAATGGATACAACATCAAAATCGGAACCGCTTCCTGTAAGCTCTGTAGCAAGAACAGTCTGATAATCCGTAGAACCTAAATCAACCATCTCAACTGTTACATCTGGATGCTTCTCCTCAAAAGCGTCTACTAACAGCTGATAATACGGTGTAGCGCTTATATCCCATACAGACCATTTTAATGTTGTCTTCTCTCCTGTGCTTTCTTCTGCTGCTGTGGTATCAGCTGCCTCTGAACCGGCTGCAGTTGTATCGGCAGCTGTAGTGTCAGAGCTTCCTGATGAACTGCTGCAGCCTGCAAGGCCCGCTGCCACCATGGTGAACGCAAGCATAAAGCTTAAAGCTCTCTTCTTCATAAAATACCCTCCTGATTTGAAATAAGTTTCAGTAAATCTTTCGTCTCTGTGATTTACCATGGCTTAATTATATCGGATAATGTCCGTTGAGAGAATGGAATTTATTTCGTAAAATATTCACTTTTTATTCACATTTCATCCATATTTAGCCATGGAACATATATTTTTTACAGATAATCAGCAGTATTTCTCTTTTGTATACAATCTTTTTTCTCTTTTTTTCCCCTGTTGCCATTTCTCATTGACATTTCAACTCAGAAATAGGATAATTTTCTAGGCAACAAAGATCAAGCACCACTAAATTTAGGAAAGGATTATCCCAATTCACTATGATAAAAAGATTTATTCCTAAAACCATAAGAGACAAAATTACGGCAGTTACTGCCTGTATTACCTTTATTATTACGGTATTTACTGTCTCTGTCTGTTTCCATGTTTTCCAAAACTTTCTCATTAAAAATCAAATTCAGGCTGCAGAATTCAGTCTCCAGGTTGCGGAAAACCATATTTCCACAGATATGAGAAACATCATATACTTTGCCAACTGGTGCGGAGCCAATACAAATGTAATCCATTATCTGGACTCCTTTAAAGATGAACCCAAACTGTCTTCCAGCAATAAATCCTCCGTTCTTAAGCCCCTGGCTTTGGAAACTTATAACAGAGTAAAAGAAGAATATTACAGCACTGCTGCCAATGAATATATGTCCAGAGTTATTATTTCTACCCTGAATAACAATAATTTTCTTCAGATTAAGGCTACTTCCTACGGCTCCTCTTCCAAGGATGCCCAGCAGGTAATGAACAGCTCTTTTTTCCTTGACCTGTATGAAAATCCTGATTTGCTTTGGATCGGTTTTGTTCAGCCTCCTTTTGCCTACCGGGAACGTGAATTGGCTGTTCCTATTGTCCGTCCCATTTACAACCAATATAATTCAAAGATTATCGGTTGGATCTATGTGGAAGTGGATTCCCAGCTGTTTACAGATTACCTGGCTCCTTTTCCATTGGCAGAGGACAGTTTTCTTTTCCTTTCTATAGGTGACAAAAATTATCAGCTATCAGATGGCCAAATTGCAGAAAATTCTATTTCCTATTCACTGGAAGGACCGGTATCTCAGACATCTACCTTATCTGACCAGACCCAGGTACAGTCCATTCGCATGGAAGACGGAAGTCTGCGCACTCTGGTACGGTACCCCATTTCCGGCCTGGATGGCTGGTATTTATCCCAGGTTCTTTCTGTTCAGCAGTTCCATCAGCAAAATCAGATTTATACTCTGCTGATAATTGGTATCTGCATTGCCATTCTGTCCATGGGCGCTTTGCTCACAGCCCTGCTGAACCGTATTATCAGCCGGCCATTAAAACAGCTTTCCGGAAAAATCAGCGCCATAGCAAACGGCGATTTCTCCAGAGATCCCCAGATCGAGTGGGACCACGAACTGGGACAAATTGGCCGTGGTATTAACAGTATGGCCGCAAATATTGTAGCCTTAATGGATAAAAGAGTTGCCGATGAAAAGCAGAAAAAGGATTTGGAATACCAGATTCTTCAAAGCCAGATCAATCCTCATTTTCTGTATAACACCCTTAACTCCATTAAATGGATGGCTACCATTCAAAACGCTACTGGGATTGCTGATATGACTACTGCCCTGGCAAGACTATTAAAAAGTGTTTCTAAAAATACAGCCTCTGTTGTTCCTCTTAAGGCAGAACTTGATCTGGTGAAAGACTATTTTCTCATTCAGCAGTACCGTTACGGCGGAGGAATCACTCTGGATTTCCAAATAGAGTCCGAAGATCTCTATGATTGTGAAATACACCGTTTTACCCTTCAGCCTATTATTGAAAACGCACTGTTTCACGGTATTGAGCCTAAAGGAACTGCCGGAGATATTACAGTTACTGTCAAATCCCTGGACAATCAGGGAAAAAAAGATCTTGAAATCCGTGTGACTGACAACGGAGTCGGAATGACCTCTGAAATGATCCGGGATATTCTTTCCAACAGGCAGGAAAACAGCGGAAAGACCGACTTTTTCCGTCATGTTGGTATCTCTAATGTGAATCAGCGTATCCGATATGATTATGGCCCCCGGTACGGAATTACCATTGAAAGCTGTCCCGGAAGTTTTACTACTATGATTATTTTACAGCCCTACATCATATTTGGCAGTACAGACATGAAATAGAACAGATAATTTCATTTATCACACTCAGGAGGAAGTATTATGATTAAGCTTTTGATTGTCGATGACGAGCCGTTAGTTCAAATCGGTATTAAATCCATGCTGAAATGGGAAGAGATGGGGATTGAAGTCTGCAAAACCGCCATGAACGGGGAACAGGCGCTGAAAATGATTGAGGAGTATTCTCCTGAGATCGTTATTACTGATATAAGAATGCCCATTATGAACGGTTTGGAACTGGCAAAGGCCTGCCGGGATACTTATGGCTCCATCCCTCTTTTTATCTTTCTCACCAGCTATGAGGAATTCCAGTTAATCAAAGAGGCTATGACCTACGAGGCGGTGGATTACCTGATTAAACTGGAGTTAACAGCTCAGTCTCTCAAGGATGCAGTTGACAGAGCTTTGGAGCGCTTAAGCAACATTCAGGCAGTCAATGCCTATCGGGATTCCGGCCGTCCTCTTCTTCAAAATTACTTTGACAAATTTTTCATGCGCCTTCTCCACGGTCTGTTTGAATCTGAAGATCAGTATCTTCTCCAGGCAAAGGATCTGAAGCTTGATCTTTCGGAGCACTGCTACTGTGCAGCCCTCTGCGGAATCAGCGAAAACAGTCAAAAGGACATGGACTATTCTCAGAGAATGAATTTGTTCAGCAGTTCCATGCAGATGACTTGGGATATTGTAAAAAAACACATGGCCGCCTATCTCCTTTCCCTTGACATGAAACATTTTGTCCTGATCTTCCATCTTCCCCAGCTGGAAGATTTCTCCCTGGATCAGTGCCGCCAAATTCTCCTAAACGCAGGGGATATGGTAAAAAATTATTTTGGAGTAACTCTGTTCGCCGGAATTGGAGTACCCATTGAATACCCTCTCCGCCTTTGCGAGTCCTACCAGGAAGCAAGGCAGGCCTTCAGTCAGGCTCAGGGAAACAGCCCCGTAGCGGTCTTTTCCCAGGAAAACGATACCTCTCTGAAAAACGCTTTTAATATATCTGTATTTAAAAATGAGCTTACAAAAGCCTTTGACGAATTTGACACAGACTCCCTTTACAAGATCCTGACAGAAATCATAGAGCTGTTCCGCTCCCACCCCATGCGGTTTCTTCAGGCACTTGACGGAGCCTGCAACATTCTTTATCTGTCCCTGTCCATGCTCCCTGACGGTGAGGAAAATATGACCAGCATCTTTTCCTCTTACAATGACGGTTATCTGTCTCTGTACCGTTTCACCTCCATGGATCAGATTATAGAATGGCTTACGGTTTTAAGAGACGGACTGTGCAGTCTTCTTCATACCAAAAGAAGAACTTATAAGGCTCATGTGATCACCAATGTTCAAAAATACATCAACAATCACATACGTGAGCGCCTTTCCCTCAATGAAGTAGCCGGTGTCTTCGGACTCAGTCCCAACTATTTAAGCGTACTGTTTAAAAAGCACTGTCAGATTGGCTTTTCAGAATACATAACCCAGGCAAAAATCAGCCAGGCCAAAGCCCTCCTTTTGGAGCAGGATTTGAAAGTTTATGAAATTGCGGAACAGCTTGGCTTTGAAAGTTCTTTTTACTTCAGTAAGGTTTTCAAAAAAGTGGAAGGAATTTCACCAAGAGAATTTCTCCAGCAGAATACCGTTCAGCCGGAGGACAATCACAAAGACAATTTTTAAAATAATAAGATAGAAAGAAAATAATTATGAACAATGTAAAACGAATTTGCGGCGGACTTTCCGCCGCTGCAAAAAAAGACTCTATTTTAACAGCCTCCTTCATTCTGGCTGTTTTAACTATGATTATGGTTCCCCCATCTGCGGGATACAAAGATTATATTGATTTTCGCGTGCTGGCTCTTTTATTCTGTCTGATGACCGTTATATCAGGATTTCAGCGCTGCGGTGTCTTTGCTTATCTGGCCGGCAGACTGCTGGCCTCTGCTTCCAGTTTACGGCATCTGGCATGGCTGCTTGTGATGCTTCCTTTTTTCTTCTCCATGATTATTACCAACGATGTGTCCTTAATCACTTTTGTTCCTTTTACGATTCTCATTCTGAATCTTATTGGACAGCAAAAATATCTTGCCTGGATTACGGTTCTTCAGACTATAGGTGCCAATCTTGGAAGCATGACCACTCCCATCGGCAATCCCCAGAACCTGTTTCTGTACGGAAAATTTCAGATTTCTGCAGCCAGCTTTTTTACCACCCTGCTGCCGTTCACTCTTGTAAGCTTTCTGCTGTTATCTCTGATGGTTCTTAAAATTCCAAATCTTCCTTTGACCATCACCTTGGATTCCACTGAGAAACAGACTTGTGCCCATGGGCCTCTCCTTCTGTTCGCCATTCTCTTTCTCATGTGCCTTGGAAGCGTATTCCGACTTCTTCCATGGGAAATTCTGCTGGCGGCAGTAATCGTCTCTCTTCTTCTGTTTGACCGCCCGGCCCTTGCAGGAGCTGATTATCACCTTCTCCTTACCTTTGTCTGCTTTTTTGTATTTGCCGGCAACTTAGGGCAGCTGGAAGTCCTTCAGAATCTTTTTCCATGGTTAATGGAGAAAAACACAGTGCTTTTCTCCGCTTTGATCAGTCAGATTATCAGCAATGTACCGGCCACTGTACTTTTGTCCCAATTTACGGCTAACTGGACCGGCCTGCTGATTGGAGGCAATCTGGGCGGTCTTGGAACTCCAATTGCCTCACTGGCAAGCCTTATTTCTCTAAAATATTTTATGAAAGAGGAACCGGAGAAGACCAGCCGTTATCTGGCGGTATTCTTTCTTTTGAATATCCTGTTTTTTGTTCTTCTTTATGTCCTCAGCCTTATTCTATAATTCCTTCCTGAACAGCCGCCTTATAATACACGGCCAATGGAAGGAAAGACTGAGCAAAGGTTTTGGTTCCATCCCCCTGCTGAAGGACATAGTCATCTTTGTGTATCTTTGCCCCGCCTATCTTTAACTGAGACTGTCCCATTACTGCCTCAAAGGTAACCTTACCGGCTTCCAGGAATCGTCTGTCTCCCGTCAGTTTCCATGCATCAGTAAGAGCTTCCAGTATCAGAGGATTATTTCCGCTTCTCTGAAGACTAGGAAGCTCTTTGTAATAAAAAGTTCCATCTTCCAGCATACAATTCTCCACCATATCGGTAACTGCATCCACCACCATATTCTTTACATGCTCCGACGGCCGCACCCGATCGTAGCGCATCAGGCTGCTGGCGGCAATGGAAATCATAAATACTACATGAATTGCCACATTATCCATATATGGAGAAAGCCACTGGCCGTATTCTTCCTTCCATTCTGTAAAATGCCCCACAATCCACTGACATTTTTCCAACCATTTTTCTTCTCCGGTCTCTTTATAAAGAGCGCATAAGGTTCTGAGAGCCCAGCCGGTCTCTCTGGCGTTAATGCCGCCTTTGTTGTGAAACATAGGCGTATCCAGAAGTCTGAGCACATTATTTCCAATTCCAACTGCCGTATCAAGAGCCCGCCGGTTTCCGGTAAAATGCCAGGTATCTAAAAGCCCCTCCACCCACTGATGGCTGCAGCAGATGGTTCCATCCGCTGTATGCCTTCTGGTATGCTCCCATTGGCCTTCATAGCGAAGAGGATCCTGGCTGTAATGGCAGACATCCACATCCATCCAGTGTTCCGCCGCCACTATGCCGTAATCCAAAAATCTTCTCACTCCGGTTCTGGCATAGAGTAGGTAACAGGCGTGGGGAAAGTCGTACTCATTGTTAGTCCACACCGGCTCGTCTCCTCCTCGTCTCTGCTGGCTGTATCCTGGATCAGGGGCATCTCCCCAATTCATCATTCCATAAGCTCTTGCGTGACTGTCTGCCCGATCTCTCAAAGCCCGTTCATAAACAGGGATCCGCAGCTGTGCCGGAAGGAAAATATCTTCAAAAACCTGAGCCTCATGGTATATCTTTGGGTCTAAGGTACATTTATCCGGCATCTGATAAATGGTACTTCTGTCTCCGAGACTCTCTTTTGTTTCTTCTTTTCCGTGGAAATGGAGAAGCATTTTCTGGGTTCTGGCCATTCCCGGCAGAAAAACCACCTTGTTGTCACAATCTGGTACAAGAGAGATTGTCAATCCCTTCTGATCCGCCCTGACGGCCTTAGGAAAGTTCTGCTGGGCCTGCCAAACAGTGACGCACAGCCCCTGATCTCCCACAGTCCTGTCACAGAACAGCGTTCCGAAAAAGACCTCCGCGAAATGTTCATTGGCCGTATTCATCACAGTATCCGCTGTTACCACTTCCTCTACTGCTTCCCCTTTGTCACTCCATTGATACTGCAGCTTATAATTGGAATGTGCCGTTACATTTGAAGACGGAATATCCTGTTTGTTTTCATCCTTTATGTTCCATACCAGAGACTGGATCTCCAGGGGAAAAGAGGTTGTATTTATCAGACAATATTCCATCTCTATCCACGGCTTTCCTGCGAAACAGGACAGCCGTATCTGAGCCCTGGGCATTTCCCGGCTGTCTCCGTCCACTTCTTTCTCCGGCTTTAACCGTGCAGTTGTCTGAAACACAGAAACCAATTCTCCCTGTTCTTCCACTTCCCACTGTCCGGGATAAACGGTATAACTTACGCTCCTGCCTTTCTCCGCCGTCTTTAAAACAGGATACGGGAAAGAGCAGGCAACCTCCTTTTCCCTAAACCATACCTTTTCCAGCAATCCCCCTGTTTGAGAGGCTGTCAGGTTTTCAGGAAGCTGAAAAGATAAGTCCTTCCCTGTATATACTGTACGGCCCTGTATTTTCACACCAGGCTGTTCCTGCCACTGCCCTTCCTCCTCTCCGGGAAGAACCAGGTAACAGTCCGTTGGCCTATTCCTGGGAAAATCTGCCAGAAAACGAATAAACAGCCAGCGGATCGAACCATCATCCCATCTGGAGGTAACCTTAAACTGCCCCTTTCGCCTGTACGTTCCCTGAAGAAGGGCAAACCCTTCTGTATCATAAAATCTTCCCCGCGAAAAAGGCACCGCCGCCTGGCAGTGCTCTTGTTTCCTCTCTGTACTGTACAGCTTCTCAAAATGCAGCTTAATCATCATCCTTCTCCTTCCTTGCCGCCTACATCAATGGCGCGAAAACTTTTAAAACAGCGCCTGCAAATTTTTTATACCAAGGATACTCCCTGCAGTCTTCCAACGTAATATTCTGACATTTCCTGAGAGTCTCCTGAAAATCCCGCTCCACTTCCCTGACAGCGCTGTTTTTGTACAAATAAGCAGCGCATTCAAAGTGAAGATATAAACTTCTGAAGTCCATGTTAATGGTTCCCACAACAGCTTTGCAATCATCGCTTGAAAACACTTTTGCGTGAACAAACCCCGGCGTATATTCATAGATCTGAACCCCCGCCTCAATCAGCTCTGCATAATGAGCTTTGGCCAAAAGAAAGGCATACTTTTTATCCGGTATGTGAGGCATAATTATGACCGTTTCCACCCCTCGTTTAGCCGCAAAGGTAAGGGCCTGAATCAATTCATAATTAAGAATCAGATAGGGGGTCATAATATGCACATAAGTTCTGGCCGTATTAATAATATCCAAATACACCTGCTCGCCTACAGTCTCCTTATCCAGAGGACTGTCCCCATAAGGAATGACAAATCCCTTTCTGTCCAGATCCCCCGGATACTGATAGTGAGGATCCTGCAAATATTTTCCGTAATCTTCTCTCCCTTTCTCCGATACATTCCAAAGCTGAAGAAACATCATGGTAAAGCTGGTAACCGCATCTCCTTTCAGCATAATGCCTGTATCTTTCCAGTGGCCAAATCGCACTTTTTTATTAATGTATTCGTCTGCCAGATTAATTCCACCGGTAAAAGCTGTATGTCCGTCAATAACAAGAATTTTTCTGTGATCTCTGTTATTCTGATAAGTAGAAAGGGCCGGACGGATGGGGGAAAACATCTTAGCCCGAATTCCCTTGTCCTCCAACTCTTTTGGATATCTGTAAGGCAGCAAAGCCATACAGCAAGTACCATCATACATAAACCGAACCTCTACGCCCTCTTTTACCTTCTGCTCCAAAATTTCCAGAATGCTGTTCCACATCAGCCCCCTCTCTACAATAAAATACTCCATAAAAATAAAACGCTGTGCCTTAAGCAGTTCTTCTTTCATGGCCTCAAACATGTCCTCGCCTATGCTATAGTATTTTGCATAGGTATTTTCATAAACAGGACAGTTTCCTGCCCGGTAAATATAGGCGGCCAAATTGCCGTTCTGCCGGCTTTCTTCATACAGATCCTCTAAAACACGGCCGTCCTGCTGCATAAAGGGCGCGGTCTCATTTATATTGATTTTTACCTTTCTGTCAATAAGCTTTCCATCAATCTGAAACTCCATAAAGATATAAATTAAAATACCGAATACGGGAAAAGCAGCGATAGGAACCATCCATGCCAGCTTAAACCCCGGATTTTCCCTTTTGTTTAAAATATAAATGATGACTAATCCTCCCACCATGCTGATTCCGCTGAAGAAAATACTGCTCTTGTGGCTCAAATAGCTGGATCCCACAATCAAAATACCTACCTGAATCAGCAAGGAGACTATTACAAATGTCGTACGTCCGAAGATGATGCGCAGCAGCCCTCGGATTCGTTTCATAGAATTCCTCCTTATCTTTATGTCTTATCCTAACAGGAAAGGGAGCGCCGTAAAATTCACAGCACTCCCGTCTTATTATTCCAGCGCCTGTCTGATATCTTCTATAATATCATCCGCATTTTCAATTCCCACACTAAACCGAATCATAGACGGATCTACGCCAGCCTCAACCAGCTGCTGATCAGACAGCTGTCTGTGGGTATGGCTGGCCGGATGGAGAACAGAAGTCCTGGCATCTGCTACATGAGTTACAATTGCCGCAAGCTTTAATCGATCCATAAAGTTTACAGCAGCCTCTCTTCCGCCCTTAAGACCAAAGGAAATAACTCCGCAGGTTCCATCAGGCATATACTTCTGAGCAAGCTCGTAATACTTATCTCCCTTCAGGCCTGGATACTTCACCCAAGCCACATCCTCTCTGGACTGTAAGTACTCTGCCACCTTCAGAGCGTTCTCACAGTGACGCGGCATACGTAAATGAAGAGTCTCTAAACCTATATTCAAAAGAAAAGCGTTCATAGGAGAAGGAATAGACCCTAAATCTCTCATCAGCTGGGCAGTGGCCTTGGTAATATAAGCCTGTTTGCCAAACTTCTGGGTATAAATAATGCCATGGTAGGATTCATCAGGGGTAGTAAGCCCTGGGAATTTCTCCTTATGAGCTTCCCAGTCAAAATTTCCGCTGTCCACAATACATCCTCCAACACTGGTAGCGTGTCCATCCATATACTTGGTCGTAGAATGAGTTACAATATCCGCGCCCCATTCAAAAGGCCTGCAGTTAATAGGAGTAGCAAACGTATTGTCCACAATCAGCGGAACCCCGTGACTGTGAGCCAGACGGGCAAACTTCTCAATATCCAGAACCACAAGAGCAGGATTAGCGATGGTCTCAGCAAAAACGGCCTTTGTATTGGGACGAAATGCCTTTGCCAGCTCTTCTTCCGGAAGATCCGGATCCACCAGTGTGCACTCGATTCCCATTTTCTCCATAGTAACGGTAAACAGGTTGCTGGATCCTCCATAGATCGTTGCAGAACTGATAATGTGATCACCCTGGCTGCAGATATTCAACACTGCGTAAAAATTAGCAGCCTGACCGGAAGAGGTAAGCATAGCTGCCACCCCGCCTTCCAACTCACATATTTTTGCCGCAACGGCATCGCTGGTAGGATTAGCAAGTCTGGTATAAAAATACCCCTGATCCTCCAGATCAAAAAGGCGGCCCATTTTATCGCTGTCATCGTATTTAAACGTAGTACTCTGATAGATGGGAAGAACTCTGGCTTCACCATTGGCCGGTTTCCAGCCTCCCTGTATACATATGGTTTCTTTGGAGCGTTTTTTCTGACTCATCTTTCTTCCTCCTGTGTGCTCACTTATTTTTAAAATTTACACCTAGTTTAGCACATATTTTCTCATAAATAAAGAGGAAATTCCCAGGCTTATAATTTCCTTGAATTCCCCAAATCCCTAACGTATAATAACTAAAGTAAGAATATTCATCACATCAGGAGGTCATTATGGAAAAATCCAAGGTTTACTTCACAGACTTTCATGCCACCTTTCGGGAAAATCTTCCTCAAAAGCTGGCCCGGCTGATCAAAACAGCAGGAATGTTAAACGAAATCGACTTTACCAATAAATATGCGGCCATTAAAATTCATTTTGGCGAATTGGGAAACCTTTCTTACTTACGTCCCAACTACGCCAAAGTGGTTGCGGATCTGGTTAAAGAAGGCGGCGGCAAGCCATTTCTCACTGACTGCAACACCCTATATGTGGGAAGCCGCAAAAACGCTCTGGATCATCTGGATACGGCCTACGAGAATGGTTTTTCTCCGTTCTCAACCGGCTGCCACGTATTAATTGGTGACGGCTTAAAGGGTACGGATGAAACCCTGGTACCTATTAACGGAGAATATATTAAGGAAGCCAAAATCGGAAGAGCCATTATGGATGCCGATATTTTCATTTCACTCACTCACTTTAAGGGGCATGAAAGCACGGGATTTGGCGGTGCCCTGAAAAACATCGGCATGGGATGCGGTTCCAGAGCAGGAAAGATGGACATGCACAGCGCCGGGAAACCCAATGTAACTGCCAAAACCTGTATCGGCTGTAAAACCTGTGCCAAAACCTGCGCCCACGACGCCATTTCATTCCCGGACAAAAAAGCAGTTATCGATCATAACCGATGTGTAGGCTGCGGACGGTGTATCGGCGTCTGCCCCGTAGACGCGGTGGAGCCTCCCTACGATGAATCCAACGACATCCTTAATTATAAAATTGCAGAATACACTTACGCAGTGGTTAAGGACAGGCCCAGCTTTCATATCAGCCTTGTAACAGATGTTTCCCCCAACTGCGACTGCCATGCAGAAAACGATATTCCCATCATTCCCAACGTAGGCATGTTTGCTTCATTTGATCCGGTGGCCCTGGATATGGCTTGTGTAGATGCGGTTAACCGGCAGCCGGTTATGGCGGGAAGCCTTCTTGAAAAACACGGCAGCAGCCATCACGATCATTTCACAGACACCCATCCGGATACCAACTGGAAATCCTCCATCGAGCATGGGGTTAAAATCGGTTTGGGAAGGGCTGACTATGAGCTGATAACCATATAATTTTGCCCAAGAAAATAAAAAATAGGCTTCGCCTATTCAACTCCCCTGCCCCTCAATCATGAGGGGATAAGGGGTTTTCTTTTGTTACTTTTTCTTGCATAATAGTCTTATGAACATCTTACAAAGAATCTTTGCAGACCATTATG
>DXFU01000068.1 GCA_019114305.1 Candidatus Hungatella pullicola | reverse complement strand
TAATTCCGGTTTGCCTGGGCGCTGGTCCCTGGATTGCCTATATAATGGCAGGCCACTGCTGCGGTTCGGTCCCTGCGGGTGCCTGGACGGTTATAATTGCTGATTGTAAGGTATTGTTTTTCTATATTCATGGTTTTTCCTCCTTATAAAAAGGACGTCCCTCAGTGAAGGACGTCCCAAACTTTAAATTATTATATGGTACTTTTTTCAAAGTGATGATATCTCTTTTGCCTGCCGGCATTATAGCATATACAGCTTTGTATTTCCGGTATACCTCTAAATCTTATTTTTCATCCGGTTGTGATATCACAACTTTTTATTCTTATATCCAGTTCTGTTCCAGATCTCCCTCAGTCTCTCCCAGCCGTCCATTGCTATCAAAGCTACCGCAAACGCAACAAGAATACAGGCAAAGATCATATACCAGGTAATTGGCAGCTTCAGCCAGTCCATCACTGCTACAAAGGCGGTAGGACATAACACCAGAGATAATACAATGACTACTGCTGAAGTAGGCAGCTTGGACAATCCTGGCCAAGATTTTATCACCTGAGTAATTGTAGATACCAAAAACGCCATCACTCCAATGGCAATTAACAGATAAGATACGCACTCTAACATTGTATTTCCATTCATTTTTTAACTTTCCTCCTTATTCCGTTTCCTTTTTTTCTAATGGCGGCAACAGCATAAACCGTTCGTGCATGGCGTGAGCCACATCATTGCCACCCAGTGCTTCGTAAGCTTTGTACGCTTTTTCCTCCGCCTGCTTGGCCCATACAGGTGCGGAGCCTTTCTCTTCATAACGCAGACAAAAGTCTATGATTTCCTGTCTTAACAAAGCCTGCACCCCTTCCCGCAAGGCCTTATTTTCCTCCTGTTCTCTCCTGCGGTGCTTTGTCATACTCCGATACAAGTAAATCATCACCGCGTATCCCCCGCTGAACAGCCACGCTGTCCAATGTTCCCTTATGTACTCAATCAGCTCCATCTGTCTGCTCCTCCACTACTTCTTCCCAGATGGTCTCATGGACTCCCTCGGCTCCCGGTTCCCAGATATTATTATCTACCTTTGATACCCACTTCTTTTCATTGTGTGTACATTTGCTGCCAGTCTGCCAGGGGCAGTTTCCTAAACCGTCCCACTTATACCATTCCGGATACTCTTCGGGTTCCTCCGGTTCTCCCCCTTCCAAAGCCGCTACTCTTTTCTCAAGAGTCTCATACATCTCATACAATTCGTTAACTTGCTTCTGCAGCGGTGCATATGAGTTTTCCGGATTTGCTTTCTCCTGGGCTAATGCAACCAGTTCTGTCTTTTCCTCCTCACTGATATCTCCCTGCACCCAAATAGTATCAATCTTTGTGAGCATATCATTAAGCTCATAGCGGCCGCTTTCAATTACGCTTTTGAAAATATCGTACATAAATTCCTCCTTATGCTGGTAATGTGTTTACAGTTGCCTGTTCCAAAGCTGTTACTCTTTTTTCTAACTGAGTGTAACTTTCTTTAGGGACAAAATTCTGATCAATATAGTGACCTGTATCTGCCGCATATTCAATCTCCTGCCATGCCCCGTCCTGGTTGCTTACAACCGTGCTGGGATAGTTGCTATGGAGGGCTTTATAGGCGGTTATGATTTCTGGGTCCAGGTCTATTTCTTCGGGAGTTTTAAGCTGTCCAATAATGACTGGCGGAGTGTCGCTGGCGGCTATCATTTCCGCAAACATAGTATTTAGGTTTTCGGCTGTTATGCCAGAATCTTTTGGTGGTGATACGTATAATGCATTACCTGATACGGCAAAAACCCATTTATTATTTGTAGGAATTCCATAATGTATCCAATGTGCAAAATTACTTAAACAGTCAGCAACACCAGTTTTATACCTAGCTGTCTGAAGGGCGTTGTATATAAACCTTCCTGGAGTATCTGAAGATTCCGTAAAATTCGGAGTGCCGGAAATCACTTCTTTATCCACCAGCTTAATCAGTTTTCCACGCTCCAGATCAACATAGTTGGCAATCCATTGCTGACCGTCCTTGTCTGTATAGTTACCTCCAGTTTTTACCGGGATACCTGGCAGGCCGCCGTCTACCGGAATAATAAGCTGCTGTGGGGACTGGTAGGGTTCCCAGGGAAGAGCAGTGGAACCTTCATTTAACACAATTTCTTCAGCTCCTACAATATAAGTAAAACGAACATATGCAACATTTTGAGGAACAATAAATTGTTTATTTATATTACCATTACCTAGATAGGTAGTTGACGATATAAAAGTTCTGGAAGCATTATAAAAAGCAATTGCTCTAACAGAAACTTCTCCAGTAAATTTATAAGACAACGTATAATTATAATTGGCAATTACAGGAATAAAATCACTGGACCGTGATACTTCGCTATTTGAGACTAACAATCCATTTTCCAAACTAATAAATCCTTTTAAAGATGTGCTTACATCAAATAAATTCCTCCCAGTAACCTCCTGCACAATCTGATCTTTCTCTGCTCCAACAGTATCCAATTCCTGCGGGTAATCCATGCTGGGAGAGGCGATCCCACCAGTGTATGGTTCCCAAGGAAGGGGAGAAGACCCTTTGTTTAACATTGGAGATAATGTTTGGTTGACTGCTTGTATGTTTAAATCGTTAGTTTGTATCGTTATAACATATTTTTTATCATCAGCCTTAGCTTCAAAACTACTATTATTTACACCTTTAATAGAATCATCTGATCTGGTAATAACTATCTGTGCTCTTACTTTTCCCGGAGCAGTCTCTCCCCCTGAAATATAGTAATTACCTGGGGTTAAAGATATTTCCTTCCTAAAAACAGCTGAGTATTGTTGAACAGGAGTACCAGTAACAGTAAGTGTTCCATCTGAATTAATGACTCCTGTTAATCCATCAGAAGCAACTAAGTTCTCCGGTAGCAATGGAATTAATTGCGCCCCAGTAGTAGTCCTTTGCACTGTCTCGCCGAAAATCTTATCCTGCACAAAGGGACGCTTGGCTGAGTCTGTGACGGTTATGTCTGGGCCTGAAGCGGAAAGGATTATGGCTGGCCCCAGTGCTGTCAGCTCACCCTGTATATCAGCAATGTCCTCGGTGTTCCTTTCCACCTGCATCACAGTCTCATTGCTTCCAATGGCTTCCAGAGCTTCCTGCTTCGCCTTTTCTACTGCATCTGTAGCTTCCGTCTGCGCATCCTGTACCGCTTTAGTCGCCGTTGTCTGGGCTGTCTGTACTGCTCCCACAGCCGTACTCTGGACATCTGTAACCGCTTTTACCGCGCTCGCCTGGGCAGTTGTTACAGCCTCTAAGGCTTCTTTCTTTTCCTGTGCAATCTCCTGAGTGGCTTCTGTACCTGCGCCCTCTACTGCTCCCACAACTGCTGCCTTTGTGCTCTCAATGTCCTGAAGAGCTGCCGTCTTATCCTGCTCTATTGCCTCCTGAGCCTTACTCTGCGCTGCCTGTACCTCCTTAACAGAAGTATCTCCCTGACTTGATACCACTCCCACAGCGTCCTGTCTGGCCTGACCTATCGCTTCTTTTGCAGCCAACACATATGTATCAAACCCCGTTACCTGCTTGGTTACGCTCTCTTCCGCGGCGGCTGCCGTCTGGGCAGATGATTTGGCACTGTTTGCATATCCTGCTGCCTGAGCTTTGCTCTGATCTGCTTCCTTTGCTGCTTCCTGAGTCTGAGTAAGCAGCACGGCGGCTGATTTAACCATATCAGTCACGTCCCGCTTATCCTGAGCCACATTGGAAGCGTCTTTGCCTACCTGCTCTGCGGCTTTCATAACCTCATCATGCAGCCGTATGTAATCTGGGGTAATATCACCGGGAATGGCTACACACTGCCACTCCTTTGTAGTCTTCCCAGGCGTCGGCGCCACCCCTATAATTGTGGTTCCAAGCTCTGCAGTACACAAATAGGATCCGCCATCCAAATGCACCAGATCCAAATACTCATAAGATACTGCATCACTATAATCTCCCTTGGGATTTGGGGACACATTACCCAAATCGGTCTGGGTATATTCGTTTGTTGTGTTGCTCAAACTTTTCACCTCCTGTTAAAATGCCAGACGATAAAACAACCGGCTTCCGATGCGGACAAATCTTACCTTGTCAATCTCCGGATCAGAGTACATCATCAGACGGCCATTTACTACCTTAAAGGCAGCAAAATAGACGTCTCCTGTGTCGCCTTTCAGTTCAGCCTCTTTCCCGTCCACATATTGATCAATCTCCTTTTTCCCTGCCTCAACCGCTCCGGGAATCTCCGCCGCAATATCTGCCGCCCGCCCAGCATAGTATTTAGCATTATCTTCTTCCCGCTCCGGCAGATCCTTCCTGCCATGAGCCCAACCCTCTGCCTGTCTTTGAGCTTCATTAGCCCGATCGGCGGCGGCGTTGACCGCGGCAATCGCCTCTTTAAAGAGTTCCTGATCCTCTGGAGTTTCAAAGGCTTCCGGTTTGGGGCGGGTATTGACATACATGGCAATCTTCTTCACTGTCTCACCCGTATTGGGTTCAGTCACATAGATAAATGCATAAATTTCATAATTTCTTGTGATCCCGTCATTTTCCAGCATAAAGTCTGGTATGGTTACACTGGTAATCCCATCTGAGGTAGTTCCTATTCTGGTTGTTGCCATTCCGCCAGTCTCCTGGAGCGAAAAATGGATCTCAACGGCCACGGGAAGGTCAAGGCCTTCTATTCTCAGCTTCTGACCGTAATCCCACTGCCACAAACCGCTTACAGCAGCGATCTGAGATCGGTCACTAAAATAGGCCGTAACCATGTCACACCACCTCCACATAAATACCTACTAATTCAGATAAAGGATTGTAAACTGCCTGACCACTACCATTAATACAAAGGTATAATATTCCGTCCTGCGTATAATACTTATCCTCGACTAATTCCATATTGTTGTTGTACGGAATCGGATCCTCCAGAGTACCTGCATGATTCTCCACAATCTCTTCATAGAGCGCCGCTGTATGAACCGATGGCGGCTGATTCTCCAAAACCACAGAAATGTCCTGACGGACTCTGTAAAGATGATTGTTGTAAACTACTCTATCGCCCCGATACAAAGATTTATTAATAAATGTTTCCCACTTAGGATATAAGCTCTTAACCATTAAGGCCTGTGAGTCAGTAAAGGAAGGTGCCATAAAAGCAGCAGCTCTCATAAGAGTTTTATTTTCTCTTGTTAACGTATCAACAAGCTCTTCCACATCCGGAAGATAGTCAACCAATGTCTCTCCATCGCTTTTGTAAAACCTTCCATCAATGTATAAATCTCCATCTTCTACAGCGAACCGATTGCATTCTACAGCGATAGCTTTTTCTCCATAAGTTGCTCTTACAATGTCATTTGCAACGCTATAGTCATTGCAAACAATTCTGTTTCGGACAATTCCCTCTTCATCTATCTCAGCGAAAATTCTTTGATAATACATAACTTTTCCTTTCTTTTAATAGCCCCATCTGACATATACCAATC
This sequence comes from Candidatus Hungatella pullicola, assembly GCA_019114305.1. Classification (GTDB taxonomy): domain Bacteria; phylum Bacillota; class Clostridia; order Lachnospirales; family Lachnospiraceae; genus Hungatella_B; species Hungatella_B pullicola. Next base: position 20,322 of record DXFU01000068.1, on the reverse strand, counting down.
CTGAACCACCAGGATATTTTGTGTATGGATCATTTCCTTCTCCAGAATAATTTCGGCCGCCTCCACCGCCGCCGGTATTAGCTGTACCGCCTTTACCTGGCGTATTCGTTGCGCCATCTCCGTAACCACCGCCCCCAGCTCCTCCGGCTCCTCCCGGTTGCGCTGTTCTTCTGGAACGTGTAGCTCCACCGCCGCCACCTGCGTATAAAACATTAGCCGATTCTCCAAATCGTCTTGTAGTCGTACGCTGTCCTGTTCCAGGCGTTCCGGCAGTATAACTTGTGTTATGTCCATCGGAACCGTCTTCTCCACCATCTGCGCCAACATTATCTGGTGGAATGTCATCATTGCCACTAGCCCCACCACCAGAACCACCGTTTCCACCATGATTAGCCCAACCGGCTTGTCCTCCATTAACAGTTGTATCGCCCCATGAAGAAGCTCCGCCATCACCAGTCACACCACCTGCGCCAACTTTTATTACAACTTTCTGCCCAGGATATACGGTTGCTGTTAGTGTTTTGGTATAGCCACCTCCACCACCGCCGCTATTACTGCTTTGATCTGCACCACCAGCACCACCGCCTCCAACCATGAACACTTGAACCGATCTAACTCCATCAGGAACTGTAAATGTTCCGCTGCTAGTGAAGATTTGCGTTCCTTTAACGTTATCAGTCCAACCATTAGCTTCTTTATAATCAGAATACCAAGTACCAAGACTGGTTTCGCAGTACATCCAAATTCGGAAATAATAACGAGTATTACTGGAACCCATTTTGACAGTACAAGTAGAAATACCATTCAATTCTTTGTTGGTTCCAGTACCTTTATAGATTGGGGTTCCGTCTGTAATACTGGTGGGATATCCACCGGTTTTATATCTTATAATTACGCCTCCGTATGGGCCTTTGGCTGGGTTCTGCCATCTCAGCGTCATGTTTACACCAGATACGGAGGCAATGCTAAAAGACACTACAGAATGAACTTCAACGGTTCCAGCAATTCCGGCGATGGTTTGACCTTTGATAATTTTATTAGCGGCCACGCCTAATTTCTGTCTTACAATAGTTTTTTTGATCCTAGCTTCTGGCTGCCATTCCGGATTAGTTGTTGCGTGGTAGTAACCTTCCGGAAGCTGGTTGATGGTATAAAATTCATTTTCACCAGTGCCTCCTTCTCCAAAATCAACCCCCATCTGGTTTGGACCGCAGTCTTTCATGGTTCCAACTTGAAAACCAGTGTCATTCGTAAACGTCTTTCCGCTCAATACATCTTCTGGCTGAGCATCTCCTTTGCCGGTACTGATTTGTATAATGTTTTCTGCCATCTTGGCAAAGCTGTCTGTCGCCGCCGTAGGTACTTCCTTTTGAGTGATGGCTGCGGCGATCAATTCTTTTCCATCACTCACAGATTTTTTTAATTCGGGAATCTGTACATCTGCAATGTCTTCAATGCTTTTTGTATTTTTGCCCACCGCTTTATCAATAATATCCATATTATCATTTATATCTTGAATATTAACGTAGTCGTTGCCAGAAGGTTTCTTTAAGCTTAAGTTTTGCGTGTTATCCATCTAAATTCACCGTCCTTATTCCGCTCCATGTATATTTTTGTGCTTGATTCCATGTCAGATGGCTGATATCTCTCCATGTATTATAGGTATACTCATAATCCACGGCCAAATGGGCCGGTTTTATTTCTTCAATCGTTGCCTTTAACCCTTCTAAATCCGAGGGTATTCCAAGGGTTCCTACGAACTTTACTTTGAAACAGTACTGGGAATTGTCTTCTATTACCTCAACTTCACCATTAGAATATCGACTGGCTACATCAACAATCATCTCTTTTGTTGTAGTGCCAACCCCAGATATTTTTGCCATAATACGTTCTCTTCTAGCCTGACTGCTAAGAGATACATTTGTCTTCACTCCAAAAATTACATCATACCGGGAAAGTAGCTGATCAGAAGTTGATACAAAACATTCCAGGATCGTGTTATCCATTTTTTGATCCAGCAAATCTGTTGCGTCTGATAAAATTTCCTGTAAGATTTTCATTGTGGCATTATGCTCATAATAATCTGGTAATAACTCAATTAGTCGCAAGCGATTCCACCTCCCTAAGCTCCACGCTTCCCATTACTGGTATCTGTTTTTCTCCTACTGATACATTACCGGTTCCGGAATTAAGTAAAAAATCGTCAAAGTCCTCTACTCCAGTAATATCCAAAAGTAAGCTACTCGCTTTTGCATAACTGACCCTATATGTAGTAAAAATTGTTTCTTTCAAAAACTTCCTCAGTGCCGTCTCAAAATCCTCTTTAATTTCTGAAATATCTCTACTACCATCCAGTAAGACATTTGCACTTACGTTAATAGGAAGGGATTCTGGAGCCTTTACCGTTATAGTAGCTCCAATCGGACGAACGGTCTCAATATAATTAGCCACTCTTGCGGGAAGAGATGGCGAAGGATCCATATTGCTGTCAACAACCAAAATAGTAACAGTCCCTGGACCATCAGCAAGGGGAAATACCTTAGCAGCCCCTGTTCCTGGAACCTCCAGGGCCCACTGTTGATAATGATAGGCGTTTCCAGATGTGGCCGGCATCCGTACTTTTACAAAAAAACGTGTCCGCAAAGCTTCATCACTTTCTATATCTGTACCAGCTGTCACAATATCCGTCAAAGTAGCTATGATTCCACTGGTTCCACCAGAAATCGGCTGCATATCCCCACTATACTGGTTTCCTATATCTCCCACCGTTTCACAGATTACTTCATAGACATTTGGCTCCAGCATATCCATCACTTTATAAACCAGCTCATTAATTCCCCACCTAGTTCCTAAATCAACAGGCGCAGTAGTTCTCATTTTTCTAATCGCTGCAGTAGCATTTTTTCGTTCAAGACCATAGGCAGATACCGCCCTGTCAAGATATTCGCCTACTGCCGTATCCGGAAATACCAAATCTATAAAATTATCCAGCTGAAAGTTTTGTTGCGCCAGAAAGTACGCACAAGGAGCCAGGGCATCATAAATAATACTTCCTTCCCGTTTGTCCACATCATTTGGAACCTTATCAAGCATTTTCTGGAGTAGCTCTTCGTATGTTGCGCTCACACAATCGCCTCCGTTTCTATTGTCACTTCTCCGTAAACACTCAAAACATCAAAAGAGCAAAAACAGCGATCCCCTGAAAATTCAAATCGAAAACCATCTACTTCCAGGATCCGATTATCCCGCAGCAGAGCCTCCTCAATCATCCGTTTCATCTCTGCCCTGACAAAAGGGCGTTCCTCGCCAATCAGCTCTTTCCAGGCAATCCCATAGCTGAAACTGTAAATCGGATATTCATATCGTTCTGTAGCCAACACCTTATAAATACTCTGCTTCAAAGCCTCCAGTTCATCCACAAAACCTTCTATCTTCTCTTCTGACAGTTTATACGTTCTGTTCTCAAAAGCCCGCTCCTGAAGGAACAGGCTGGTCGTAAGCTCCGCCATTTTCACCCTCCTGTCGTCTGATCTGGTTTACCCACAATTTCCAGGATATAATATTCTCCTCCCCGGTCATTCCGCAAAAGACGCACCTTATCCCCGGCAACCAACCGGCTTTTCATGTTGCCGCTGATCATGCTCATAGGAATTGGTAGAGTTTCGATCATAACGGCATTTCCTGTATAGGTACCCAGAAATATGGCCGCCGGTTTTCGGCTTCGCATGTAATTCTCCACAATCGTCTTTATCTGATTAAAAAATTCCTGGGTACTGCCCTTGTCACTCACCAGTCATCACCTCCACCGACATTGTGTGCACAGGAAGGAAGGAATGGGTGACCTTCTTTACAATCAACCGCCGGTCCAATGCTATATCGGCAATGCTGCCATATATACTATTCCCGGCCCTGACCCGAAGGTCTCCGATACATTCCAGTTTCAGGGTCTCCTTTTCATGGTTGTAAAGTTTTAAAAGGTTATTAGCCCTCTCCTGCGCCTTGGCTGCGTTATCCACTCCCGACTGGGACGATTCCAGATACTGCAACAGACCATACCTGTTGATTCCCGCCTGGTCCGTGGCAACTGCTACCTCTATCCGCCCACTGTTTTCGTTTTTCCAGACCACCTTGACCCGGTTATAAAAATCTTCATCAATAGATTTCTCCCATCTGTATCCTGTGCATAAGCTGTCATCTCCGAGCACCAGAGGAGTCTGCAGATTGCGCATATTCCAAAGACACACCGCCCCATATTCATCTCGTACGCAGTACATCTCCTGGGTACCGATTAACGTATCAGAAATAGCCTGGGTTATATGATCCAGCCAAGTTTTTTCATAGTCAGCGATGGTAGGGATAATGAACCCTGACTCCTCTAAAGTCCCGGGTGTCAGAGACAGATAGGCGCACATATTTTGTACCAGAGTTTTAAGCGTCCCATTTTCCAGCACCACTATGTCCCTGTGCTTAGCACGGCGCAGCTGGTCGTAAACCTTGATTTTTATAATGTCGCTTTCATCTCCAGATACTTTAAACCCTTGACCAAAAAAGATGCCGTCTGCCTGGTTATTATCAGTCAGGCGGACGACATCTCCATTTTGGAGTGTAAGACCATTTTTGATATAAGATATCTCCAAAACGCTGGCCCCTTCGTTCAATATATCAGTCCAGGAGATATCCGTACACATCTCCGAAATATCATAAATATATCCCTGGCTCTCCACCAACAATTCCATCCGCCATCACCTCCTTACGCCGGAATTGTAAATACCTGTCCCGGGTAGATCAGGTTGGGATTCTTAATCCCTGGATTTGCAGACACAATCTTCGTGTACTGCGCCCCATTCCCGTAATATGTCTTTGCAATTCCCCAGAGTGTATCCCCTGACTGTACGGTGTGAGTCTTATTCTCCGTCACTGCCGGGTTGGTTTCAGGAGCTGCAGCGGTATCCTCCTGCTTCACCGTTCCTTCCAGTGTCTGAACAGCCACATATCTCCTACTGGGTGCTTTATACTCCATCAAAGTCAGGGACAGATATTTATCCCCTTCCTCTCCGGCTTTTTCCACAGCCTCCACACTTTTTACCAGAACCCTTACACTGATATCATCGTTGATATCGTTGGAAGCAATGAACTGGACCGGGGTCATGTTCTTCTGAGCCTTCTTAAACATCTTTTCGTAATAATCCGCGTCCGCTTTGGCTCCAGAATTTACATAATGGTAGTCCTGACTGGGAAACTCTGCTTCAAAGCTAAACTCTTCCAAGGCACAGTAAGAAGGAATGGAGACCTGCCCGGTCTTAAGCACCTGGTAAGTCTCCACGTTTAGTACACGACTACGCTTGATCTCTTCCGGATTGACTGGCAACTTATATTTTTTTTCGTTGTATCTAAAATAAATTGAATACGCCATTACCCTGGCACCCCCTCTGGAGCAGTAGCAATAATATCCTTCAATTCTTCTACCACATGAGACATTACGCTGTCTGTATCCGCTTCTTTAGTGATGGGACCGGAGAATTCCACCCGGATATTAGGTACCAGCATGTTCTGGGAGATACGGGCCACATAATCCCTTTCTGCCAGCTTACGCATCCACTCAATATCCTCCTCATTTTCCACCTTGACTGCACCACCCTTTCCGGTACCCTTTACTGTAGCCGGGTTTCCGCCGGTAGCAAATTGGGACATATCAGGACCACTCCCCAGATCACCCAAATTGGGGGTAAAACCAGATAACAGGTTAGAAGCCTTGTCTGCAAGACCTTTTCCAGCAGCATATCCCTTTGAAGCCGCTTCTGTATAGTCTATTAATTCTGGTTGTTTCACATACTCCTTCCAACCACTCTCGTCTTTGATCGTGCTTATCTTTGCTTCAATAGAAGATGCAAACCCTTCCAGACCAGAAGTAATATCCCTTTGTACCCCAGGTATTCTGTTGATAATGGCTTCAATGGCTTTTGCCATATTTAATACCTGATCCACACAGAATTTTGCCATATCTAAAAACAGTATCTTCACCGCTGCCACAGGGTCATTAAAGCATATGTTGCCAATAAAATTCGCCAGCATGGCCAGCATATTCCACACAGGATAAATAAACGTATTATACAGATGCGCCCCCAACAAAAAGAATGCTGCCCCAATCAGACCTGTCGCACTTATGGATGTACCCGCAAAATGATTCACGGCAGCAACTCCAGCATAGAAAGCTGCAATCAACACTAAAATCAGGCCGATAATCCAAACAATAGGGCAAGCATATAGTGCCGAATTGAGACCCAGCATTGCAGTTGTCTCAGCCCAAGTTGCTCCCGTTGTCGCCCATAAAGCCAATGCGTATAATCCTACTCCCACAGCTTGGGCTACAAACCTTGCTCCTGAAATAAGAGACAAACCGTTAGATACTCCCTGAGCTAATACATAAGCCCCCAAAGCCGCTACTGCCGCCCAGATAAACGGTGATACCATTGGCCAAGCCGCTGTACAAAAATCTATAAATCCTTCCGTTGCATCTCCGGCCAAGTAAATAAGTCCAATGATATTATTTAGCGCTGTCTGCGCACCTTCTGAATTCAATAGACTATTCAGTTTTTCAAACACCCCGCCAAATGCCTGCGTACTGGCATTTTTAATTTTGGACCATGTATCTGCAAATGTCATAGGCATACTATCAAATTTCTCATTAATATCATCTGCAGCAGAAAACATTGCATTTTTAATAATATCTGCTGTAATTGCACCCTCTGAAGATAGTTCCTTTAATTCTCCCTTTGATTTGCCCATATAATCCGCAATAGCATTGGCCACCATCGGAGCATTTTCCATAACGGAACGGAACTCATCTCCCTGTAATTTCCCTGCTGCCATTGCTTGAATCAATTGAAGAAAAGCAGAATCCTGTTCCCCTTGACTCGCCCCTGATACTTTCAGCGATTTTTGAAGGAGTTCTGTAAACCCAAGGGCTTCTTGATTGCTTCCAAATGCATCTCCTGCCAGCATTCTCATCTTAGCTGTAGCATTGGCCATCTCTGTATAACTTCCTCTCGACCGGTTTGCCGCTGCAAAAATATCCTGCTGTAAATCTCTCTGTTCTTCCAGGCTAGATGTAATCATATCCAATCGTGCTTTTGTATTTGTGTAGGTATCTGCCATATCCATTGTTTTTACAACAGTGGCAACACTAGCTACCATTCCAAGCAACCTTGTCAGTCCGGTACTTGCACCAGATGCCGCCAATTCGGTTTTTTTCAGAGACTCGTTATATCTATCTGTATTTTTACTGGCTCCAAGAACTTTCGTAGCTGCTATGTCTGTTTTGGTTATGAACTTGTTAAGCTGCGTGCTATACCCATCCATCAGCCTAAACATCGCGCTTAATGTCGGCAAAGTATCACCTCCTTACTTTATCTGATTTGCCAGTTTCTTCTCCTCTGCTACACGGAGATCAATACTAGCATAAATAAACGCCCTCTCCCGCTGGGGCATGTCCTCCAGCTGGGACGGGCGTATGTGTAAACGCTGCAGAGCGAAATGAGCATAATTCAGCTCCGGATCGCCCTGCCTGATCAGTTTTTTGCCTCGTCAATGTCCTTATTGATGTCACTATCAAGACCTGAAAGTTCCTGCACTGCTTCCATAAGAGCGGAATATTCTCCTACATACAACATAGCAGAAAGCACTCCTGCAGCCCCCAGCACACCGAAGCCATTCTGCAACTCAGCACTGTTCAAATCCGGTTCCACTACTGCAAGGGCAGTCAGTTCCCGATTGTAATTAATACGGTTAAATGTTTCCACTCCCTGCTTATCCACCTTCCGGTGTTTCTTCAGCAGCTCCTCATTTTCCTTCTGAGTAATCGGCCGAATCACAAAAGGAACCGGCTTCCCGTTCTCCTTAAAACGTTCCGAAACTATTACCTCTTTGTTCCCGGTCTGTTCTGGATGTAAAAATGCGCTTAATGATGCCATAATTAAAATCCTCACTTTCTTTAAAAATTTGTATCAAAAAGGTCCAGCATTTTGCTGAACCTCTCATGTTACAAAACCTTATTAAACCTTTTTTACAAACCTAATATTTGTTTCTTTTTTGCTTCAAATTCTTCCTGTGTAATGATTCCATCATCTAATAGCTTTTTAAACTTTAAGATTTCATCAGCCTCTGACGTTTTCTCTGATCTGCATTCTTGCTTTTGCTCCTTTTGAATTAAAGTCAATTCTGTTAGTATTTTCTGCAGGGATCCATAATAAACAGAATACATCATGCTTCCGGACTTTACATTTCCATTGATTATTATGTTAATATATATTTCAGGATAAATAGGATTCTGAGTAATAAATTTTATCCTCAAATCCTTTATAATGCTTTTGCTTTTCTTTCCCCCTGTAATCCCACCAACAACAGCTCCTACTCCGCCAAACAGGGCACCTCCTACAATAGCGCTTCCAAGTCCCCCTTTGCTGACTGTATCGCCGTTTTCAATAATCTCATATGATACTAAATCATCAAATGAGAAGACTGTTCTATATGCTGGAATCTGCCATAAACGATGTGGATAATCAATGTATAAATATTTTTCTACTTTTCGATCTGGCAAAAATATTTTGGTGCGATCTTCTGATTCTTCTGTAGCCTTTATGCACTTTCTAATTCTGTCTGATGTAATTTCTTTCCAGTTTAAGACAATCAAACGGCTTTTTTCTCTACAATTCTTACATACAAATCCATCTGCGATTTTCTTATCGCCATTACTACTCCCGCAAATACTGCAAATCCCATTTTTTGAAAACAATCCCATACCTTTTTCTCCTCCTGTAAATTAAAAACATTATACTCCAAGAAGAAGAAATTAACAACTCTATCTCATGTTCTCCGGGAGCTTATAGCTCTCTAGGTCATCCAGGTCATCAAAAGTAAAGTCACTGTCTGTCGTATTCAAATCCTCACTGGAATCATCCAGGTACGCCACCGGCACCTTCGCTAGGATCACATCCCGCATGACTACCGTCCGACGGCCAATCGTGGAGCCGGTATCCTCGTTGGTAGTCTGGACACTAATCTGTGGAACTTTTCCGTTTTTGATGTACTGATTGTAGATAGCAAGAGCTGCTGGGCTGACATTGTACATGGTAATGGTGCCTTTTCCTTCTGCTCCAACCACTTTATGTTGCACCATGCGACGCCCAAACAATCGTCTTGTGGCCACTTTAAACTCGATATTTGCATCAATTTTAGACACTTCAAAAAAGTACCTGTTCTGGCCATCTACCGTAATATAGGCAGAGCCTTCATTTCCTGTCACTAAATCACTGATTTTTGTATAGTTTCCCACTTCGTATCACCTCCTTATGAAAGATTAACTGTGATGTAAAGCTTTTCCACGCTGTCTACTATCTGAATCGCTACAGTAATCACTACCGCATCAGAATCATTACCCGCAGAAATAGTGATGTCGTCCGGATTAAAATTTTGAATGGCATTCATGCTTTGGAGAGTAGCAAAATAATCTGCCAACGCTCCCTTTAGCAAAGATCTTCCATCTTCAGTATTATTAATTTTCCCGACATAGTTGCTTTCAAAGATATTGGAAATATCATTAGCGATATTGTCAATTGTTCGAATCACTCGATTCTTCTTATAGATCTTCCCTTTTTCTTCCGTAATAGCGGTCAACGAGTTAATGTCATACACTACCGTAACATTCTGAGCACTATCTACCTTAAAGATGAATTTTCCATCATCTACAGCCGTTTCCATCTCAGACTTTGTCATTCTGTCTGCAACATCAATGGCTCCTACGTACTTTGCACCAGTATTTGATGTAGTAATACTGGCTCCAGCTGTAATACCTGCTGCCCAAGCAGTCACCTGAGCTGGCGTAAGCGTTAAACCATCAGACAGTACAATTCCCTGAACTACATTAATAATAGCCTCGCTATCCGCATCATGGTTGGCTAATACAGCCTGACATTTTACGCCTTCATCATCTCTCATAGCTTTAATCCATGTTACAACGGCCGCTTTGTTAGCCTCCGCTGTTGCAGGTGTAGAGCCGTCATAAGGGTAGCACAATGTATTAAAATGTACCGTTTTTAACGCTGCCAAAGCTTCATTTACGTCATCTGTATCATGGGTAGTAGGAAGTTTATACACTAACACAGTCTGAGCATTTTTTAACGCTTCTTTGGCCAATAACTTATCTTCTGCTGTAGCCTCCTCAGGCCAGGCTTGGTTTTCTGCAGTAATTGTGTAAATAGTTTTATCTGTACCTTTTGTCATTTCCTGAAGAATCACTACAGTTCCCCTCTCTCCGGGAGCAATAGACAAGGGTTCATTTGTCCGAATATTAATATAAGCACCCGGAAGCTTCTTATCCTGATCAGTCCATATTCCCGACATTTTATCATTCCTCCTTAATCCTCGTATTCTCTAACATAGTCTGCATTGTAGGCGTGGTATCCTCTAGGAATTCCCGATAGTCCACATCAAACATAAAATGCAGTATATTGTCCTCTATTTTTAGGTTCCGATTCTTAATTTTAAAGCCAGGCACAACAAATCCCCTTGTCAGCGCCTGGCCTACATTCCAGCATTCTTCCTGTAGCTCTGCCTCTCCTTTTTTCTCTGGAAAATACAGAATATCCATATTTACTTCATTCTTCAGTCTCCCATTAATTCCACGGGTTGGATTCTGTTCATAAATAGTTACCAAAAAGCTGGGAATCTTAAAATTTTGGGGTACATCCTCCCGATAAATTTTACAGTTCTTTACTGCTTTAAGCCCTGATGAAATACTCTTATATAATTCAATTATCATGTCGCTTTTGTACCGCCTCTATTTCTTCCTTAAATTCCTTCTCCAGCTGTTTGCCGGTGTAAATAACTGTGCGTTCCAAGAGATGGTCGCCTTTCTGGCTTTTAATATACCCTGTGGTGTTTCCATCTTTATCAACCGTCCGGTGACCATAGTTTACATAGGCGGCATAGTCCGCACTGTTAACCAACGTCTTGGTCACTCCACCAGCTTTAGCCTTAACCGCTGGAGCAGACTTCCATTTTTCTTGAAAAAAGCCAGTAATAGCAGGCGATTTGTCTTTAGCATATTTTACGCCTGCATTAACTGCCCGGTTTAAAACACGAATATCAATCTCCCTGATATCTTCCACCATAGACATAAGTTCTTTCCGAAACTCGTCAATAGCCTTCTTATTTGCAGTATAGTTAATATTGCTCACGCATTATCATCTCTCTTTACTTCGCACTGCCACTGGAAGGTGTACGGATGACATTCTCCCAACGTCGCCGTAACCAGTTTTCCAGTGCGCAGCCTAATTTCAATTTGGTCTCCTTCTCTTATATCTTCGTCTAACCCACAAAATAACGTATGGCTATTTTGGATAGATGGATTAGGGGTGCCAATAGATACTTGACCAGAAACACTGTAGCGGCAAGGGATTTTTTCTGCTACAACTTCCAATTTGTTCCCAGTATATCCATCCCTTTCCGCTTCCTTCCAGCGTCTCACCGTCATTTCTGCATCATACATTAATTTATATGGATTAAGCATAACCTCTTAACCTCCTGAAAGCCTTTAGCTGTTTCTTATCGCTATCGCTCAGGCCAAACACAGTTTCTTCTGTATTGGAAGCGTCATAAAAGAAAGTAATCGTTCCATCACCTTCTTTTATGCTGGCAATATTACTTGGAGTACCCTTGCGATCAGTAGACTGATAGTTAATCATGTTTTTTACTTTTCTGCGCAAATACGGTTCCATTTCTTCTGGAATATCATTTCCCAGATTGCAATAGGTAATAGCAGATGTAAGGGCATCTGAAATAAATAGCTCCATATTCTGATCAGTAACTCCCATGGCCATTAGATTATCTTTTACATAGAGAATCATTCTCTCTTTTGTCATAATCAGATGCCCCTTTCTTAAGATAATTTCAATAGACCGGCATTCCTTAAACTCTGAAGCAACGCATTAAATTCAGAGGCAGTTGGAGCCGAACCTGAGGCATCAGGAACAGCCTCCGCAGAGCTCAGACCAGATCCGCTTCCTGCTTGATCAATTCTCTCATCAAAGTCTTTCAGAATCTCTCTTAGTTTTGGAGAAATTCCGGATAAATCATAATTATTTTTCATTTCACCCCTCCTATTTTGTAGTTAATCCTGTAATAGATCCATGCATAAAAGCCGGGCCATGATCCAAACCAAACTGGCCAAAAATCTGTCCCTCTTCAGATGCCCCGGCTTTTGCCAACTCTTCATAGAAGAAATTTCCCTTTTGGGGGACCGGCTGAAATACTGGAGCCATGACAGACATTTCTGCCGCCAAAACAGTATCCTGCGGCATAAAACGGTTAAGAGAAATTCCGACATTTCCAAAATCCGTCTCAATCTGCTTGATATTAGTCCCAGCCACATTCCGATCAGTAGGCGCATAGGCATAAATATCAGTGATAATCTGTTTCTGGAAACTGTTTACCCAGATGATTAAATTTGAAAACAATGCTCCTGCATCGTACATAGCTTTGAACAGTGCCTGCATATTAGACTTTGTAAGCTGCTTACTGCCAGCCGCAATGGTTGTACCTCCTTCCCCGGCACATAGAGCCAGAAGTCCCCTGGTCTTGTTTGCAACAGATGGACTAGTAGATTTCTGATACTTACCGTTAATAATGGTATACTCTATATCTCTGGAAATCTTTTCTAATTTTCTGGCAATCTGCCAATCTTTCTCCGTAGACTGTACATTATTCTGCTGGCCGGCAGTGTTGAGTCCGCTCATTCTGCCACGGTTACTCTCTTTGACATAAGAAATTGACACTTTTTCATGAAAAATCTGAGTTACGTTAGTATTCTGACCTCTCTCTATTTCTTCAGCTTCCGGAGCTGTCAGAGATGCTATCTCTGTAATTTCTGGCTGAGTTGCCTCTGGAAGGCTGTACTGGGAATCTGTTGGAAACTCAAAGTTCTCCGTCTGAACACCTCCCGTCAATCCTCCTATAGCGCTTAAAATCGGTGCATTAGTAGAGTCTGCCGTAAACAGATCTCCTGCATAGTTAGGTAAATTCCAAATAGTTCCTGTTCCGCTAGGATTTGCCATAAAATCTTACTCCTCACTTTCTGCCTGATCCAGGCTAAATAATTCATTTTTGGCCGCAATACGATCTACCAGACGAGTCTTTGGATCATTGATCAACTTTTCCAGTTCTGCCCGACGTTCACCGCCGGTCCCTCCCTGAGGCGAAGTCTTGCCATTGTTATGTGGGGATTTTCCTGATACCGGTGGAATAAAAAGTTCCTTATAGGTTTCCTTTACCGTCTTCAGCTGCTCCGCCAGACCAGATACACTGCCATCCTCTGCCAGAATCAGCTTAGACCGATCAAACTTATCCGCTACCAGGTCTGGATACTTACAATCTGTCAGCTGGTCTTTGATAGCGCTGGTCAGCTTCATGTCGCGGATACGCGCCTCATAGTCCTTCTTTGTCTGCTTATTGGTCTCTTCCAGTTCTGTAATCTTATTCTGGAGGGCTTCGCTGTCCTTAGCCTCATCTTTCAGGGTTTTCAGTTGCTTATCTCGATCAGCTACCTGCTTTTCCAGATCGGCTTTTGCCGTATTAACCTCATCAAAGCGGCTCTTCGGGATGTAACCTCTCATTTCCTCGGTGTAAATCTCCATAACCACCTTCGCCTGATCTTCTGTCAGACCCTTTGCAGTCAAATCTTCTTTCTTCATGTTCTCATTACTCCTTTCATCTTCACTTTTTCTCCCGGTCGTGCCCGGTGATGTCTCCCTCTTTACCGCCTGGGATACCAAAAAAGGCGAAAAATAACACCCAGGATAACCTGCGTGTCTCTTAATTGTATCGTTTCATAGGTAACTTCACCCCGTTGCCCAAAAGGGAAATTAGATGGATAACCCCCCTTTCTCCTTCCTGTTGTGATATCACAACTTGAAATTAAATATAAAAAATACCACCGGCCATTTGCTGGCTGGTGGTACTATTCTTTTGATGTATGCAATACTTTTTCTACATCGTCTACCGTTTTATCATACAATGTTTCCCAATCTTCCGGGGAACTTCCCACATCTATGGTCAATGAATCATTAGGGAAAACTTCCATCACGCTTCCAATCATTCCATCTTTCAAAAGCACAATATCAAACTCTTTGATTTCCATCATTTCATCTCTTTTAATATATACGCTAGAAGCAGGCATTAATTATCGTGATATTCACAGGCTCTGCAGATTTCTCTCCAGTTTTTTTTCTCTAATATATCTCTTCCTAATACCCGTTCTTTTATGGCTCCATCGCATACGTCAACGATCACGACGCAATCACCAATGTCAATCTCTCTCTCAATAATGGGACATTTAATCATTTTTCAACACCTCCAACAACTGGGTGAACTTGTCGTCATATTCCTCCGCACTGTATGCGGTACTAATCGTTTTTTCTTTAAGGTTAACAACCACAGCTCCGCTTCTCGATATATAAACCGTTACTTCTCCGTTCCATCGGCTATAGGCCGCTATCGAATCATTTACCCATGTCTGTGCCTGATCTTTTGTTACTCCATGCTCACGTGTTCTGTTTATGTGGCTTTCCATGAATGTATAGTCTGTCAAATCGATACGGTTAATCTTCTTGAGTGGTTTGCCCTTAATATTCAATTTCCCCGCATCTGAAATAATTTTTTCATAGCAAGACGCATCTCTGTAATCTCGCTGTAGTGACTTCCAGCCACTACCATCAGTATACTTCAATTTCTGGAAAGAATCCAGTGTCTTTGGTGCATCTTTTCCTAAGATCTGTTGGTATCTCTTAAACTGCGCTTTATCCGCCTTTTTGTTTCTGAGCTTCTTTTCAGCCAGAACCTTATCTGGATTCTGTTCTATGTACTGTGCATGCCATTCCTTATAGGTCATATCTCCCGGCACATCATAGTTTTTCCCCGTCTCAGGATCCCTTGCTACTCTGGTTATATCAGATAGGTCCATATCGTCATAATAGGGGGTATCCGTACACCGACATAAAGGGTGGAAAGGCGGCATATTCACACCAACAACTTCTTTCCCGACCTCGTACACATTCCCATCCAGATCTCCACATATACCACAGGTTTTACTGTCTAATATGGCCAGGATTTGATATTTCTCCACACCATCCTCTTTATATCCTGCATGGGTCGCCTCACTCATCAGGAAAGAACTTTCCGTGTGAAGCAGCCGATAAGCGTCAAACTTTTTGGAGTTCATTTTCTTTGCAAATTCCGCAGTCAATGTAGACGGGTGCTTTCCCTGGATCATGATCGTTGTCATTGCTTCCATCAGCTGTGTCTGCAGATGGTCTTTCTGTTTCCACAAACGAATAGAGAATGCCGCGCCATTGAAAGGGTATTCCAGTAACGTTTGTACTGTTACTGGATCTACCTGAGCGAAATTAGAGTGAAATCCCCGATACTGGTCTATGCTGTACCAAGTGCGATAGTATGACTCCTCGTAGACCTCCTGCATTGTCTCCTTCGCCTGCGCCTCATAATCCAGTGCATAGAGCTGCCGAAGAATTGCATCTACCTGCACCCCCAGTGCCTGATACCGGGTAATTCTGGCTTTCAGAGACATGTTATTCACCGTCTGGTTATATTTACCGATATTTTGCATCGCCAGGTTAATAAAGTCCTGCAGTTCTCCCAGCTCCTCTTTATCCAATCGCTTCTGAGCTGCCGCATAAGACAGCCCATTTTCCTCCGCATAACGAAAATAAAAAGCCTCGATGGTTTTCTGCAGTTCTCGCTTTGTTTGATTAAAGGCCTTTTCCAAGCGAGTAAAATACTGGTTGACCTGCATCTCCCCAGCCTTGTACATTGCTTCCTGCCGTTTTTTCCAGTAACTCATCACTCATCACCACCCTGGCTATCTCCTGCCGGATTCCCTCCCTGCCGCGGGAACATGTCGGAAAGCTCTTTCTTTTCTGCCTCCTCCTGCTTCTTCAGGAGTTTCAGCTCCGCATCTGCGTCTTCCACCCAGGGGTGGTTCTTGATGATGGTCTCATCAGAAATCACGTCCTTGCTGTTCTGGCAGTCTGTGATGGCCTGGCTTTCATTGATGGCGATATCCCGGTTAAAGGTAACGCCAATCTCCCGGTCGTAAAAGCTCCCTGCCTTGATAAGTTCCAGATATCGATTGACGAACCAGAAAAGCTGCTCCATTCCGTCCTTGAAGGCGTTCTCCATCCGGTTACACTTTAAATCTAAGCCGGAATAGATAAACTTTAAAGCGATTCCGGAAGGGCTGTTTCCCAGCTTGTCGCTGTTCTTATCCACGCCCTGGCCGAAATCATAAATATCTTTTTTCAGTGCGTCGAGATCATCCTTTGCCGCAGTGACATCCACACTGGTGTTAATCGCCTCCGCAGAGCCGTCTTCATCCAGGGAAATAGCCCGGAAATAATTCAGATCCCGCATAAACTGCCCCAGATCCTCTCCGCCATACCCCTTCAGGGCGTATACAATGGACTGCACTTCATCCAGAAAGTTGGACATGTCGGACCGGCCTTTGTCGTACCCGTCAATCAGGGTCTTCACAAACTTCAGATCCGGCAGCTCATAGTCATTGTTCTTAAAAGCGATAAAAGGAACCTTCCCCCAGGTCCCCGGGGCATTGCCTACCTGGAAATGCTCCATCATCTCCCCATCATCCCCGCTGACCGCATTCAGATACCGCTCAGAGTCCAGGCGCAGGTCCCATCCCTCCCCCTCAGAATCTGACACGTAATAGGCTACGCCCTCCGGCAGCCAAAACTCCACTTTGGTAATGGTCTTCTGGGCCTGCCCCTCGATCACATCCACATCATAAAACCAGATAAAGGCATCTTTTTCCTCATGATCGTTGTCATGCCAAAGAGGAATGCCCTGCCCCGGCTTGATAATCATGGTCTTAAACTGGCCTTCCTCATCGATGTACGGGTGCAGCCAGGCAATCCCGCCGTTGGACGCGTCCACTCCCAGGCGCATCAGGCGCTTCTCCTGGAATGTCTTTCCCAATACATCTTTTACCTGTTCCAGATACTCCTTAGCGTCCTCACAGGTCAGCGTATACGGCTTAGATAACAAATAATTAACTTTATCCTCCACCAAGATATGCATGAATCCATGGGCTCGTTTATTGTTAGGTTTAGCCGGATCGGGGACAGCTTCAATCTTTCCTGTCGCTTTATTCTCCTGATAGCGCATCATCTTCCGGTTCATAATCCCAGGATTGTCCACAACATAATAAGCTTCGCCATCCAGCATCCACTTACGCTCTTTTGATTTTACGAATTCATCTATGTACAGCCGACACAGCTGCATGTTTGTCATACGGTTAATATTTGGATTAAAAACAATATCCATCTCCTCCACCTCACTTCAAAATACGTATTCCTGGCCGCATGCGAATCACCGTCATGCAAAAATACCGCGTGGCATCCAAGGCGTGATCATGATCCTTCACCGGTTTGTCCTCTCCCTTCTCTGCGGCCTTCGCATCCCAGATGTAGGAAGCAAACTCCTTGATCAGATTTTCACAGGATTTGTCAATAAAAATGGAACCCTGGTTCAGCAGCGTAGCCACGAACCGGATTCCATCCAGTACATCATTCTTTGCTTTTTTAACTTTAAATCCATCCTTCTCCAGCTGAGCCTTGAAGCTAGCCGCCGCCGGATCCAGGATCACCGCCCGGACCTCCAAGCCGCCCAGCCAGGCTCTCAGATCACTTGAGAATTCCGAATCTGTCTTCTGGCGGCCTTTCTCCCGGCCGGAATAATAATACTCCCGTCGGCAGTACCATTTCTTGTCTGCGCCCTTCTCCCACAACAGGAAGGCCGTGGGGTTCTGGGTGCCGTAGTCACAGCTGACATACCGCTCACCAGTCCAAAAAGGATAGCCGGTTCTGGCCTTGTAAGCAGCTGCCAGGGCCTCTGTGTCCACGGTGTGCTTGTCCGGGTCGAACATGTCATAGATGATGCCCTCGGCCATCGCCCAGAGCCCCATGATATACCGCTTGAAGAAAACACCGGTGTACATGCTGCGATATCTGGCCTTGATCTCTTCAGACAAACTCAGGTTATCATCCATGGTAAAGTGGACGTACAAAAGCTTCTTCAGTTCCGGATCTCGCCCCGCCTGTTTTGCTTCCTCCCGGATTTTGGCTACCTTTACCTTGCCTAAATATCCGATGGCTTTATCAATCCAGTTAACCTTAAACCAATGGTACGGGCCGTCCGGATTGCAGTTAAACCAATACTTAGACCCTGTTACCGAACAACGACCGGTAGCCTGATTGACAAAGCTTTCCGGCATAAGGGCCACTTCATCGCAGAACAGGCCCGCCAGGGTAATGCCCTGGATCAGATCCTGGCTACGCTCATCCTTGCCACCGAAGATGTAGAAGTAGTTGGTGACCTGCCCGCGGCTGATTTCCACCAGGTTATCTGCCCGATGGTCTGTTACACTGTATCCCCGGCTCCGAAGCATCAGCTTCAGCCAGAACAGCACATTTCTTCGGAAGGAACCGATGGTCTTGCCACACATGGCAAAGTTCTGTCCATTGAAAGACTTCATGGCCCAGAAAACAAAGGATAGGGACATACAAACGGTCTTTCCGGAACGGATTGCCCCATCCGCGATAATACCGTCATAATCCTTTACCGGACTGTCCGGCAGCCACCAGGTAAGGACCTGCTTCTGCTTATGCGAAAACGGCTGAAACCGGAAAATCTGAACCTTCGTCAGGATGTTCCTCTGCCCTTTCAGTTTTTCCAGCTTTTGTTTCATCTGGCTGATCCGTTCCTTAACCGTCATCCATATCACCCCACAGGTCTCCTGCCTCAGCATTCAGTGCTTCCAGGAAACCATCGTCTTCCACCTCTGTTTCCTGACCGCCCAGCTTCAGGGCTGCCAGATCCAGCTTCATGAGTTCGATTTCCAGCTTTGCATCATCCACACCATAACGGTGCAGGGAATCAATGGCTGCCTGCTTGCGCGCCTGAACACGAGTCAGGGCATCTTCAATGTTCTGGATCTGCCCCAGGATTCCTTTATACTCTCCCAGGTCCGTGACCTTGCCTTTTTCAATACCAGCCTTATATCCTGTTACCGTCATGCCGGGTGGCACAGCGATCTCATATTTTCCCACTGCCTCCGACTGTTCTTCTGACTTCCGAAGCGCGTTAATTCTCTTCAGCATACGATGCTCCCGGACCGTCAGCAGCCGGATCTCCTGGAGAAGGAGCTGTTCTTTGTCAACTGGTACAGCATTTGCCAGATGGCGTTCTTCCGGATCCAGGCAATCAAAAAGGAGAGTCTCAAACTCTCCCGTAGTAACTGCATTTTTATTTCCGATAGGTGCGGCGCCTCCAGCATTGCCCACAGCGTTCTGGTTGCCAGGCTGACCTCCCTTAGAACGTTTGGAACGTTCCGTATTTTTTTGGAGCGTTCCATTCAAACGGCGCTCCCAATCGTCTTTTGACTTCCATCCCCGGACAGTTCCAGGTGACAGATTCAGTTGACTTGCAATCTCAACCAAATCAATATTTCCACCATGTTCTCTATATAGTTCAAAAGCTTTATCCCTGTTCGAGTCTCTTGGTCTTGCCACGCACCACCACCTCTCATTCGTGTTTGTTTTCGGGTAAAAGAAAAGCCCTCACCCTGAGGTGAGGACTAATCCCAAAAGGGAAATCTTATGACATCTGGTTAAATAACAAGGGAAGAATTTAAATCTGCGATCTCCATGGTATGAACCCGGCGAGCTTGCCAGTCTGTTCTACCTTGCATAAACGCTCCGGAGGACCTGCCGTACCCGGAGCGAAACGGCTGTGTAAATCCAAGCCTGCCGTCGAACCCGATCCAGCCGCCAGGCTGTAATTCCTGGTGATCATCGAACGGGAAAATCTATTGGTAGAAAGGAAACCTCCAGCTCTTTTTACCTTTGGCTTCCGCATGATAACATATTAGCATAGTCAAACGGGACATTGGGGGACATTTTGAAAAAATCTTTGAATTCTTTTTTTAATATTTTCATCTGTATATTTTATTATTCTATCAGGAAACATGCTATTCATGCAATTCGCCACTTGTTGATTGCTAAGCCCATCAATAATGCTAAATCTTAATATAGATCTCATTTCTGATTTTGGTATACTTTCTATGTACTCCTCCGCCTGGCAGGTCAGTTCCAATAACTCTGCTTCCTTTTCCTCCAAGAGCTTTTTATATCGCTTCCTTGCTCTCTCCTTCTTTTGATATTCTGGATCTGGAATTCCCTT
>DXFU01000067.1 GCA_019114305.1 Candidatus Hungatella pullicola | reverse complement strand
TCCTTTATGCGTTTTGTTTCGCAACTAACATCATAAAGAAAAACGGTATGATTGGGAAGTAGGGATTTTCTCTGCTTCCCTTTTTATTTAGAAACCATTCCTATTTTTGCCAATGATAATTATACACTAACGTGGCATTTTACGGCAATGACTGTGAATATCACCCTTTCCGCCGGAATATACTGGATCATAAGACAAGATCAAAGGAGATGTCCATGGAAAAGTCAAAACTGCACCTTACAATCAGAGCCCTGCTTTTCTCCTATGTCATAACAGGTATTCTTCTGGTTGTCCTATCCCTGCTTCTTTACCGTTTTCATCTTCAGGAAGGACAAATCCAGACGGGAGTCCACGTCATCTACATTCTCTCCTGTATTCTTGGAGGGCTGGTCATAGGCAAAAGCATACGAAAGCAGAAATTTCTGTGGGGAATGATTGTGGGATTTTTGTACTTTGCCGTTCTTCTGGCAGTATCCCTTCTATTAAACAAAGGATTGACAGGAAGCTTTCAGGAGCTTCTGTCCACTGCCATTTTATGTACGGCCAGCGGAACCGTAGGCGGAATGATAAGCTGAAGAAACACAAAAAGGCGGCTCATGAAAACCAATTCTCAAAAGCCGCCTTCTTCTCTACCTTTTTTCTTTTATCATTCCCACAAGCTTTACTGTCATATAAAGACCCGCTCCCAGTAAGATAAACAGATCTCCCAA
This sequence comes from Candidatus Hungatella pullicola, assembly GCA_019114305.1. GTDB lineage: Bacteria > Bacillota > Clostridia > Lachnospirales > Lachnospiraceae > Hungatella_B > Hungatella_B pullicola. Next base: position 22,049 of record DXFU01000067.1, on the reverse strand, counting down.
ATTGAACACCACTTTTTCCAGCTTCTTAACCTTGATGCTGAAATAATCAACCACATAGCCTCTTGCCAGACGGTCAAACAGGTTGCTGGCTGCTCCTGCCAGTACCAGAGAAAATGCGGTCTTTTCCAGCACTCTTCCCTTTTTGGACAAAATCTCCGCAAACATTCCCGCAAAAAATGATCCGCAGGCAAGGGGAAGCATGGTCACCAGCTGAGGATGTTTTTTCAGCAGGCCGAAAGAAAATCCGCTGTTGTGGGTTTTCCTTAAAATAATACGGCCTCCTGTCTGCTCAATCTCTCTTGGAAAATCCTCATCAGGCCGGTCCTCAATCTCATTTTTGATCACCAGATCCAACGCCGCTAACAGGGCGGTCACTGCAACATATACCATGGCCCTTCTCTCCTCTCTGCCGTAGTATCTCCATTTTACTATGTTTTTTATCCCCCGTCCAGTAATCACAGCCTGAAAGAAGGCATAGATTAAATAAAAAAGCACAGGAGGCTATATGCCTGTTTGCCCCTTTTCCACCGCCTCTCAGGAATATGCGGATTTTATTGTCCGCCACAACTCTCTCTCCGCTGATGAAATCTTAAGTCTCTATCAGGTAGAGTGTCAGGATTATATCGACTCAGAATTTTCTGTGATTTACATTCCCCTGGAACGCGTTCAGCCTATTACCATTGAAAAATATACTTACAATGCCATTCCAAAGCTTTACACCTTGCTGGATACAACCAGTATGGATGCTTCCGGCTTCACCCAGGTAGCCCGTCAGCCAGCTCTCGGTCTCACCGGTCAGGGAACAATGATCGGATTTATTGATACAGGAATTGACTATCAAAATCCCTGCTTCCGCAATCCCGATGGAAGTTCCAGAATTTTGGGCATTTGGGACCAGACTCTCACAGGAGAAAATGGAGAGGAAGGCATACCTTCCGATAGTCCTTATCTTTCTTTTACCTATGGACGGGAATTTACCAAAGAGCAGCTGGATCAGGCGCTAAGAGAAGAAAATCCCCTTCTGTCAGTTCCCACTGCCGACACTTCAGGGCATGGAACCTTTATGGCCGGTATAGCGGCCGGAGGCGTCCTGGAAGAGCAGGATTTTACCGGTGCTGCCCCTGACTGCTTTTTGGGAGTTGTCAAACTGAAGCCTGCAAAAAAATATCTGATGGACTTCTACAGCGTCAACCCCTCCGCCCCAGCCTATCAAGAAAATGATATTATGACAGGAATCAAGTATTTACAGATCCTTGCTTCTTCCTACGATCTCCCTCTGGTCATCTACATTGGAGTGGGAACCAACTATGGAAACCATGAGGGTTCTTCCCCTTTAGGCCGAATGCTTAACAGCCTGGGGCGGCTGGTCGGCATGTGTGCTGTTTTGGCCGGAGGCAATGAAGCCGGATTCCGTCATCATTTTCTGGGAACCCTGACCCCAAATCAGGAGTATGAGGACGTAGAAATCCGGGTAGCCCCTGAAGAAAGAGGTTTTGTAACAGAGCTGTGGGCACAGGGGCCTGATCTGTACCGGGTAGGATTTATCTCTCCCACAGGGCAGGTCATTCCCCCGGTTCCCATAGGCATTGGAACAGAAGTGTCCATTCCATTTTCCCTGGAAGCTACCGTCATCACTCTTAATTACAGAATCTCTGAGATCGGATCAGGCAATCAGTTTATCCTTATGCGCTTTCAAACTCCGGCCGCAGGCATCTGGCATATACGGGTATACAGCTCACTTCACATCACCGGACGTTTTCATATGTGGCTCCCAGTAAGAGGATTCATTAAAGATGACACATTTTTTCTCAGGTCAGAGCCTGACAATACCATCACTGAGCCGGCAAATGCACCTAATCCTATTACCGTCAGCACTTACAATCACCAAAACAACAGCATCTACATCCATTCCAGCCGCGGTTTTACTCCAAGCGGGCTGATAAAACCTGATCTGGCGGCTCCTGGAGTTAATGTTTACGGTCCCGGCATCGGTCCCTCCATAGAAGGAACCGGCTCTCCTATGACCAGGAAAACCGGCTCCTCTGTGGCTGCCGCCCACACAGCAGGGGCAGTCGCCTGTCTGTTTACTTGGGGAATTGTTCAAGGCCACAATCCAGCACTCAGTGATGCCACCATACGTGCCTATCTGATTCGAGGGGCGGACCGCAGTCCCGCTTATACTTACCCCAATACGGAATGGGGATATGGAACCCTCAATCTTTATCAAACATTTCTCCGAATGAGAGAATAACAGTTACCCTCTCATCTGGATCAAAGGTCCGCCGTTTTTCTCCAGGTAGGCTCTGGTAATAACTACAGAGCCTATCTCCGGATCCTTTGGAATCTCATACATAATATCCAGCATAAAATCTTCAATAATAGCCCGCAGAGCTCTGGCTCCTGTTTTTTTCTTCAAAGCCTCCTGGGCTATCCATTCCAAAGCATCGTCTTCAAATACCAGATTAACCTCATCTAATGCAAGCAGCTTCTTGTACTGCTTTAAAATAGCATTTTTCGGTTCCTTTAAAATTCTCACCAACAGATCCTTTGTAAGAGTCTGGAGAGTCACTGTAACAGGAAGTCTTCCCAAAAACTCCGGTATCATGCCAAAGGTTCTTAAATCTTCGTTGGTCACACAGGAAAGGATATTCTCCTCTTTGTCATATTTATCCTTAAGCTCGGCGGAAAATCCAATGGAAGACTTCTGAGTCAGCCTCTCCCTGATAATGTCCTCCAGATCCGGAAACGCCCCTCCGCAGATAAAAAGAATGTTGTCTGTGCTCACTGTAGTCATAGGGGTCAAAGCATTCTTCTGGTTCGATCCTACAGGGACCTCCACGTTGCTGCCCTCCAGCAGTTTCAAAAGTTCCTGCTGAACAGACTCACCGCTTACATCCCTGCTGTTTGTATTCTTTTTCTTGGCAATTTTATCAATCTCATCAATAAAGATAATTCCTCTCTCTGCCCGCTCCACGTCATTGTCAGCAGCAGCCAGAAGCTTGGATACTACACTCTCAATATCATCTCCGATATAGCCGGCCTCCGTAAGGGAAGTCGCGTCAGCAATGGCCAGAGGAACATTGAGAAGGCGGGCCAAAGTTTTTACAAGATAGGTTTTTCCGCTTCCTGTAGGCCCGATCATTAAAATATTTGATTTCTCAATCTGAACCTCATCCTGGTTTTTAGAAGAATTGGCCAGAAATACTCTTTTATAATGATTGTAAACAGCCACAGAGATCGCCTTCTTGGCTTTTTCCTGTCCTACCACATACTGATCAAGCTGACGTTTGATTACGTGAGGGGCCGGAATATCTTTCAATTCAAGCTCCGGCTTTTTTTCCTTATCCGAACGTTTTTTTATTTTCTGTTTTTTGGGAATCTCCAGATCCTGAGGATTCAGATTGGAAAAATCGCTGAAATTCAGATTCATATAAGGCATGTTCTGTATTTTAGACAAGTCCAGTCCGCCCTGAGTCACAGAATCGAAAGCCTTCTGCATACAATCATGGCAAAGATTCATCCCGCCTGGCATAGATATCATAGGACCGGCCACACTCTCCGGGCGGCGGCATACATAGCAGATCTTTTCATACTCGTCTTCTTCCTTTTTCTGCCCCTTTTCCTCCGTATGGGTCTGATCCGTCTTATTTTCTTCTAAATATTCTCTATCTTCCAAAATATATTCTCCTTTGTTTCATCATCAATAGTCTGTACCTGCCATTATAAGGCATTTCCCACTTCCTCACAATACTTGCAGGGAATTTTAGATTTTTTTAATAGGTAGAAAGCCCGCCCATGAAACAAAAAAGAAGCCCCTGTTTTCAAGAGCTTCTTTTTTCCTTCTGTCACCTGTGAATGAAACGGTTGGGATGCCCAGAAACATTCACAGCCAAGGGAAGAAAATTAGTTTGGAAGAGCCTGCCCGTTATCAGCCGGTCTGCTTCCCAGTGTTACCTCTACGTCTCTCTCCACATAGGCTCCATTCTGAAGAGACTGGACCGTAATCGTTACGGTGGTACCGCTCTTGTAATACTTAAGGAGCTCGGTGAGATCGTCATAGGTTACGATTCCCTGTCCATCAAATTTGGTAATAATATCCTTCTCATGAAGATCTGAATTAGCCGCAGCGCCGCCTTCTACAATTTTGTAAATAAATACGCCCTGAGGCATACCAAACTGCTGGCTGGTAACCGCATCAATATTCTTACACTGAATTCCCAGATATCCCTGGTCTTTTTCATCAATTTCCGTTCTGGTTTCCTTTGTAATAAGAGTATCGATAATGCTCTGAGCCTTGGAAATAGGAATGGCGTATCCCATACCCTCTACTTCTGTGGAGGAATATTTTGCTGAATTAATACCAATTACCTCTCCCTGCATGTTCAAAAGGGCACCGCCGCTGTTGCCGGGATTGATCGCTGCATCGGTCTGAAGAAGATCTCTGCTGACCCCATCCTCTGTCTGCACGGCTCTGTCCAGGGCGCTGACATACCCCACTGTTACAGACTGTCCGTAGCCAAGAGCGTTCCCAATTGCTACCACTCCCTGACCAACCTTTACATTATCAGAATTTCCCAAAGTGGCAATGGAAATCTGACTTAAGGTATCAGAAGGTATAGAATCAAGAGGAACTGCGATGATAGCAAGATCAGAACTTACATCCGTTCCTTTAATAGCCGCGTCCACAGCAGTCTGGTCAATAAAGGTAACCTTCAGTTCATTGGCCCCTTCTATGACATGGTTGTTGGTAACTATTAAAAGCTCACTGTCATTCTGTCCCACAATAATACCGGAACCGCTTCCTACTCCCTCCTGCTGGAGCGGGCCAAACCAGGTCTGGCTTTCGTAAATCACCTTGCTTGTAATGGCTACAACCGAAGGCATAGCCTTATCAACAATGGCAGAGACATCCAGTGAGGAAGAGCTGCTTCCTAAGGATACAGAGCTTCCTGAGGAAGCTGTCGTGTCTTCCGGCGCATTCTGAGGTGTCTGACCGATTACCACGTTGTTATTCCCCTTGTTATTGTAAGTTCCGGCCGCCCAGTTAATTCCTACCATAGTGCTTCCTGCCACTATGCCAAATACCAGGGCACCTGCTACAACGGCACCTGTCTTTTTCAGGAGTCCGAACTTCTTTTTCGGTCTCTTAGGCGGTGCCTGATTTGAAGCAGACTGGCTCTGATAGCCTGACTCCTGCTGATTCATCTGCTGATAGTGAGGAGCCTCATACTGTCTTCTTTCTTCTGTCTGCTGCCATCCTGCGGACTGTGTATCCGACTGTCCTGTCTGCTGTGTGTGATTCACAGCTGAGGAAACCACAGGATTAACCGCTTCCGTTAAATCAGGATCTGGATCCCTCATAGTAAAATTGGGAGTGACAGCCTCCTCGCCTGCATTCATTTCTCTGTTATCTCTATTTTCTTCAGGATTTGTTTGTCCTGAATAGTTCTCTTCGTCGTTATACATATACTCAATCCCCTTTCTTTTCTTTATACGGAAAGTCTATCAGGCAATTGTGTTCAAATTGTGACAAATTTATATTTTCCCTGTGAAAAACAAGGAACGCAGCAGAATTTCTGCTGCATTCCCTGCTGATGATTTTGTATGAAGCGTCTGTCCCTTTTACGCCGCCGGCGGTGAAGATACCACTGGAATAGACGGCGCCTGGGTAGCCGGCTGGCTTGGCGCCTCGGCAGTCGGCGCCTGAGTAGCTGCTGTGGACGGCTGGCCCGGACCTAAGGGAGCTGTGGGCTGAGCTGTGGTTGACTCAGAAGCCCCGGTAGTATGGCCTGGACCGCCCGAACCAGTTGTTGGAACACCTGGACCATGTTCTTCTGTCGACTCTGCAGCCGTAGAACCGCTGGTGCTGTGGCTGCTGCTCTCCGTCTCACCAGGCTGGCTCTGAGATGGTCTCGCTCCTGATGAACCGCTTTCAGAATTAGATTCCCCTGTTCCTGAAGGCTCTGTTGACGGTTTGGTAATTCCCGGTCCGATCTCCTCTCTGGAAGAAGAAGATTCTCCTCCGCTCTCGCTCTGACTCTCCTTTGTCGGATCCTCTATGGTCTCAGATTCTCTTGTTTCAGGCTCAGTTGTCTTAGGTTCCTCCGTAGGTCTGGAAGAACTGTGGCTTCCTCCGCCGCTGCTTTGACCCCTGCTGCTGTCTGAAGCAATCTTTGCGCTGATATTCCTTACCGTATCGGAAGGCTGATAGTCTGTCTCATTAAACAGGAACTTATGGAGTTCTATTACATTAGACTCCAGGGTCTGTGGAATCACGCAGTCTCCCTTTCCAGAGATAATCTGCGTGGTCATCTTTTGTGGAAATCCCTGGGTCTCGCCAATGCGGAAATCAGACAGTTCAAGGATCAGATCTGTAAAATCACTGAAAGTCAGATTGGTTCCCAGCTGAGGTACTACTTCCAAAAGGATTCTGTTCAACAGGCCAAGATCTGCCTGTTTTGCCTTTTCAAAGGCTTTCTCAATAATCAGTCTCTGCCGTTCGGTTCTGGCAAAGTCTGTATCCATAAGTCTAAGACGGCCATAGGCAACAGCCTGAACTCCATCCAGATGATTCATTCCCGGAGCTTTTAAATGCTGAGATGGAACTCCTGTACTCTCTACCGTCTCTGTAATAAATCCGTTAATATACCGGAACTCATCTTTGGTAATCTCTATATCCACGCCTCCCAGCATGTTAATGCCGTCTGCCACCGCTTTCCAGTTAAAGGTCACATAATCTTCAATATCCAGATCCAGATTTCGGTTCAAAGCCGCCACTGCCTGTTCCGGACCTCCGGTAGCATAGGCAGAATTGATTTTATTGTAAGTTCCGTTGGTGCTGACATTCAGATAGGTATCACGGTAAATGGATGCCAGCTTTACTTCTCCTGTATCTCTGTTAATATTGCAGAGCATAATAACATCGGACTGAGTTCCCTTGTTTACATTTCCGTCTCTGCTGTCAAGTCCGAAAACTGCTATGGTCCAATAACCAGTCATATGTTTTTTCTGCTCCGGCGTCAGCGCCTCGTTTCTGATCTTATCCGTATCATAATTGGAAGGGCGCTGAAGAGAGTTCATAATCTGAGACACGTAGGCATAAGCAAATATTCCTGCCAGAGTAAAGATTTCGGCAATTACTAAAATAATAATTCTCCGAATCCGTCTGACCTTTGGAGATTTCTCCGCTGATCGTTTTCCCCGCTGTCTGGCAGAATTGGCTCTTCTGGACTGTGTCTGGTTATTTTCGATCTGTATGAAGTCCAGTTCCTTTCCAGAAGCGTCCCCAGTCTGTCCGCTGTAATCCTTTTGGCTGCTGTTGTTATAATCATCATCCAGATAGTAATCTTCATCCGTATAACTTTCCCTGCTGGTCCTTTGGGCTGACACACTGTCCCTTTTCCGGCTTGTTCTGCTGTTTTTACCCCGGCTTCTTCCGGGCTCCCTTGAATCAAAATTGTCGTTGAATTCGTTTCTCATGCAGATATCCTCATCTTATGGAGTCATACTGAAATCAGTATGCGTTTTTATTAATAAACCCTTTGAATATGGTAAGAAACAGAATCTTAAAGTCAAATCCCAGGGTCCAATTCTCAATGTAATACAAATCATGCTCAATTCTCTTGGTTATGGAAGTATCTCCCCGATATCCATTCACCTGAGCCCAGCCGGTAATTCCAGGCCGTACCTGATGCTTAATCATATATCTGGGAATCTCTTCCTTAAATTTTTCTACAAACTGAGGCCGTTCCGGTCTTGGGCCTACCAGACTCATATCCCCTTTCAGCACGTTCACAAACTGCGGCATCTCATCAATGCTGGTTTTTCGGATTACCCGTCCTATAGGGGTTACTCTTGAGTCGTTTGGTTTTGTCCAGCCCTTTTTCTCCTCGGAAGGCGCCTGAACCACCATAGAGCGGAACTTGTACATTTTAAAGGTTTTATTGTGAAGGCCAACCCTTTCCTGCTTGTAGATCAGGGGCCCGGGAGATGTTGTTTTCACCAGAACCGCCGCTGCCAGCATAACCGGCGAAAATATCACAAGAGCAAACACTGCCCCCACAATATCAATCATTCGTTTCAAGGCAGCGTTAATAGGATCTGTAAGGGGCACATGGCGGATATTAACAACCGGCAGTCCCTGAAGATCTTCAATGTAAGGCACAGTGGGAATCATATTATTGTAATCAGGAATAAATTTCGTGTGAACTCCTGATTTCTCACAGGAAGCAACAATCTTTTCCAGATTGGCGTACTCTGTAATACTTAAGGTAATGGCAATCTCATCTAATGAATTAAGAGCCAAAATCTCATCCAGATCTTTCACCTTTCCGATCACCCGGATCCCCTTATATTCCGTGGCCCACTCCTTATGGTCATCTAATATTCCTTTAATCTGATAGCCCCATTCCGGATTCATGCGGACTCTGTCAATAAACCCTTCCGCAGCCCGGCTGTATCCAATAAGAAGAATATGCTTCTGATTGTATCCCTTGGCTCTCATAGAACGAAGCATAAAACGGATCAGATTCCGCTCAATGGTTTCCAAAATGATATTTACTCCACAGAAATAAAATACCATTCTGGTAGAAAATTCTCTGAAATAGGGATTTCTTTTTACAAGGAACAGAATAAGAACGAACAGCAGAAGTCCCAGAAAATTTGCCTTGCAGATATTGGCAAACTCGTATCTTCTCTGCTGCACCCGCTTAGGAGCGTATAAATGAAAGACCGCATACAAAATCAGATAAACCGGCACCAATACAATAAGAACAGAAAAATAATATCTGGGAGCCAGTATCTGTTTATGAGGGCTGAATAAACGGTTTCCCACCACCAGCATAAGCCATGCCAGGGCGTAAGAGCCTGCAATGACCGCGGCATCCAGCACCACATGGAATTTATTCAGTTTTGTCTGATTATCCTTTATCATAGCTGCAAACCCTTCCAATCATACCGGTTTTCCTCCGTATTCACCGAATTTCACCGGAATTCCCGTTTATTATACATGATAAGACCGCCCTATGCCATTAAATAATTCTTAAATCCCACTGAAAATTTCTTTTCTTCCTGGGAATAGATCCTATTTCATCCTTCTTTTCAGGAATTCCCACACATATAAAAACGTTCCCCATATAAGGTTACACTCAATCATAACATAATTTTTCAGGTGGGAAAAACGAAATTTTACTTTTCGGGTTTTTCTCACAGTGCGGATTCCCTCCAGAAAGCCCTCTGTGTAATCTTTCGCAAATCCCTTTTTTTTAAAAAACAGATACTTGATTCCTGTACCAATCAAAAGGGGAATAAGATTCACCAGAAGCTGAAGGGCAGGCATGTTTTTGTAATTAAGATATACGTTGTTTCTGGCTGCCAGTTTTACTTTAAAAGAATTATACTTAGAGCCGCTGGTTCCGCTTCCCACATGAAATACCTTAGCTGTGGGACAGTAAACATTTTTATACCCATAGATTCTGGCCCGATACCCCACATCAACATCTTCCAGATACGCGAAATGAGCCGGGTCAAAATAGCCGATTTCTTCAAAAACCTCTGTCCGGTAAATAGCCGCCGCCGCACAGGCAGAAAAAACAGAACAAGGCTTATTAAAACCTGCCGACGACTGGCCTACTCCCCTCTGGTAGGCCCAGCCAAGAAGACTGTACATATCACCTGCATCATCCATCTGTTCCTTGTGATACATCTGACTTATCTTGCTGCTGGCAGAAAAAATCCTGGGCGAGGAGTCCATAATCTTTACAAGTTCCTTCACATAATCCGGTTCCACTTCTGTGTCATTGTTGAGAAGGATTACGTAGGGAGTGGTGCAGGCCTTAATCCCCACATTCACCGCTCCGGTGAAACCTGTGTTTTCCTTCAGGAATATGGCAGGAATCTTTCGCTCTTTCAACCACTCCGCACTTCCGTCTGTGGAACCATTATCCACCACCAGAATCTTAAAATTTTTTTCCTTTTGCTGCTCCAGACTCCGAAAACAAGGCTCCATAAATTTTAACCCGTTATAATTAGGGATTACAATGGTTACCCTGGCTGTAGTCTCTCTCATCTTACACCTCCAGCTTATATGGCTCGCCAATTTTTTCTTTCTTTAAATCCCTCAGGGCAAAATTGGACTTTCTAAGGGTCAGGTTTGGATTGTAATAAGGGTCACCCTTTTCCAGAATCTCCGGCCATTTATCAGCAAATTTGCGGATTTCCCGGTTAAAACGCGCCACCTTCTCCGGAGTGTCCTCCAGGCCTCTGGACTTGGATTCATAATGATAAAACAAAGCATACGGGGCATAGACAACCAGCTTGTTCAGAGAACGGATCTTCATACAGTAGTCAATATCATTAAAGGCTACAGCCAAATCCTCTGAGAAGCCGCCAACCTGGTCAAAAAGGGAACGCTTGCTCATCATACAGGCAGCAGTGACGGCGCTGTAGTCCTGAGCGCACATAGCTCGGTTAAAATAACTGCTTTCTGCCTTATGAAGACCGATGAAAGTGTGGCCGGCAATTCCTCCAAATCCAACCACAACCCCCGCGTGCTGAATGGTGTCATCGGAATACAGAAGCCTTACGCCCACGATTCCCACATCATCCCTCTGACAGAAACCTAACATCTCCTCAATGCTTTCCGGATTAATCAGTTCCGTGTCATTGTTAAGGAAAAGGAGGTACTGGCCTCTTGCAAAGGTAACGCCGAAATTATTGATAGCAGAATAGTTGAATTCCCTCTCCCATTTCACTACCCGCACAAAATCGAATTCCTTCTGAATTTTGTCATAATAAGCAAAAGTTTCCGGATCTCCACTGTTATTTTCCACTATAATAAACTCCAGATTTTTCCATGTGGCCTTCTCTACAATGGAGCGGATACACAAATCAAGATCAGCGGTGTGATCCTTATTGGGGATAATCACAGAAACCAGGGGATTTCCGTCAATCTGAAACCTGGTATGATAAATTCCGTAATCCACTCCCTTTTCCACAGACAAAGCCTTAAGACCGACCCGCTCATAGTGGGCCTTAATGGCTCTGGCCCCTGCCTCAAAGGCATACAGCTTGCTTTCCGGATTGCTGGAAGTGGAGTTCTGATGACATCTCCAATGGTAAAGAGCCTTGGGAACATGATAAATCTTTCTGGCCTTTTCCGTGCAGCGGAAAATAAAGTCATAATCCTGAGCTCCGTCAAACTCCTGTCTGAAGCCGCCCACCTCTGATAACAGATCTCTGTTTACCACAAAAAGATGACAGATATAATTGACGCTGGTGAGAAGATCTGGATTGAAATCCGGCTTAAAATGAGGCTCAAAAAGCTCTCCTCCGTCTATGTCCAGCTTATCCTCATCCGTATATACCACGTCGATTTCCGGATCTGAATTAATCGCCTTGACACACTCATAAAGAGCATTGGGAGCCAAAGTATCGTCATGATCCGCCAGAACCACAAAATCTCCCATAGCCATATCCATAGCCGCGTTGGTATTGCCGGAAATTCCTTTATTCTCCCCTAAGATCACATATCGGATTCTCTCATCCTTCTGAGCGTAGCGCTTTAATACCCGTTCCACGCCTTCCCCTCTCGGACTTCCGTCAGCAATGCATACTTCCCAATTGGCATATGTCTGCTCCCGCAGGGAATCCAGCATAGCTGCCAGAAAACGCTCCGGCGTTTTGTAGGCGGGAATCACTACGGACATCTTAGGCATATAATCAAACACTGCAGCTCTCTGGGCATCCAGTTCTTCCTTGGAAGGCTTGGTAAGCTCATACCACTCCGGATAATCATATTCACTGTCAATTCCCTGAAGCTTGTGCCTTGATTTTACAATCAGCGCTTTCACCCCGTTTTCTTTCCAGAAATCAAAGGCCGACTGTAAAGTCTGGGCGTTGAGCATGCTTTTCAGTCTGGCAGTTTTTTTATGGGACGCGCTGTTGCGCCGCTCAATGATCTGGGCATTCAGCTTGACCCTGGCAGTCTTTCCCCCGCAGGAAATCACCAGGATCCGATCCTGTCCGCTATCTCTCAAATAGGGAATTCGAATATCAAATCCCAGATCCTGAGGACAGGTTGTTTTAAAATAACTCTGGCTTACATCATCTCTGCGGACCGGAACGTATTTAAAGTCCATAGGCTTATTGTCGCCGTCAAAAACCTGAAAAGAAGGCTGATCCTCAGGGCTGTTTCCAATCACCCAGCCATTTAAGACAATGGAATTTTCCCGGATACGCGCTATATCAATCTTATATTTCATCTTTTCCTCCATGTTCCAGTGACGCGGCAGAGAGGATCTCCTCCTCTTCCTCCTTTGAATCAGCATCAAAATTAATTCTCTCTTCCTCAATAACCAAAGGCCTTTTCATTACTCTGGCATTAATGGACAGAATGTATTCACCCAGCATTCCGATAAAAAACAGCTGGACAGAACCTAAGAAACACATTCCAATAAGTACCGGCGCCATACCGGCTGGAAATCTGTCCCAATAAATCAGCTTTAAAATCAGATAAATTACAGCTACAATCATGCTGATAACAGAACAAACCGTTCCGGTTATTGTGGCCAGACGAAGCCCTGCCTTGGTATAGGATGTAATACTCAGCATGGCGGCATCATACAGCTGGTAGAAGTGATTCTTGGTCTTGCCTGCTCTTCTCTTTGGCTGTTCATACGGAATTTTCTTAATCTTAAATCCCAGCTCTGCCACAATGCCTCTTAAGAACGGAATGGGATCATCCAGTTTTCTTAAAACCTCAATAAAAGAGCGGTCATAAAGTCCGGATCCGGTAAACTGCTCAATCTGTTCCACATCAGACAGCTTTTTCATCATCTTATAATAACAGCCTCTCAGCCAGTACATCAGCTTATTTTCCTTGCTGCTGGTTTTGATTCCAATGACAATCTTGTATCCTTTTTCCCATTCATGAACGTAAGTGGGAATCAGCTCCACTGGATCCTGGAAGTCAGCTACCATCTGAATCACACAATCTCCGGTTACCTGCAGCATACCATAGTAAGGAGAATTAAACTGTCCAAAATTCCTGGCGTTAAAAATGGCTTTAATCCGCGGATTTTCACTGCACAGCTGACGAAGGAGATGCCTTGTCTGGTCTGTAGAATCATTATCAATAAAAACCAGTTCATAGTCGTACTGAGGAAGCTTTTTTGTCAGGATATCAATCACAGCCTGACTGATAGGAACTACATTTTCTTCCTCATTATAGCATGGAATCAGTATGCTGAGTTTCTTCATATTCGTGCTCCATTTCTTTTTTTATCGTCTCCGTTATTCCCTGATGAAAAGTGTATTTCTCCTGAAACCCTCCCGTCATCTTCTCCATGCGGCCAACATCAGGACAAATAGATAAAGCGCCTTCCTTGGCCTGGACAAATGTTCCATACTGAAGGATTCCTCCTCCCGCGATTTGTCTTACCTCTTCTACAAATTCTTTCAGAACCCTTGTGTCTCTGCTGGCAATATTCACAGCCTGAGGCTTGTGAAACTCCCGGATTTTTTCCCTTTCGTACAGACGCACCACTGCTTCCACAGCATCATCAATATACATAAAGTTCCATTTGTGAAGACAGGCGCTTAAGGATACAGTATTTCCCTTTCTCAGTTCCCTGGTAAGGGTGGAGATTACAGACCAGGGATGATCTCCAAATCCATAAACACTAAAAAAACGGAGATGACAATAATTCATTCCATATTGCTGGCAAAGAGGCGCTGCCTTTTCAAAAAATTTCAATTTTGCCTTTCCGTATTCATTAATGGGATGGCATTCCAGAGTCTCTGCCATAATCTCATTCGTCACTCCATATTCCACTCTGGATCCGGCATCCATAAACACCTGACAGCCCAACCGGCGTGCAGCCTCCACACAGTTCAAAGATCCCCTTATATTTCTCTCCTGAACTTCAGGTGAATCAATCTCCTGCCGGTTTACCCCTCCCCATGCAAAATGAAACCAGCCGTCTGCCGGACCTATGTCATCTAAATGAGAAAGCACATCCTCCATCCCTGTTTCTACAATTCTCAGTTTGTCATGAACCGGAAGAAGCGCTCTGCCGGCCGACTCTTTTCTCACCAGAACAGTTACCTCTGCTCCCCGCTCCAGAAAACAGGAGGTCAGATTCCGACCCAAAAATCCGGTGGCCCCTGTAATTACAACTTTATCCATAATAAAACTCTTTTCTCTTATCTAAATCTATGGTTTCTGTTCCATCATTTCTGTTCTCCCTTATAAGGAAAGTCTCTCAATATGACTGCTCCTCAGGGTAAACTGTTTCACCTGGCCGCCAAACCGTTCCCTTATAATCCCGCTGATCTCTTCTGTATAGCCGGGAGCTACAATAAGAATTGCCTCCACTGGCTCTTTAAAATAGTAATCAGGAGGTACAATGGGAATATGGGAAGCAGGAGCGAAACGATTCTGCTTAAAAGGAGCCGAGTCTATCATGTAGCTGACTTTATCTCCCAGCCCGGTGGTAGAAGCCAAAGTAAATCCCTGATGGCTTGCGCCCCAGACCGCCAGCCTCTCTCCATTTTGGTGAAGCTCCTGAATCAGATTTAAAGTCTCTCTTTGAATCGTCTCCTCACTGGCCTTCAGTCCCCCAAAATCACCTGTATTTTCCGCAGGCTCCCTTTCGGCTGTCTCTTCTCTATGAGAATCTGTCATCCTCCAGTCCGCGGGCATCTTCTTCACTACAACAGACAGGGTATCCCGATTCACCATCTCCCGCTCCAGTACCTGGAAGCCTGCCAGCCCCAGCACATATTCCAAAGTCTCAAAGGTATAGTAAGCCAAATGATCCCGAATCAGTTCATAATATCCGTCATAGTTAAGAATATACTCCAAACTGGGGACCGTCACCAGCCCCATTCCGTCTTCTGACAGGTTATTATAAATACATTTAAGCATTTTTACCGGTTCCGGCTGATGTTCCAGAAAATTAAAGGACAGAAATACATCGTAAGGTCCTTTCTGATTGTCCTGAGGCCCTTCAATTACCGTATCCTCATTCTCTGTAAACTGTCTCCACACATTGAGTCCTTTTTCCCTGGCCATATCCACCAGAGGCTGTCTGTGCTCAATTCCAAAAACCTCCACAGGAAATTCCCTGAGAACAGACAGGAATTCTCCCTGACCGCAGCCTGCTTCCAGGAAGCGCTTTCCCTCTAAATGCCAGGTATCAATCAGATGCCGATACTGTCTTCTTCTTAAGTTCACCATGGTTGTAGAATATCCGCCGGAACGGATTACATCTCTGTAATAATCCACTGGCTCACAATCAAACTGAACCAGTCCGCAGGCCGCGCATCTGCAAAGACTAAGACTGATCCCTTTGTCTTCCTTTATCTGCTCTTTATCAGGAATGTTCTGAGCAGAAGACGGCATATTCTCCAGCTGAAGCAATGGCTCCTTGGGAAGACGTCTTCCACATGCAATACAAATCCTATCTCTCATACCACAAAAACTCCTTATTGTCAATATCTGTCCTCTGCTAAAGGGAAAGTTACGGTCTGCCAGCAGCAAATTTTCTCTCCATCAGCTGCCGGATTCCCTCCTTAAAGTCTGTCTCTGGCCTCCAGCCTGTTGCGCTCCTGATTCTTTCTGTAGAAGGAATCAGGTTGGCCGGTCCCTCAGCGTTTGGTGGTCTTCTTCCATAGCTGTAGCTTCCGTGAAAGCCGCAGGTCTCATAAATCATACGGACATACTCTCTCAAAGGCCTTGTTTCTTTCTCTTCTCCGGCTACATTATAAATTCCGGACACCGCTTCCTCACATTCCATCAAACGGATCAGCGCCCGGATTAAGTCGTCAATATACAAAAAATTCCACTGCTGAGTACACTCTCCAAGAGAAATATATTCTCCTGCTAAAAATCTTCTGACACAGCTTTCCACCAAAGACCATGGATGATCTCCAGGGCCGTAAACACTGAAAATTCTGGCATGGAGATACTCCATGGAGCAGCCTTCCTCTCTCCATTGTTTTGTAAGCGCAAGAGCCTGTGTAAGGAAATCCACTTTTGCCTTCCCGTATTCCGAAACCGGATGGCAGTCCATATTTTCTTTCATGGCTTTGGCGCTGATTCCATACTCTGCCTGGGACCCGCTGAACAGAAAACGGCGGCATCCCAAACTCTTAGCCCCTAAAAGCGCCTTTACAGAATCCGCCGCATTTTTCTGCTGAACCGGAGCTTTCATCCGGTTGTCGCTTCCGGCTCCATCCCAGCCCAGATGAAAAAACCAGGGACAGACCACATCAATCTTACTGCCGATCTGTTCCAAATCTTCCAGATTTCTCTCAATCACAGTGAGATTAGGGCAATCTTTTGGCAGACGTTTTAAATTGGCGGATCCGGGTCTTACCACTGCAAAAACACGATGCCCCCGATCCAAAAGATTTTTTGTCAGGGGAGCCCCAATAAAACTGGTGGCTCCCGTTACTACTACGTTCAATTGCTGTCTCCTTCCATTTCCCACGTTCTAGTCCTTAATACGGGGAATTATCATATTCCTGTCCATCTCCTCATCAGGAAGGAATGGGGACAGATCTTCCAACGGCGGAGAAACCATAGTTCCATCTGGAAGTCTCTTTGCCGCAGACTTAGGTTCAAAATTCTGATCCCGGCTGACAATCACTTCGCAGATCGCCGGACCTTCCATGGCCAATGTTCTCTCTATCGCTTCTCCCAGCTGGCTGTTATGGCACGCTTTCACGTAAGGATATCCGTAAGCAGCTGCCAGCTTCTCCATATCCGGAAAACTTAAATCATGGCTGTCGTCTCCCACTCCTACCAAAGGCTCGCCGAAATAATTCTTCTGAGTCTGACGGATAGAATGATAGCCGCCGTTATTTATAAGGAAAATTTTAACAGGCAGCCGATGATGAATAATGGTCTGCAGCTCCTGCAGATTCATCTGAATGCTTCCGTCTCCTGTGACAAGAATCAGATCCTGACTGTGGTCCGCCATACAGGCTCCAATTACGGCTGGAAGATCGTATCCCATAGAAGCCACAGCCGAATTGGTGATAAACCGCTGCCCTTTCTTAATCACATAAGCATGGCCTCCTACCACACAGGCAGAGCCATTGCCCACTACTGTAATCTGATTTTCATTTAACCGGCTGCTGAGCTCCTTAATAAAGGCATAAACATTAGCCGGCTCATTATCTCCGTGGGCATAGTGCTTAGGCAGCACTACAGGATAAGTTTCCTTCCACATACGGCAGGTCTCAACCCAGGTCATATTCTCCAGTCCCTTTCCGCCGTTAAACACAGGAAACGCCTCTCCATATTCCTTATCAAGGACCTGATTCATTACCGTAAGAAGATCCTTTACATCACAGTGCAGTCTCCAGTCAGCATGGATGGAAGGTTTTTTAAGTTCCTCTTCATCAATATCATTGACTATGACAAAGGCTTCTCTCGCCCATGTCTTATAATTATACCCTACTTGTCGGATGCTGAGACGGCTTCCAAGAGAGAGCACCAGATCACTGTTCTGTACGGCAAAATTGCCCGCCCTGTCCCCCATTCCTCCGCCTCTTCCCACATAGAGAGGCGCTTCATCCTCCATACAGTCCTGGCTGTTCCAGCCTGTTACTACCGGAACCCCCAGCTTATCCACAACCTGCCGGAAAATGGAAAATGCCCCTCCGATGCGGATGCCATTGCCGGCATTAATCACCGGACGGGAAGCCTGTCTTATTTTCTCAATCACCTGCTTTGCCGTATCCTCTGTAACAGGTTTTGGAAGAATCTGACGTTTTTCTCCCTTACCGGTTTCATCTTCTTTCATTTTAGCTGGGCTGGGTTCTGACCAGCCATCTCCTCCCATCTCATAATTCTCCGGAGAGAAACCAACAAGATCGTCGGTATCAATGTAAGCGCCCTGAACGTTTACAGGAATGTCCAGCCACACCGGACCCGGACGGCCGGAATAAGCCAGATACAAGGCTTTTTCCAGACAGTAGCGAATGCGCAAAGGGTTGATGACCATCTCACTGTACTTTGTCATGCAGTTAATGGCTTTGGTAATATCAAATTCCTGGTCTCCCATTGCTCTGATGCCTACTCCAGACCATCTGGCCGTTGTGTCATAACGAACCTGTCCGGATAAAATCAACATAGGAATGGAATCCAGCCAGCCTCCTACCACACCTGTAATAGCGTTCGTTCCTCCCGGTCCTGTGGTAACACATACCGCAGCGATTTTGTTGTGTATTCTGGCATAGCTTTCCGCCGCAATGGCGCATGCCTGTTCGTGGTGGTTGTAAAGGCAGCGGAGGCCCTTCTCATGGCCTAAAGCATCATTAAGATGCATGGCTCCTCCTCCCGTCACTGTGAAAACCTGCGTAATGCCCGACTGAACAAGTTTCCCGGCAATATAATTGGATACCTTTATTCTCATGGTTGGCTGCTCCTTTTTATCCGAATCTTTTTTATTACTGTGCTTTGCTTCTTTGACCTATTATAGCACAGCGTCCAATAAATTCATATTGAAGTTTTCTTACTTTTTACCAGTCTACTACCTGATCCACAATCTGCTGCTGTTCCAGACTGGTTCTTCTCAAATAAATTCTTGTGGTTTCAATGCTTTCGTGGCCCATTAAATCTGCCAGCAGTGAAAGGTCAGAAAAACGCTCTAAAAAGTTTTTGGCAAAGCGGTGGCGGAAAGAGTGGGGATACACAACCTCTTTGGGTATGCCGTATCTTGCGGCAAATTTTTTAAGCTGGCCGGCAATCCCCCTGGTAGTAATCCGGCTTCCGCTTCTGTTTAAAAAAAGAAAACCGCTTTCCATTCCCCGTTCATTAAGCCACTCCATGCATTCTTCCCGCAGTGCTTTGGGTATATAAATTCTGCGAATCTTTCCCCCCTTCGAATACAGATCCAGATACCCCTTTTTTACATGCTCTGCCTTAATCTGAATCAGCTCACTGACTCTGGCTCCTGTTGCAGCCATAAAACGTATAACAAAATACCACAAAAGCTCATCATCCCGTTTCAGACATTCCTTAAAGTACATATAATCCGCATCGCTGATCACATTCTCCAGATAAGTTTTCTGCTGTACTTTCACAGAAGACAGAAACATTTTATCCCTTCCCAAAAATTCCAGCCAGCAGTTAATGGCCCGAATTCTCAAATTAACGGTTTTGGGCTTGTAATTCTCCAGCAAAAATAATTTGTACTTCTGAAGATTGCTTTTTGTCAGCTTGTCATACATACTGCAGTACTGTTTGACTGCATAAGTATAAGCTCTTATGGTATTCTCCGCCAGGTTGCTTCTTTGGAGGAACCCCTCAAATTCCATATCCTTCTCCATGCTCTGTTATCTCCTTCCATCTCTGCCATCAACCTGCACTTTCACTACCTACCTAGAGTACGTTATAATCGCAGAGTAATGCAACAACAGATTTTTGACCGGTACAAACCGGTTCCCAAAAAAGGAGAGAATTCATTTATGAAAAAACACGTAAAACTGATGGCTGTATTATCTGTTGCCGGCTTTATGGCAGCTGCTGCTCCTGGACTTGCAGCTCCCGGAACTGCCTTCGCTCCGCTGGCCGCTTCTTCCGGCTGGGTAGAGGAAAACGGCTCCTGGAAATATTACGAGGATGGAGATTACTATTTAACTGATACTTGGAAAAAAAGAGGCGATAACTGGTACTATTTAAATGAAGATGGTGTTGTCGCCACAAACATGCAGATAGATGAATACTATGTTGATGAAACAGGAAAACGGGTCAGCAGCCAGTGGGTATCCGTTGAAAATGAAGAGTACTGGGATTCCCCTGACGCCGCAGAAATTCACTGGTACTATTACGGAGCCAACGGAAAATATATCTCCTCCAAATTCCAGGACATTGACGGCCAGAGATATTATTTTAATGACGAAGGGCATATGGTAACCGGAAGATATTCCATTGACGGCAGCACCTACTATTTTGGAGATGAAAATGACGGCGCTATGAAAAAAGGCTGGGTCCTTCTGGCAAGTGAAGATGAGGAAATGGACATGGAATCTTACTGGCACTATTTTGAACCAAGCGGAAAGATGGTAGAAAACCAGGTAGATAAAAAAATTGCCGGATTCTATTACACCTTTGAAGATGGAATGATGCAGACCGGCTGGTACAAACTTCCTGAGGAAACAACAGCCACAGCTTCTGATGCCGCAGCCAATGAGTCTCTGGATTCAGCTTCCGGATACCAGTACTACGATCCGGAATCTGGGAAAAGAGCTTCCGGCTGGAAGACAATCGAAGGAATTGAAGGTCTCAGCGAGGAGGGAGAGCTTTATACCTTCTACTTTAAAAACGGAAAGCCATATTACGGTGAAGATGGGCTGAAACTATTTACCATCGACTCTAAGAAATACGCATTCAATGCCAAAGGAGAGATGCAGACAGGACTGAAAGAACTGGAAGTCTCAGAGGGAACCACTGCCGTATATTACTTCGGCACAGACGGAATTATGAAAACCGGACGTCAGGTCATCTATGACGAGGATTTAGGCGAAAACAAAAACTGGTATTTCCACACAGACGGGTCTAAAAAAGGCCAGGGATACCATGGCATCCGGGAAAATATCCTCTATATCCGCGGAATGAGACAGGAAGCAGATCCTGATTTAAAGGTAGAGCCAAAGGAATTAGACGGTGTATCCTATCTGATTAACACCAGCGGCCACATCCAGAAAGCCTCCACTTCCTCCAAGTCCGCCTCCAGACCCGAACTGGGCGCCGGTTACAAGGACTATCAGGACTATAACGATACTGTATGGGTCGTAGACACCAAGGGACGTATTCAGTAAAACAAAAAGAAATTTAACCATTAATACAAAAACCCGAATTTTCGGTTTTCTCCGAAAAAACGGGTTTTTGTATTTTTTCCTGAACTTTTGCATTTCTTGTTATATTTTGTCATATTATACGTATATATATAAAAGAAAGGATTAATTTACAAAATCTAAAGATAGGAGCGGTACTATGAGAGAACTTTCAGTATATTTTTGTTCAAAGTGTGGCTATTATGGTTATTATCAACTTTCCAAAAATGCGGTTTGCCCCAAATGCAGCGCAGCCATGACACGACTTCCCGTGAGCTATCTGGAATTTACGAATTTAAACTGCCAGGAAAGAGACGAGCTTCTGGCAAAATATATCATCAGTTCCGCCTCGCCCTACATACAACGGCTGATTTTACCTCATAAAATTAATAATAACCGGGAAATTATAGCAGTATTGAGCAAAGAAGTAGATCAACTGGAAGAGCAGAATGAGAAACTGAATGAAACAGTAAAATGGATGCATCAAACCATCTGGGAACTTGTAAGAAAGCAAAAAGGTCTGGACCAGCCGAAACAGGAAGCCTCATCGAAGCAGGAAACGTAAGGTAAAATTTCCCAGGAGACCTGTGGCTTGGCAAAGCATAGGGTCTCCGGGAATCCACCGTATTACTATGCTATCTTATTTTCTTTTATGTAACGGTTAATTAATCGGTTTATCACCTGGTTCAGGGTTGATATAATTTGTCTCAACTTTTTATTCTCTTCCTTCAACTCCCGATTTTCCCTCTCCAGCATTGACATCAGCTCTGAATCATCCATTGGAACCCCCTCCTTTTCCTTTTCTTAATTTAAAATATAAAACCTTTTCCAGCATTTGGAAAGAAAATTCTATCGCAAAATTCGACATTATATTTCAACTTTTTCGTTTTTTCCCATAGAAAATCATCCATGGACCTTCCATGCACTAGATGTATGTCCTCCTTTCGCGTCCTTGATACCACATCTATGATTTTCCATAACTGCATCGTTCGACATTTTAATGGGGAAAAAAATTATTTTTTTCTGTACATACGGCCCAATTGCTGATCTCAGCACGAAAATGCCGCCATTTCATGTAAATTCCAGTAAAAGGGGGCATATGCTCCGCACCAACGGTGCGCTCAGTCCATTTTAAACGGTGCGGAGCATCATCCCTCTGATGACAGATGCTTATTTCTCAGCTTCGCGCATACTGATACCAT
>DXFU01000066.1 GCA_019114305.1 Candidatus Hungatella pullicola | reverse complement strand
GGATGCCATGAAGAAAGATTTAACCGCAGAGGAATATCTGAACCGAGTGATGACGGATAAGGTCAGTGATAGTTGTCCCATGAGAAGAACACTGGAAATGCTTAGCGGAAAGTGGAGAACTCATATTATATATGAGCTTTGCAAGAGGAAATTCTGCCGCTTTGGAGAACTGAAAAAAGCAGTTCCTCGAATTACCAACACTATGTTAACCAATACCCTTCGTGACCTGGAGGCTCTTGGCATCGTTCACCGCGAACAGTTTAATGAAATCCCTCCTCATGTGGAATACTCCCTTACGGAAAAGGGCAGGGCCCTGCTGCCTGTTTTTACGGAATTGGCAAAATGGGGCGAAAAGCATCTGGATGAAACATAAAAAATGGTCCCTCCCCGTATGGATTCCATCGCGGGGACGGACCATTTTTACATGCGCCTGTAAGTTTTTACAGGCTTGTCTTTTTATTCAAACTGGCTGTAATAAAGAGCAGCATAGGCGCCTTTCTTTGCCAGAAGCTCTTTATGGCTGCCCTGTTCAATAATATTGCCCTGTTCCATAAACAGTATGGTATCGGCATCACGGATTGTGGACAAACGGTGAGCGATTACAAAGCTGGTTCGTCCGCTCATCAGCTTTTTCATCGCCTTGCCGATTTCCACCTCTGTTCGGGTATCAACACTGGATGTTGCCTCGTCTAAAATAATGACGGGCGGATTGCAGAGGAATACACGGGCAATGGTGATCAGTTGACGCTGGCCGGCGGATAAGTTGGCAGCCTCGTTATCCAGCATGGTATCATAGCCTTGAGGCATAGTGCGGATAAAGTAGTCTACTTTTGCCGCTTTTGCCGCCTCAATGATTTCCTCTCTGGTAGCGTCTGGTTTGCTGTAAGCAATATTTTCAGCTACAGTACCAGAGAATAGCCAGGTATCCTGAAGCACCATGCCAAAGTTCCTGCGAAGGCCGCTGCGGGTCATTTGGGCGGTATGAATGCCGTCAATGGTAATGCTGCCTTTGTTTACTTCATAAAACCGCATCAGCAGGTTTACTAAAGTTGTTTTTCCCGCGCCGGTACTGCCTACTACGGCGATTTTTTGGCCTGGTTTTGCCTCAAAGCTGATGTCTTTCATCAGTAGCCGGTCAGGATTGTAACCAAAGCTGACATGGTGAAAGGCAATGTTGCCTTTGGCCCGTTCCAGAACAGCTGGTTTTAAAGGATCCGGAATTTCTTCCTCATCATCAAGAAGCTCAAAGGTACGCCTTGCGGAAGCCAGAGCTGACTGAAGGGAGTTAATCATAAAGGAAGCTTCTGTCAAAGGTTCTGCTGTCTGGTTAACGTATTGGAAAAATGCCTGAACAACGCCTACTGACATACTTCCCTCCAACATGGCTTTGCCTGCGATAATGGCGATTGCCACATTGGCCAGACGGGTCAGCAGACGGATCAGAGGGTTAACGCAGTTGGTTAAAAAGTCTGCTTTCTGATTGGCTGCACGGTTTTTCTCCGTCGCTGCGGTTACCTGCTCCAGGCTTTCTTCTTCATGATTGTATGCTTTAATAACATTTCGTCCGTTGTAATATTCCTCAACAATACCGGTTAGTTCACCGATGGTTTCCTGACGCTGAATTGCGCACTGGAGATTTTTCTTTGATACAATTCGCGTAATTATCATGCTCACAAACATGAAAAGCAAAAAGATCAAAGTCAGCGGTACGCTGTAATAAAACATAACTATGAGAGAACCAATAATCGTACCAATGGCTACAATCAGTTTCAGAAGACCGGTTTGGAGTACGTCAGCGATTTTATCCAGGTCGCTGGTGACGCGGCTGAGGATCTCGCCGGCTTTGTTCTGGTCAAAGAAGCGCAGAGGAAGTCGGTTCAGTTTGTGAGCAATCTGGTTTCTCAGCTCCAAATTCAGGCTTTCCGCCACATTTGCCATCAGGTAAGACTGGAGATAATAGAAGATCCAGGTGAGGAAATACTGGATGGTCAGCTGAGTCAGTTCCCGTCCCATATTGCTCCAGCTAATGGCAAATGGGGTATTGCTGTTCCATGCGGCCTGAATGCTCTGCCAAAGATGGTCAATGACCAGCGCGCTGTACATAGGGTTATAGATGCTCAGTCCAATGTAAATAACAATAGAAAGGGCAACAACGGTAAGCCGGACGCGTTGTCCTTTCAGCTGTCCAAACAGCCGCAAAACAGTGCTTTGGCTGCTCTTTCTTTTCATGGTCTGGTTCATGCTTCCTGTGCCTCCTTCGTTTGCGATTCATAGATTTCCCGGTATACCGGGCAGTTTTTCAGCAGCTCGTCGTGGGTGCCGATTCCTGCCATTTGTCCTTCATGCAGCACAACAATCTGGCTGGCATGCTGGATGGTGCTTACGCGCTGGGCAATAATCAGCACCGCTGAATCTTTGGTTTCTTTCGCAAGGGCTTTTCGCAGCGCGGCGTCTGTTTTGAAGTCCAATGCGGAGAAGCTGTCGTCAAAGATGTAAAGCTCCGGCTTTTTCACCAGTGCTCTGGCAATGGACAGACGCTGTTTTTGTCCGCCGGAGAAGTTAGTGCCGCCCTGTGCCACATAAGAGTTCAGACCGTCAGGCAGGGAACGGATAAAATCTCCTGCCTGAGCCACGTCTGCGGCATGCATCAGATCTTTTTCACTGGCATTTTTATTGCTGTAGCGCAGGTTGCTGGCAATTGTTCCGGAAAACAGCCAGGCTTTCTGCTGAACGTAAGCCAGATGGTCTCGGAGATAACGCTGAGTCATTTGGCGGATGTCGGTTCCGTTTAAGCAGACAGAACCGCTGGTGGCATCGTGGAACCGAAGGATAAGGGATGCAATTGTGGATTTACCGCTTCCGGTACCGCCGATAATAGCCGTTGTCTCTCCTCGTCTGCAGACAAAGTTCAGGTGGCTGAGAGTATCTTCTTCTGCGTCAGCAAAGCGGAAGGACACATCACGGAATGACAGAACTTCGTCATTTGCATTTTTTGTTTCCTTAGGATTTTCTGACACCATATCCTGAATTTCCGGTGTGTGTTCCAAAACAGCTTTCACACGCTCGCAGCATTCCAGTGAACGGGGCATGGTGAGAATTACCATCTGGGCCATCATCAGGAAATACAGAACCATCAAGGCATAGCCGATGACAGCGGTAATATCACCGATCTGAAGGTATCCGTCGCTGATTCGTCCTCCGCTGAGCCAGTAAACAATCACAATAAACAGGTTGATAAACAGGAAGGAAAGACCATCCAGATTAGCGAATCTTCTGTTTGCTTTAATAGAAGTTTCTGCGTAATTGGCAAAGGCAGTTCCCATACGATGTTCTTCCCTGGCTTCATTGTTAAAGGCCCGGACAACCCGGACTCCGGTAATATTTTCCAGAAGGATGGTAGTCATGCGGTCCAACAGTTTTTGAAGCTTTCTGAAAAGAGGAGCTGCGCTTTTCATAATAAACAGCGCCAGCAGAAAAACGATAACAACTACAGCCAACAGGATAAATCCCATTTCAATATCCAGTCTGAAAGCCAGTGTCAAAGCAACGATGAAGATAACCGGTACCGGAAGCACCATCTGAATGAAGCTGGTAAGAGCAAACTGGATGGTTGTAATATCTGACACAGTTCGTGTGGTAATAGAAGCAGTGCCAAAGTGGCGGAAATCGTAAATGGACAGCTTTAGGGATTTTTTGTAGAGAGCCACTCGCATATCCTTACCTACCCTTGCGGACAGAGTCGCACAGGTATAACCGCTTAAAATAGCGCAGATGCTGGACAGGATTGAGGCCGCTGCCATTTGCGCTCCAGTGCCAAGAAGCATTTCAAAGGATACGCCAGATGTTCCTAAATTCAGCATCTGAGCGGCCAGCGTGGAAATAACTAAGGCACCTGTTACATCGACAATTAAAAGTACAATAGTAGCTGCACATAATTTCCAGTGCGGCTTGATAAATTGCAGAATGAGTTTCATAAAGTTATCAAATCCTTTCTTAGGGATAAATTGGAAACGCCTCCCATAATAAGAGTGAGTGCAGTATAAAATTAACTTTTTCCGCCGGGCGGAGACCGTCCCCATTTGGGAACAGAACTATTGATTGTATGCAGCATAAAAATCCTCCTGTTTTAAAACAAAAAAAAGCCCGATCATTTCATGGAAATGACCGAGCGCACTCGACATCTTTCTCCGGTTATTACGGCTGCGGCCGTACACCTTCCGATGAACTATTCTATCTTGTCTGATCCTAAGGCGGTTAACTCTTTCTGAATTAGCCCGCAAAATTTTTTTGTCAGCTTAGTAAGGGCCTCTTGTTCTTCCCCACTCATCTGCCGCCATGCTCTTTCTTCAATGCGATGCATTTGCAGTACGTTTTTTTCAACAAAGGGTTTTCCTGTATCTGTGAGAAAGGCTTGTTTAGACCGTTGGTTGTCTTCATAGGGTTCTAAACGGATCAGCCCTTTTTTGCGCAGCTGCTTAAATGCGGAATTCAGCGTCTGGCGGCTGAGAAAAAGCTGGTCGCTGATCTGGCTTTGTGTCACTATCCCCTCGTATATGAACAAAAGCGACCAGTATTCAGCTTCTGACAAGCCGCAGAACTTGGGAAACAGGGAGTAAAGATTATCCAACTCCATAGTGGCTTCCCGAAAGGCAGTTAATGTTTTGGGAGTTTCTGAATTTTTATCCATATTAAAATACCTCCATTATCCAAATTCGTATTATACGAAATCGGACACACATAATATAGTCAACAATTTTCTTTTTGTCAAGAGATTGCTAAAAAATATGGAGAATTTTTTGTATATAAAACCTTGACTTTTTTCCTAATTGGAACTAAAATATCGTCCGTATTCGGATAAAATTACAAATTCCCTATAGTAATCAATAATAAAATGGAAAAGTGAGAAAACAGAATA
Source organism: Candidatus Hungatella pullicola (assembly GCA_019114305.1). Taxonomy (GTDB): domain Bacteria; phylum Bacillota; class Clostridia; order Lachnospirales; family Lachnospiraceae; genus Hungatella_B; species Hungatella_B pullicola. The sequence goes on along the minus strand of DXFU01000066.1, from coordinate 6,638 downwards.
GAAAAGTAGCAGATATCATCGGAGGACGAATCATCGCAATGATTGATAGTCGAACGGAAGATGTCGGGTGCGCCCGGTTATTGAAAAATAGCCGGGTCTTTTTTGTTTCATGAGAAAGGGGGTGTGAAAAGGCTGGCAGAGTGGATTTGGTTTTATGAGCCCCGGTTTCAACGAAGGATTGCAGGACCGGAAGGATCTGAGAGGTTTTGACAAAAACTTTTAATGGTTTATGAAGGAGGAAAATATCATATGATGAATTCGTTAAACAGAATCGCATTATTAGAAAGCAGACTGCAGCGTTTGAGCGCCCGTAAAGACAGAGAAAATGCCGGCGTTTGCCGTAAGCTTGAACGTGAGATCCGAAATCTGAAAAAGCAGCTGTAAAAGGAGCAAAATCGACGGAATATGGGAATAAAGATAGTATCTTTATGGAAAAATGTCTGCAGGAAACCGTTGTTTTGCGGTATACTGACACCAGATAAATCTTTATAGGCCAATTTCCAGACGGCTGGTGAGGATTTCCTGAAAAAGTTTGAAGAAGGATGGGAAATGAGCAGACAAATGTATGAGTTTTACGCAGTAATAGAAGCGGTCCCTGAAAAGGGAGGCGCTTATGTACTTTTTCATCATGATATAAAAGAGGAATTGGAAAATATCCAGGTGACAGGGTGTTTGTTACTGTCAGGATATGGGATGAATCGTCTCCGGGGAAAGGAAGGGAGATAAAAGGAAAAAGGTCAAAAGACTTGCGGTTGAAAGAGGTTGGGGGATACATGACAAAACCATTTTTTTATGCTATGATGATACCGATAAATTAAATTCAGAATATTTCTGTAATGATGAGGCGCGTAAGAAAAATTTACAGATTTTTAGAGGAAATGGACATGTTGTATACGGAGAGGGTGGAATTGATTCTGCAGCAGCTTCAGCTGCAGGCTACTGTAAAGATTACAGATTTGACAGAACTTTTGCAGGTTTCGGTAGATACGGTGCGCAGGGATTTAAAGTCAATGGAGCAAAGCGGTCTGGTGCGCTGCGTCAGAGGAGGAGCCTGCTTGCCGGAGTCTCTGTCATTGGTCTCTAATTTTGCGGGAAGAGAGATTATTAATATAGATACAAAGCGGGAAGCAGCAAAAAAAGCGTTAAAATACGCAAAATCAGGCATGGTAATAGCTCTTAATTCTGGAACCACTAATACGATACTGGCCCAGGAGATGGTAACAAAAGGGGACGGTTTTACAGTAGTTACCAATAATTATGAGGCCATTCGTATTTTGATGCAGTGCCCCTCCATTGAGGTGATTGCCGTTGGAGGAAAAATTGATACGGTGGAACGGTCTACCTGCGGTACACAGTGTGAGCGGGAATTTGCCCGGTATTATCCAGATCTTGCTTTTCTGTCTATTAACGCAGTGAGCTATCAGGACGGTTTTACAGATTTTCGCTTTTCTGAAATGGGAGTTATGCAGATTTTAGCGGATCAGTCAAAGAAGGTCATTGCGGTTATGGATTCCAGCAAAATCGGAAAACGGTCCCGGGCAAAGCTGTTCCCGCTGACACAGGTTGACCGTCTGGTAACAGATACTGGTGTAACAGAGAAAATGCGGCATAAATATGAAAAGCATGGACTTATCATAGAATAACGCAGAATATGGAATGGAATAAAAGAATCAAACACGGCGGATATATCGCGGCGCAGCGATATGTCCGCCGTGTTTTTTACGGATATTTTACGGAAAGATTACCTGTTCTTGATTGAAAATGCGTTTTAATCAAGGTATTATATGCACATAAGTTGCAAAATAAAGCGAATAAAAAAGAAATAAAAGCAAAATAAAGCAAAAATGGAGAGATCAGTTATGGAAAAGAAAATCGCAATGGTTGTATTTGACTGGGCGGGAACTACTGTTGATTATGGATCATCAGCTCCTATGGTTGTATTTGACAGAGTTTTTAAAGAAGCAGGCATTCAGCTGAGCCGTGAACAAATCAACGGTCCCATGGGATTGGAGAAACGAGCTCACATTAAGCAGCTTTTGGAATTGGAGGACGCCACAAAACAGTGGAAAGAAACGTATAACAGAATGTGGACAGAGGATGATGTGGATCAGCTTTACGAGACTTTTGAAGAAAAACTGGCCCAGGTTGTTGCAGAATACAGCATTCCCATTGACGGCACAGTGGAAACCGTTGGCAGGTTGAGAGATATGGGCATTAAAATTGGTTCTACAACAGGTTATACCTCACAGATGATGGAGGGCGTGATTCCAAGGGCAGAGAGCTGCGGCTATAAACCGGATTGCGTTGTAACACCAGATGTGACAGGAGAGGGAAGACCAAGTCCGTTTATGCTGTTTGAATGTATGAGAGAACTTCACGTCTATCCCGTAACAGCAGTCGTTAAGGTAGGAGATACCATTACTGATATCAAAGAAGGAAAAAATGCCGGCGCATGGAGCGTTGGTATTTTACAGGGATCAAACCTTCTTGGGCTGACAAAGGAAGAATATGATGCCATGGATCAGGCAGAGCTTGTGAAACGGAAAGAAACAGCAAAAGAAAAATATCTTGCGGCAGGAGCGGATATGGTAATTGATTCCATCAAAGACCTTCCTGAAGCCATCAGGGAGATTGAAAAGGAGATGAACTGACAAATGAAAATCAATCATTATTATAATTCTGTTCGTACCATTCAAGGCGAGAACAGTCTGGCTGAAATTCCAAAACTGGTGAGCCAAAATTTCTCCTCCAACTGCAGAATTCTGATTCTGGCATGGAGCGAATGTGTATTTGACATTCCGGCTATAAAAAATTTGGATGAGGAAGGCCACTTGGTTCAGAAAATATGCTTCCAGGCTTCCAATCCTACCGTTGACCAGCTGTTTGATGTGTACTGTCAGACAAAAAATTTCTTCCCCCAGCTGGTAATTGCCGTGGGCGGCGGAAGCGTTATGGATGTAGGCAAATCGCTGTGCTGTCTCTATGGAAAGGAAATCAGCACGGCAGACCAGCTTCGCCGGATTATTTCAGATAAGGCCTACAGTACTCCAAAAGCACGGTGGATCGGAATTCCCACTACAGCAGGAACGGGAAGCGAGGTTACCTGCTGGGCGACTATATGGGATCCGGTGAAAGATGTGAAGCGTTCTGTTGAGTCTCAGGAAAATTATGCGTTTGCAGCTATTGCGGATTCCAAGCTTCTGGAAAACATGCCTTTAGGGCTGGCAGTTTCATCTGCTCTTGATGCCGTGGCCCACGGGGTAGAAAGCTACTGGGCCAAACATTCCAATTTAGTTTCAAGACAGCTTGCTTTGGGTGCAGTAAGCATCATTATGAGTCATATAGATGACCTTCTGGACGGCGACAGGGAAGCGTTTTCGTACATGTCTCAGGGAAGTATGCTTGCGGGAATGGCGTTCAGCAATACAAAGACAACGGCCTGTCATTCCATCTCCTATCCTTTGACAATGCATTATCAGATTCCTCACGGAGCTGCGGTAAGCATGCTGCTGGCTCCGGTGATGAAAGTCAATGAGCCGGAGATTGAAAAGAAAGAGCTTTTATTTCAGGCCCTTGGGGTTGGCGATGTCCGGGAACTGGGAGAAAGGGTAACAGACATCTTAAAAAAGGGCGGATTTCCCACAGCTCTTTCCCAGTGGAAAGTAAAGAAAGAAGACCTTGACCATTTGGCTTCTCTTGGTCTTACTAAGGGAAGGGCAGATAACAATCCCGTTGATTTAACTCCGGAAATGATTAAAGGAATTCTGGAAGAAATTTATTAAGGGAACCGATTTTAATTGTTTTTAGTAATTAAATTTAAGAGAAAGAAAAAGGAGAAAAGAAATGAGAAGAAAAAATCTTGGAATTTTAATGATGGTAACTGCAATGGGACTTTCCGCTGTATTTACAGGCTGTTCCGCAACTGCCCAGGGTGAAACCACAACCGCAGCTACGACAGCGGCATCAGCCGCTCAAAGTACATCAGGCGATGATACTGAAGCAGCTGCAGAGCCGGCGGCCAATCCCGGGGGAGAGGATGGGGTGTTTACGATTGCATACGCTCCCAATGAGTCTACCGATCAGAGTACCGATGCCCGCAATGGACTGGCAAATGACTTAAGTGAACTCCTTGGCTGTGAAGTAGAGGAGATTCAGGCCAGCGATTACAACGCCATCATTGAGGCTCTTCGTACGGGCAAGGCAGATATGGCCTACATGGGAGCCCTTTCCATTGCACTGGGAGTTGAGAGAGCCAATGTACAGCCAATTGCCATGAAAGCGGAGGACGGAGATCCGGAGAAGGCAATCTATCATTCCGTATTAATTGCCAAATCTGACAATGATCAGATTAATTCCATTACAGACATTAAGGGAAAGACGATGGCATTTGTAGATCCAGACTCCACTTCCGGCAACCTGGTACCGAGTTCTGAAATCATTCAGGCATTTCCGGAGGATAATTTAAATTCCGATATGCTCCACACTAACGGTGATTTCTTTGAGGCTGTCAGCTATTCCGGTTCCCATCAGGCCGGTCTTCAGGCTGTTGCTAAAGGAGATGTAGATGTGGCGCCTATTTCCGACCAGATTCTGGCTTCTGAAATTGCAAATGGAAATGTGGAGGATGGAGCGGTTAAGATTATCCACGAATCAGATGCAATTCCCGCGGAGGCTATGGTGGTTGCAGAGTCTGTAGATGACCAGACAAAGCAGATGCTTCAGGATTTTCTCATTAACTATGACAACGAAGCTTACTTTACAGATGTAATTAAAAAAGAGGGTGCAAGATTCATTGCATGTGATATCAGCGACTATGAGCCTATTATTGAGCTGAATAATGTTATGAATGCAGAGTAGAAGAAAATAGTCACTGCGGTTTTGGAAGAGCGAGGAGGAGAATTATGAAACCCATATTGGTGTTTGACAAGGTGTGTAAGGAGTACCCCAACGGCACAAAGGCGCTGAAAAATGTGTCCTTTCAGGTCCATGAGGGAGAGTTTGTATCTGTAATCGGACCATCAGGTTCGGGAAAATCCACTATTTTAAGATCTATCAATCATTTGATCCCCATTACGTCAGGAGAAATCTATCTGGATGGGGTTCAGGTATCCGGGCTGAAGGGAAAGAAGCTGAGAACCCTCCGCCGCAAAGTGGGAATGATTTTTCAGAATTACAACCTCGTATACAGCCTGTCTGTTCTCCAAAACGTTCTTCACGGCTGTCTTGGTTATATGGGAGGCATTCAGGGAATCTTCGGCAGATATTCCGAAGAGGATAAGGAGAGAGCAGTGGAACTTCTCACTGAGCTTGGAATGGAGCAGTTTTGCTGCAACCGGGCCTCTGACCTTTCCGGAGGCCAGAAGCAGAGAGTAGGAATCGCCAGAGCAATTATGCAGAATCCAAAGCTTCTTCTCTGCGATGAGCCTATCGCCTCCCTGGATCCCTCCAGTTCAAAGACGATTATGGACATCCTAAAGAATATGACTCATAAGAGAAACATTGCCTGTATTGTTAACCTGCATCAGCTGGATGTGGCTCTTGCCTATTCCACAAGAATTATTGGGCTGTCAAAGGGTGAGATTGTGTATGACGGAGCGCCGGAATTTCTTACGGATGAAATCATTGAACGGATTTATGGAACCTCGAAGGAAAATCTTATGATTGGAGGAAATGATGAGAAAAAAGATACCGCTCATTGCGCGTGAGCAAAAAAGAATATACACCGGATTTCTTATTATTATGGCGGTGATGTTTGTTCTCACCTCCGCTTATACCGAATTTAATCCAATGGTTCTCATAGAAAACGGAGAGGCTTTCTGGGATTTTATTACCAATGACTTTCTGCCTCCCGCTCTCCCCAAAGCAAGCCGTATACCAGGAATCTTTGAAAGCGTTGCTGTGACTCTTGCCCTTGCCATGTCTTCCACAACGGTTGCCGCTATTCTTGCCTTTTTTGTGGCACTGTTTGGCAGCGAGAAGGTTTCCCCATTTCCCCGGGCAGCAAAATATGTGAGAGGATTTGCCACTTTTTTAAGAAATATTCCGGCTCTTGTATGGGCGTTCATTTTGTTTTCCTCTCTGGGAATTGGAACGGGAGTGGGATTTGTGGCCCTTTGTATTACAAGCTTTGCCTTTATGGTAAGAGCGTTTGTGGAAACCATAGAGGATGTATCTCAGGACTGCGTGGAAAGCCTGGAGGCAGTTGGGGCCAGTTTTCCCCAGCGTGTGGCTCAGGCAATTCTGCCTTCCTGTCTCTGCGGTTTTCTCTCCTGGTTTTTATACTGCATTGAGGTTAATATCAGGGCTTCAACCATTGTAGGTATGGTGGGAGGAGGCGGAGTGGGCCTGACGCTGTTTTCCTACATCAAAGGATTCCAGTATGATATCGCGTTTACAATCATTTTGTTGGTAGCAGCCATGGTTATTGTAGTGGATCAGGTGACCGGCAGACTGAGAAAGGAGATTCTGAAATAATGGATAATACGGTGGCTATGACTCCTTATGTAGTCATGTAAATTCCAGTAAAAGGGGGCATATGCTCCGCACCAACGGTGCGCTCAGTCCATTTTAAACGGTGCGGAGCATCATCCCTCTGATGACAGATGCTTATTTCTCAGCTTCGCGCATACTGATACCAT
>DXFU01000065.1 GCA_019114305.1 Candidatus Hungatella pullicola | reverse complement strand
AAACAGACAGGCGGTCACAGAGCGTTTCCTCCTGCTCTCCTTCCCAACAAACAGATGATGGAGATAATAAGCTGGGCCTCCCCGATATCCTCCATACAGAGGATCTTTCTCTTTATAAATCTGCGCCAGTGTTGCCTCAATAAATGCTGTGGAAGAGCCTAAAAGGGCGATAACCCACATCCAGAACACCGCGCCTGCCCCTCCCGCTGAGATAGCAGCCACCACGCCTACCAGATTTCCCATCCCAACACGGCAGGCAGTGGAAACAATCAGCGCCTGAACTCCGGATATTCCTTCTTTGTCAGTTGATTTATGATTCTCTAAAGTAACTCTGATCATTTCAGGGAAAAGCCGGATAGAAAGAAATTTAGTGCGGACGGTAAAGTATAACCCGGCCGGAACCAGTATTAACACCAGCAGGGAAAGTCCCAGAGTGCTCCCTCCCGGCAGAGGAATTGTAATAAGATCTCCCCAAAGTATATTGTAGACAAACTGAAAAATTGCCATATTGATTATCCTCTCATTTCTATCAATGGTCATTGATTTCCTTATTTATTTAGTGTAACATTGAGTAGTACTTTTGTTAATCTAATAGTTTTTATAGAATCATTTACTTTTTTTTATAAGGAGACTTCCTCCATGGAAATCAGAATTATTGCCACCTTTCTGCGTGTTGCTGAACTGCAAAGTTTTTCCAAAGCAGCAGAACAATTAGGGTACTCTCAAGCTGCAGTTACCGTACAGGTAAAACAGCTTGAGCAGGAATTGGGAACGCAGTTATTTGAGAGAATTGGAAAGCATATAAAATTGACAGATCATGGATCTCAATTCATACCCCATGCAATGGAAATTTTAAACGCGGCGCAGAATGCAAAAAGCTTTATTCATGACCGCAGGAAGCCGTCAGGGACATTGCGCATAGGCACAGCCCAATCCCTGTCTGTAAGCGTCCTTCCTCCCATTCTTCTTAAGTTTAATAAAATATGCCCTCTTGTGGAAACCAGTATTCACACAGGATTGATTTCAGACTTATTCCACATGGTACGTCAAAATGATATTGATGTTTTGTTCTTTTTGGATAAAAGAGTTTACTTCCCTGAGTGGGTTAAAATTTTTGAACATCCAGAGCCCATTGTGTTTGTCTCCTCCTGCTCTCATCCTTTGGCAGGCAGACATAACATTCCATTAAAAAGAGTATTAACAGAACCGTTTCTGTTAACAGAGCAGGGAGTCAGTTATCGTTATGATCTGGAACAAATGTTAGCGGCAAACAACTTAGAGATCCATCCGTTTCTGGAAACCGGCGATACGGATATTATTGTCAAAATGCTTCTTCAACACGCTGGATTGTCTTTTCTTCCCCAATATGTAATTCTGGACTATGTTGATGCACGTAAGCTGGCAATTCTTAATGTAGATATTCCACCTATCCAGATGTGGAGCCAGCTGGTATACCACAAAAACAAATGGGTTACCCCTCAAATGCAGATATTCATTGACCTTATGAAGCAGTCTATTGTCCCTGACAGTGGCCAAACACTCCCTGGATCACTGAAAAATCCCTGAATTTTCTCACCTGCTTAACATTTTTTGAAATCTATGCTATACTGTGTGTTGCATTTATACAATCAAGGGAGCGGGGTACACACATCCGCTCCTTTGGACTGGTTCGTGAACTTCCCAGTATAAAAAACCAAGTATCTCGTACTGCCTGTTTTAGGCGGACAAAACAAAGAAAAGGAGATTGGAGAATGAATGCAAAAAGAAAGATCATCATTGACTGTGATCCAGGCATTGACGATGCCCTGGCTCTGATGCTGGCTTTGTGCTCGCCAGAGGTGGAAATCCTGGGAATTACAGTTGTCTGCGGCAATGTCCCTACAGAAAAGGGCGCGGAAAACGCCCTTAAGGTCCTTCAATGGATGGACAGGCTGGATATTCCCGTCTACTTGGGAGAGGAACGTCCTCTGGTCCGCAATTATGTGGATGCCATGGACACTCATGGAGAGGATGGACTGGGAGAATCCCATTACCCCTATGTAACAACCGTACGGCCCCGGGCAGGAGCTGTTAAATTTCTGGCTGACAGTCTTCTTACGGCAGCAGCTTCCAAAGAGAAACTTTCCATTATCGCCCTTGGACCTCTTACTAACCTGGCGCGGCTGGTACAGCAGTCCCCTGAAAGTCTTGACGGACTGGATCAGCTGGTTTCCATGGGCGGAAGCTATAAAAGCCACGGCAACTGCTCGCCCGTAGCAGAGTACAATTACTGGTGTGATCCCCATGGAGCTAAAGTTGTTTATAATGCTTTTTACACCCTTCCTCAGCTGTCTGGAAAAGAAATCCATATGATTGGTCTGGATGTCACCCGTCAGATTGTTCTTACCCCAAATCTGTTGGAATACATGTGCCGCTTAAACCCTGAACGGGGAGAAATCATACGGAGAATCACCGGATTTTATATGGATTTTCACTGGGCTCAGGAGGGAATCATTGGCTGCGTCATCAACGATCCCCTGGCAGTTGCCTATTTTCTGGCCCCCAGTCTTTGTACCGGCTTTTCTTCCTATACTGATGTGGAGACAGAAGGCATCAGTCTGGGCCAGACTCTGGTAGATGCCTACGGCTTCTGGGGCAGACACCCCAACAGCCATATCCTTACCGAGACAAATCCTGTATCCTTTATGGAAATGTTCTGCAGCCGGGTTCTGAAAGGCTCCGAAAAAGCACTTCATCCTATGCTTTGCCAGTTGATGGGGGGCTGTGAGAAATGAAAAAAATCAGCTCTTACAAAATTACTTTTATTGCCCTCTCCGGGGTAATCAATCTGATTGGGGGCACAATTGCTCTCACCCTGCGCCTTCCTATTTATCTGGATTCTCTGGGCACCATGATGACAGCCGCTCTTTTAGGCCCTGTCTATGGCATGATTCCCGGCGCTATAAGTGCTGTTATCAGCGGCTGCACCACTGATGTATACGCCTTTTACTACCTCCCAGTGCAGCTGATTACCGGGACAATGACCGGTCTTGCCTGCCGGCTGTTTCAGCCGGGAACATTAAAAAGAAGCTGGAAGCTCTTTCCCGCTTCCCTGCTTATTTCTCTTCCCGGAACGGTGGTCAGTTCCTTTATTACAGCCTCTGTATTCGGGGGAATCACCTCCTCCGGTTCCACCATTTTGGTACAGCTTCTTCACGGTACAGGTGTAAGTCTTACTGCCAGCGTATTCCTGGTACAGGTATTCACAGACTATATGGACCGTCTCCTCTCCCTTGGAGCCGTTATGCTGCTTTTGGCAGCCATTCCGCCAACTATGAAATTCAGGATAAAGAAGGGAACCTCCTGAGTACAGGACGTCCCTTCTTTCAATGGAGGTATCAATGGATCGATACAATCGCATTACCAACAAAAATCAAAGAGAAATCGTTCTGCTGAAAAGCAGGCCCTGTGCCTGGGGGAAATGCCGTTTCTGCGACTACATTGACGATAATTCCAGAAATCTGGAAGAGATGCTGGCTCTCAACGCCCAGGTTCTGTCACAGGTAACTGGAGAATTCGGCGTTTTAGAGGTTATTAATTCTGGAAGCTGTTTTGAACTTCCCCAGGAAACCCTGGAACTGATCAGACAGGTAATTAAGGAAAAAAAGATTCACCGGCTGTTTTTTGAAGCCCACTGGATGTACCGGAACCATTTAAAGAAAATGGAGGAGTTCATGGGGATTCCCATTACTTTTAAAATCGGAGTAGAAACCTTTGACTACGACTTCCGGGAAAACTATCTGAATAAACACGCCGACTTTCGCTCTCCCATAGAGGTAAGAAATTACTTTCAGTCCCCCTGCCTGATGGTAGGCATCAAGGGACAGACAAAGGAAATGATTGCGGAAGATATTCGAATTTTAAAAGAGTACTTCCCCCTGGGAACCATTAATGTATTTACAGACAACACCACAGACGTGAAAAGAGACCAGGAACTGGTCGACTGGTTTATGGAAACCTATGCCTGGCTTCTGGATGATCCCGACGTGGAAGTGTTATATGAACGGACTGATTTTGGAGTAGGAGATTAAATAGAAAAGGGGAATAGGGTCAAATGGTAAAGGAAACAGAATTTTATTATTTCAGTCCCACAGGAGGGACAAAAAAGACAGGAGAGATTCTCTGCCGAGGACTTTCTGAAAAAATCTATTACAATGATCTGATGAAAAAAACAGCAGAGGAATCCCCCTGCTGCAGTGACCTGGCCGTTATCGCCGCTCCAGTATTCGGCGGAAGAATTCCATCCATTGCGGCAGAACGGATCAAAACTCTGAAAGGCTCTGGGCGAAAAGCCGTTACTCTGGCAGTTTACGGAAACAGAGCTTATGAAGATGGGCTGTTGGAATTAAATCAGGCCGCAGAAGCTGCCGGATTTGAAATAATCGCATCAGGCGCTTTTATCGCTCGGCACTCTATGGCTCCGGAGGTTGCAAAGGGACGCCCGGATAACAAAGATGAGCAGGAGCTCCTTCTATTTGCCGAAAAAATTCTTTCCAAACTGGAGCGGAACGATAACTCAAAGGTTGTGGTTCCGGGCAATCAGCCCTACAAATCTCCCATGACCGTATCTGTCACCCCGATTTCTCTGCCTGACTGTGTTCTTTGCAAAACCTGTGTCTCGGCCTGTCCAGCAGAAGCCATCACTATAGAGGACCATAGTCTGAAAACAGATCTGTCAAAATGTATCCTGTGCGTAAGATGTACAGCTGTCTGTCCAAAACATGCCCGAGTCCTTCCTGAACCTTTCAGGAAAGCCACACAGCAGAAGCTGGAAAAATTAGTGTCTGTCCGGACAGAAAATGAAACATTTCTGTAAAACAGCGGCTGCGCAAACTCACTCCGGCCTTCTGCAAAAACAAGAAGACTCCTTTCTGATGAAAATTCATAGAAGAATTTCTCAGAAAGGAGTCTTTTTATTGGCCTATTTTATAGGTTCAAAATCTGCCGCGCCGTGTTTGCACAGAGGACATACAAAATCTTCCGGAAGTACATCTCCCTCATAAATATATCCGCATACCTTGCACACGAATCCCTTCTTTCCCTCGGTATCTGGTTTTGGCTTTACATAGTTCTGGTAATAAGTGTAAGTCATGGTTTCCGCATTGGAAAGAACTCTTGCCTCTGTAATGGTACAGATAAACATTCCGTGAGACTCAAAATCCACGTATTTCTCCACCTTCAGAGACATAAAGGCGTTAATATAACGGGGCAGGAATACCAGCCCATTGTCAGACCGAAGGGGCGTGCAGCCGGCAAACTTATCTACAGCTCTTCCGCTCTGGAATCCGAAGGTCTCAAACACTTTAAAAGGAGCTTCCACAGACAGGCAGTTTACATTGAGAATGCCGGTCTGCTGAATCACATGATAGGAATAGTTTTTCTTGTTAATGGTAACCGCAACCCGGTTGGGGCTGTCTGTCACTTGAGATACTGTATTTACAATCAGACCATTGTCTTTCTTTCCGTCATTGGAGGTTACTACATAAAGACCGTATCCGATTTTAAAGAGGGCGCTGAGGTCATTTTTATTGGCCGTTGAGCTGTTCTGCTCCACATACTCATGGCACAGTTCCTCGGCCAGCTTCTCCAGCTGCTGGCTGCTCTCCTCAGACACGGCAGATTTTATACGCACTACATTCTGGGCAAAGGTAAGATTCTTACAGCCGGAAAGCATCTGAGTCATAATCTTTGCCGCCATAGGCGCCCAGCTTCCATTTTCCATCAGGCCAATGGTTCTTCCCTGGAAATTTCGCTCTGTCAAGTGATCGACATACTCCCTCATAAATGGGAAAATATCCGCATTGTAAGTGGTTGTGGCCAGAACCAGCTTGTTGTACTTAAAAGCAGCCGCCACAGCCTCTGCCATATCACAGCGTGCCAGGTCGTATACCTCCACGGACGGACAGCCTTTTTTGCGCAGTCTGTCCTCCAGCATCTCCACAGCCTTTTTGGTATGGCCGTAAACCGACGTATAGGCAATTACAATTCCCTCCTCCTCAGGAGTATAGGAAGACCAGGTCTGATACAAATTCAGGTAATATCCCAAATTCTCTTTCAGAACGGGACCGTGAAGAGGACAGATCATCTGAATATCCAATCCCGCCGCTTTCTTTAAAAGGTTCTGCACCTGTACGCCGTATTTGCCTACAATACCGATATAATAGCGTCTGGCCTCTTCCTTCCATTCCTCTTCTGCATCCAACGCGCCGAATTTACCAAATCCATCGGCGGAAAACAGGATTTTATCTCCGCTGTCATAAGTCACCATAACCTCAGGCCAGTGAACCATAGGCGCCAGAACAAAGGTAAGAGTATGGCTTCCAAGACAAAGGGTGTCTCCCTCTCCAACAATTATCCTTCTGTCCTCATAGTCTGTACCAAAGAACTGCTGCATCATGGTAAATGCCTTCTGAGTGGCAACAATCTTCGCTTCCTTATATATATTCATAAAATTAGCAATGTTGGCAGAGTGATCCGGCTCCATATGCTGTACAATCAGATAATCTACCGGACGGTCTCCCATAGTATTCTGAATATTGTCCAGCCACTGATGGGTAAATCTGGCATCTACGGTGTCCATCACTGCCGTTTTTTCGTCCAGAATTACGTATGAATTATATGACATGCCATTCTTAACGTCATACTGTCCTTCAAACAAGTCAATCTCGTGGTCATTGACACCCACATATTTTACATCTCTGGTGATCTCCATTTTTATCCTCCTTGCAAAGTATTTGAAGAATTAACCCCCGTATCCCAATGGAATACTGTTTCACTTTGAATAGTATAGCACAGTCGCGCCCAAAAAGCTCATCCCAGACCGGAAGTTTTTCCATAAATTTTTCCTATAGCACTTTTTCTTTTATAAGGAAATCTTTTTTCTACAAAAAGATTTCCCTGGTAGCAATCAGCTGCCGAAAGGCTTTGTCATGCTCAACAAAGATCATTGTTGGCTCAAAGGTCTGTATAAGCTGTTCAATCTGCATACGGGAATAAATATCCACATAATTAAGGGGTTCATCCCATACATAAAGATGAGCTTTCTCACAAAGACTTTTTGCTATTAAAACCTTCTTTTTCTGGCCTCCGGAATAATCTTCCATATTCTTATCAAACTGAGTTCTGTCAAAATCCAGTTTTCTCAGCATTGCCTTAAACAATGTCTCATCCACCTGGGACTGGGCGGCGTATTCCGAAAGATTCCCTTTTAAAAAGGAAGTGTCCTGAGGTACATAGGAAATTACAAGACCGGAAGCCTTGGAAACCGTTCCATAATGGTCAATGTCTTCACCTATCAGCAGTTTCAGCAGACTGCTTTTGCCGCATCCGTTTTTCCCGTCCAAAGCGATTCGCTCTCCCCTCTGGATCTGAAAGGATACAGGAGGACAAACAGAGGCTTCACCATACCTAATCTCCACCTTGGAAAAAGCTGCAAGAGTTTCACTGTGATGAGTCAAGGGGTATAATTTTAATTTCTCTGCCGTCTCCCTGTCCTTAAGCAATGCAGATTTTTCTTCCAGGGCCTGCTTTTGCCGTGCTTCTATGGATTTGGCCCGTTTCATCATCTTAGCCGATTTATGTCCGATATACCCTCTGTCCACCGGACCCGCTCCAACCTTTGAAGCCTCAACCTGGTCTGACCAGGCAGACGTCCTTTTTGCTGCCTGCTGTAAATGGCGGATGTCCTTTAAAAGCCGCTCATTTTGCGCCTGTTCAAAAGACTGGTGACGCTGAAAATTTGTCATCCAGGCAGAAAAATTCCCGCTCTGCACATCTATGGTTGTCCTGTTAAGGGATAAAATGTGATCCACACAGCCGTCTAAAAAGCACCTGTCATGGGATACCAGTATAAAGCCTTTTTTTCTTTTCAGATATTCGGAAACCAACTGTCTGCCCCTTCCATCCAGATGATTGGTTGGCTCATCAATCAGCTGGAAATGTCCTTCATTTAGAAAGAAGGCTGACAGCAGCGCCTTTGTCTGCTCTCCATTGGAAAGAATCTCAAAAGGACGCCACAACACGTTTGGATCTACTTCCAAGTAGGAAAATTCACGCATAAATTCCCATTCCTCAGCCGTGGGACATACTTCACTTAACACTTCCCAGGTATCCCTGGCTTTGTCTTTTACCGTATAGGGAAAATAATCAAAAAGAACAGAGCTTATAATTTTTCCGCTGTACTGATATTTATTTAGCAGCAAATGAAGAAAAGTGGTTTTTCCTCTGCCGTTTCTGCCTACAAATCCCAGCTTCCAGTCTGTATCAATTTGAAAACTGCAGTTTTCAAATACATTATGATAACTTCCAGGATAAGAAAAAGTTAAATTTTCAACCTTAATCATTGACATAAAGCTTCACCTCACAATTACTGCGCGGTTGTACATACAAAAAAGCCCCAGGAAAGTAAATTCCCGCGGCTCAATCATGCCCTGATCTCCCGCCATCCCCGGCGGCTTTCACAGCAATTTATTGAAAAGGCAATCTCATAACTTTCCTGCAAAGGCACAGCAGTACAGCCAACGCCAATTACTGCCGCATAATCCATATTACTTGCAAGAAAAGTTAAACATGCTCACACCTCTTTCATCTTTTTCACATATCCGGCCTGTAAGATACCGGCCAAGCGTTCCTATTATATCACAGTCTCAAAGCAAACACAAGTCCTTTGTTCCATCCCATCCAGAAGGGATTAGAATACGTCAACTCTCATTCTGCCCAGGAAATTGCTTCTGTTATTGCTCCTCAGTTTCCTGAAACAGAGGAAGAGTCCCTTGCAATCATCGTAGGACGCTATAAAGACCAAGATACCTGGAAAGAAGACACAGTATTTACAGAGGAAAGCTTTGAGCTTTTGGAAAATATTCTTGAGGAAGCCGGGGAACTTGGACAGCGGGTTCCTTATGAAGATCTGATTACCACAGAATTTGCCGAAAAAGCAGTAAAATAGACAAAAAAACAGCAATGCCTTTGGTCATTTTCATAGACTGTGACCAAAGGTATTGTCATTTCATTTTTGAATTTCCAATAAGTTTATTTTATCATCTTGACATTAAATTTAAAATGAAGTACTATACTGTTCGTATCCGAACAATTTATTTTGACAGTTAGTGCTCAATAAGGAGGTGGATCCCAGGTGGAAAAAGACTGCGGCGCATGGATCAATATTCTATCCCACAAACTTAAAACACGGCTGAACGCCAAACTTATGGATCTTGGAATCACAGGTGTACAGAGCCATATCATCTATTACATATTGATTCATTATAAGGAACATCCTGTCTTTCAAAGAGATGTTGAAAACGTATTTGGACTGAGCCGGTCCACTGCTACAGGTATTCTGCAGCAGTTAGAGAAAAACAATATCATCCGCCGCGAAAGTGTTGCCAGTGATGCCCGTCTGAAAAGCCTGGTACCCACACAATATGGTATTGATCTGAATGCTCAGGTATACGTCTGCCTGCAGGAAACAGAGCATATGCTGACCCGGGGACTTTCTGACGATCAGGTAGAATTGTTCGGGAAAATAGCCGCCCAGATGCTGCGCAATCTGGATGACTGGGCCGGCAGAACAGACAAAGTTCCAAATCCTCTGTGTGAGACGCAGCGCCAGCACAAGGCAGAAAAATGTAAAAAGGAGGAATTTGACACATGATAAAAGTCTTAGCCCGCAGCATTCGCGAGTACAAAAAGGCTTCCATCCTGACACCTCTCCTGGTAACTGTAGAGGTAATCCTGGAATGTTTGATTCCATTTGTAATCGCAAATCTTGTCAATCAGATGCAGGCTGGCTGCTCAATGGATGTCATCATTAAGTACGGCGTAGCGCTGATCGCCATGTCGATCATCTCGCTGATTTTCGGAGGTGCGGCAGGCGCAACCTGTGCTACTGCATCCGCCGGTTTCGCCCGCAACCTGCGTAAGGACATGTTCTACAAAATTCAGGATTATTCTTTCGAAAACATCGACAAATTCTCGGTATCCAGCTTAGTTACCCGACTGACCACAGATATCACCAACGTACATATGGCCTTTATGATGATCATTCGTGTAGCCATCCGCTGTCCTCTGATGCTGATCTTCTCATTCTCCATGGGCTTCATCATGGGCGGACGTCTGGCCATGATTTTCCTGGTAACTATCCCCCTGCTGGCCATTGGTCTGTTTCTGGTTATCCGTGCGGCAACACCGCTGTTTCGCCGTGTTTTCCGCAAGTACGATGCGTTAAATGACTCCGTACAGGAAAATGTACAGGCCATGCGAGTGGTAAAATCTTATGTTCGTGAAAATTATGAAAAGAAAAAATTCAAAGCAGCTGCCGAGGATGTTCAAAAGGACTTTACCCGTGCAGAGCGTATTATGGCCATTAACAGTCCAATGATGCAGTTCTGCGTATACGCAGGCATGGTATTTGTTATGTCCTATGGTTCCTATACGGTTATTACCAGCCGCGGTCTTGATCTGAATGTAGGACAGATGTCTTCCATGCTTACTTACAGCTTCCAGATATTAATGAGTCTTATGATGGTCTCCATGGTGTTCGTTATGATTACCATGTCCCTGGAATCAGCAGAACGTATTGTTGAGGTTCTCAGTGAAGAGAGCACTCTTCAGAGCCCTGAAAACGGACTGACTCAGGTAAAAGATGGTTCCATCGACTTTGACAATGTAAGCTTTAAATATTCTAAGAAATCTGACCGCAAAGCACTTGCTGACATTAACCTTCACATCAAATCCGGAGAAGTGATCGGTATTCTGGGCGACACTGGTTCTTCCAAGTCATCCCTGATCCAGCTGATCCCTCGTCTTTATGATGTAAGTGAGGGAAGTGTTAAAGTAGGCGGCTCTGACGTACGGGAATATGACCTGGAAAGTCTTCGTAATCAGGTTGCCGTAGTACTTCAGAAAAACGTGCTGTTTTCCGGCACCATTAAAGATAACCTGCGCTGGGGAAATCCCAACGCTACTGACGAGGAAATACAGGAAGCATGCCATCTGTCTCAGGCAGATGAATTCATTCAGCAGTTCCCAGACAAGTATGACACCTGGATTGAACAGGGCGGTTCCAACGTTTCCGGCGGTCAGAAACAGCGTCTGTGTATTGCCCGCGCTTTGCTGAAAAAGCCTAAAATCTTAATTCTGGACGATTCAACCAGCGCAGTTGATACCCGTACTGACGCTTTGATCCGCAAAGGCTTCCGTGAATTTATTCCTGAAACCACCAAAATTATTATTGCTCAGCGTATTGCCAGCGTCCAGGATGCGGACCGCATTATTCTTATGGAAGGCGGCCGTATCAGCGCCATAGGCAGTCATGATGAGCTGATGAAGTCCAGTGCGGTTTACCGCGATATTTATACATCCCAAAATCGAGTAGGAGGTGACAAGAATGCCCAATAACACCACTGCACGAGGCCGCCGCGCCCCTAAAGGGGTACTTGGCCGCCTGATCCGAACCGTATTTCAGTTTTATCCCGTGCTTTTGCCTGTTGCGCTGGTCTGTATCCTCATCAATGCGGTTGTAAGCTCAATGCCATCTGTTTTTATGCAGAATGCCATTGCTGTCGTAGAGGAAACCTTTGAAACCGGTGACTGGAGTTCTGCCTCCGGGCCTATTTTCCGCCTTCTGACAATTCTGATTACCTTGTATATTATCAGCCTGATTGCCGGTATCTGTTATACCCAGCTGATGGCTATTATTACTCAGGGTACTCTTGCTAAAATGCGTGAGAAGATGTTTGACCATATGCAGGATTTGCCGATTCGTTATTTCGATACTCACAATCACGGCGATATCATGAGTTTCTATACCAATGATATTGATACACTGCGTCAGATGATCAGCCAAAGCCTTCCGCAGCTGATGATTTCCGGCGTTACTCTTCTCAGCGTCTTCTGCATCATGATCTATTACAGCATCTGGCTGGCCCTGGTTGTTATAGGCGGCGTTGTGATTATGACTTTTGTCACCCGCTACGTCAGCGGCCATTCCTCCCGCTACTTCTTAAGACAGCAGATGGCCATTGCCCGCACAGAAGGTTTTATGGAGGAAATGATGAATGGCCAGAAGGTCATCAAAGTCTTCTGTCATGAAGACGGTGCAAAGGCTGACTTTGACAAAGTAAATGACGAGTTGTTTGAAAACTCTGAAAAGGCCAACCGTTATGCCAACATTCTGATGCCTCTGTTAGGCAACATCGGAAATGTTATGTACGTTGTAGTTGCCCTGGTAGGAGGAAGTCTTCTGCTGGCAGGGGCGCCTAATCTCAGCCTTTCCGGCATGGCCCTCAGCATCAGTATTGTTGTTCCGTTTTTAAATATGACCAAGCAGTTTGCCGGCGCCATTGGTCAGGTATCCAACCAGATTAACATGATTGTTATGGGTCTTGCCGGTGCCAACCGTATTTTCTCATTACTGGACGAAGAACCGGAAAAAGACGAAGGCTATGTTACACTGGTCAACGCAAAAGAATTGGAAGACGGTTCTCTGGAGGAATGTTCAGAGAGAACCAATGTGTGGGCATGGAAACATCCTCACCATGACGGTACAGTAACTTATACCCGCCTTCAGGGTGATGTACGCTTCTTCGATGTGGACTTTGCCTACGTTCCCGGAAAAACCGTTCTTCACAATGTCACCCTGTACGCAAAACCCGGCCAGAAGGTTGCCTTTGTAGGCTCCACCGGCGCCGGCAAAACTACGATTACCAACCTGATTAACCGTTTCTATGATATTGCTGACGGCAAGATCCGCTACGACGGAATCAATATTAACAAGATCAAAAAGGACGATCTTCGCCGCAGCCTTGGCATCGTACTGCAGGAAACTAACCTGTTTACCGGCACTGTTATGGAAAATATCCGCTACGGCAATCTGGATGCCACCGATGGAGAATGTATGGCTGCCGCTAAGCTGGCAGGCGCAGATGACTTTATCCGCAGACTGCCCGACGGCTACGATACCATGCTTACCGGCAATGGCGCCAACTTAAGCCAGGGACAGCGCCAGCTTCTGGCAATTGCCCGCGCAGCGGTGGCAGATCCGCCTGTTATGATTATGGATGAGGCTACAAGCTCCATTGACACTCATACAGAGGCTATTGTTCAGCGGGGTATGGATGCTCTGATGATGGGACGAACCACCTTTGTCATTGCCCACCGTCTGTCAACAGTACAGAACTCTGATGCCATCATGGTTCTTGACCACGGCCGCATCATTGAGCGCGGTACTCACGATGACTTAATCAAGCTTAACGGAACCTATTATCAGCTGTACACCGGCGCGCTGGAACTGGATTAATAAATCAGACGGTTTCTATGGAAAAGGAACAAGCTTATAATCTTAGAACCACAGAAATGCGGACCGTATCCCCATGTTCGGGAATACGGTCCGCATTTCTGTGCAGTCCTAACCATTCCAAATAGTTTTCTATGTATGCCTGTCAAATACGGTCTACCGCTTTATTTGCCAAAATAGTCAGCAATCTCTTTCATTCTTGATGCCTGCGCTACATGGAACGGACATCTCTCATCGCAGTGGCCGCAGGAAATACAATCGGATGCCTTTTTCTCCAATTTCTCATAATGATCTGCCGCCATTGTGTCACCGGCCATTGTCAAATCATAGTATTTGTTAATCAATCCAACATTTAATCCCATGGGACATGGCTGGCAGTGATTGCAATAAACACAGGTACCTGTAACATCTTTAGGTGTAAACGTTCCTAAAACAGAATAATCCCGTTCCTCAAAAGACGCGTCAAAAAATCCCAAAAGCTGCTTTACCTCCTCTATATTACGAACACCTGGAAGCACAGTCAGCACACCAGGCTTGTCAAGAGCATACTGGATACACTGATACTGTGTCATAGCCTTCCCAAAGGGAGATGTTTTTGCGTTCAGCAGCTGGCCTCCGGAAAATGGCTTCATTACAGAAATCCCAACTCCCTCCGTTTCACATCTGCGATACAGAGCCATACGTTCACTGGCGCTTCCCTTTGCAAACTCTCCATGCTGGTAATCATAGGAAGGATTAATAGAAAACATCAGCTGATCTATTATCCCTGTATCCAATACCCGCTGGGCAAGGGCCGGTGTATGTGAGGATAAACCGATATGGCGGACTGCTCCTGCTTTTTTCATTCCCAGCAGATATTCTAAGACGCCATTTTCTTCATAGGCCTGCCAGTCGGAATTCTCATCCAGACAATGGATAAAGCCATAGTCTATGTAATCTGTCTTCAGTTCTTTTAACTGCCAGTCTATTTGCCGCTTTATTGTTTCCAAATCTGTAGTCCAGCCATATTCACCGGTTTCATAATTTGCTCCAAAGTGAACCTGATAATACATCTCTTCTCGTACAGACTGAAACGCCTTTCCATAATAGCTGAACGTTTTTGCTCCCGCGGTTGCCAGATCTCCATAGTTAATTCCCTTTTCATGGGCATAAATCAATGCGCTGACCGCCTCTTTTTCCGGTGTATCAGCAATATAGCTGGTTCCCAATCCCAATACGCTGATTTTATCTCCTGTTTTTTTGTGAATTCTGTATTCCATTTCTTGTCCTCCTAATTTTTTACGTCCTTCCCTCTTCCTCCTGAGGGTATTTTCCATACTTTACGCTTTCTGACCCCCTGATTATTTATATTATTTTCTAATCATATTTTACAGGTTATAGTGCACTATAAGTCAATAGGTTTATGTAAAATCCCATTGCAAAATGTAAAGTTAAATTTGTGCTTCACCGGTTAAATTGGCGAAGGATGGTTTTACTCCTGCACCAAACGCAGTATCCTTTAAAAAATTTTATTCTTTAATGATTCTTTAATAATTTCCCCTTATGATAAAATCACAAAAAGAAAACAACAGCTTGTGAATTTCTCAAGGAGGATTTTCGGCAGGCTTCACAGGAATTACCAGCAACCGAATCAAAGGAGGTTTAAACTATGAAAAAAATGATCGCTATTACCTTATCAACACTGACGGCAGCAGCTGTTCTGATCCCCACCGTTTCTTCCCTTGCAGCTGAAACCAGTAAAGAAAAAGCGGAAGAAATCGCTTTAAACCATGCAGGAATCAATTCTGATCAGGTAGCCTATATCCGTTCTCATATGGATTATGATGACGGAAAAAAGGTTTACGATGTGGAATTCTACACCAAGGATTACAAAGAATATGATTATGAAATTGAAGTTTCTACTGGTTCGATCTTAAGCTACGACTATGACGCGGAATACTATGACACAAGCAGACAGCCCAAATCTGCAGATTCTTCTCAGGATAACTCTGTCACAGCCGATGACGCCAAAGGAATTGCTCTTACCAGGGCCGGACTTCAGATGTCTGATGTAACATTCCGCAGTATCCATCAGGATTACGACGACGGCAGGCTGGTTTATGAGGGATCTTTTCTTTCCGGAACCACAGAATATGAATTTGAAATTGACGCTGACAGCGGAAACATCCTTGAATGGGATCAGGAAAGCATTTTCGACTGATCCTCCATCCTCTTTTCTTCAAAACAACAGGGCGCGGTTACTTTCCGCGCCCTCTTATGCATTTTATATTCTATGTATGTATGGCATTTTTCTGTCCTAAGCGCTCCGGTATCATTCCCTGACGGTAGGCATCCAGAAGGCGCTTCAGATCATTGATGTTCTCCGCAATTCTTTTTCCATTGTCTGTATCTCCCACCATAACACGGAATGGCTCTGTCTCAAAGGCCTGGGAGCTGGATTCAATATCCTTATTTTCCGCCAAAACTTTCTCCACACTTTCAAATGGCTGATGAGCCTTAATTCTCATTCCATGGGAATTATAAATCAAGGTATAACCAGCAATTCCTGTAGTCTTCTGATAGGCCTTACAGAAACCGCCGTCGATAACAATGACCTTCCCCCCTGCCTTAATAGGACTTTCCCCCTTTCCTGCTTTAATGGGGGTGTGACCGTTAATAATATGGGATAATCTGGAATACAAGCCGAATTCCCTTAAAATCATGCCGCTGGTCTTTTCCAGATTGTAGTAAGTATAATAAGGATCCTTCTCTTCCACTCCCGCCTGAGGATCAGCAATATAGGCCTTTTCAAAGGTTTTCATATTTCTTCCGCAAAGAGGGGATTTTTTTCCGCACCACAGATACCACATAAAATCAAGGCAGTCCGGATCCTGACCAAAATAGGCCCTTCTGGCAGACTGATCAGCAAAGTCAAAATAACTTTTTCCTTTGTAAATAGTTCCATTAAACTCTATCATTTCAAAATTCCCCTGTTCATCCAAAGGAATACAGCCGTGGAACAAAAGATTTTCATTGCACCGGCAATACATAGCGCCTCTGGAATACAGAAATTCCACATGACGTTTAAGACGGTGGCTGCTTGTAAAGGCCTCTGTAAGCTCCCTGGAAACCAGTTCCTCCTCCTCTGTCAATTTATAGGGATTAGACGGATCCACCGTAGGAAAATCCCTGCAGGTAAGAGGATATTCCTTTCCATCTATGGTAATAGACCAGTTGTCTCTGTTTATTTTGTGAAGCAGAAGCCTTTCTTCCATATGGTATTCCGGATGTTTTTGAATCAGCTGCCCTTCCAGTTTCAGAAGAATTACTGTTATCGCCTGAATGGCTGCATCCAGTATACCCTCATTTTTATAAGTGTTCTCCGCAAACAGGGTCAGAGAACGGAGACTGATGCCATAGGCATTTTCCAGAATGGACATATTCTTATATTTAATATTATTCCGGACGGCCGCGGCCACGCAGGCTGGATTTCCCGCAGCAGCTCCCATCCATAAAATATCATGATTTCCCCACTCAATATCCAGAGAATGATAACTCATAAGCAGCTCCATAATTTTGTCCGCGCTGCCTCCCCGGTCAAAAATATCCCCTACAATATGAAGGTGATCCACAGCCAGCCTTTTAATCAGGGCAGTTAATGCCAGAATAAATTCATCTGCATTCTGAATTTTAATAATCGTGTCCAGAATTTTCTCGTGATATACCAGCTGATTATTGTCTTCATCTGGTTTCGCGTGAAGAAGCTCATCAATAATATAGGCAAACTCAGGAGAAAGAGCTTTTCTTACTTTTGACCTGGTATATTTAGAAGAAAGAAATCCAGCCAGCTCTGTGAGATTTTTAAGCGTCATCAAATACCAGCCTTCTGTCAGCTCTCCTTCCTTCTTAAGAAGCTCCAGCTTTTCCTGGGGATAATAGATTAAGGTACATAGTTCCTGACATTCCCTGTCTCCCAATCTGTCCCCAAACACCATCTGTACCTTTTCCCTGATAACTCCGGAGCAGTTATTCAGTATATGATAAAATGCCTCATACTCCCCGTGAAGATCACTCATAAAGTGTTCGGTTCCTTTGGGAAGATTTAATATGGCCATCAAATTAATAATTTCTCTTGAGACCGCCTGTCTGGTAGGATAGGTTTCCGATAACAGCCTTAAATACTTCATCTGATCCTCTGCCATACCATTCATAAATTCCCCCTCCTCTCTTTTTGCTTTCCTGCATATAAAGTCAGTGAACCCCTTATTCCAGGTGTCTCACCCTTTACCTGGGATTTTCTTCCAGGAATATCCGGCCATCCTTTTTTTGAATTGTAAAGGAATTCCCCCTAAAAGGAATGGTCAGCGACAGCTCTTTCAATTCTTCCGGCAAATGAGGTTCAAACCGGAACCCCTTTTTCTCTTCCGGATCAGGAATAAATCCCGCCACATCTTCAATGAAAACAGATATAGGAGCGCTGGCCCAGGGATGGCAGAAACTTGTATTCCATTTCTGATCCTTTCCCCACGCCTCCCAACAGGATGTAGCGCCTTCTTTCAGCATCTGAATCCAGCCGTGTTCAGACTTATTGACAATAGTCTGGTAAACTTCTTCAAAGCGGCCGGCCCCTGCCAGTCCCTTCAGATAAAACCAGCTGATCAGCACCCCGCAGCAAAGGCCCTTCTCTATCATATAATTGCAGATGCTGTCTACTCCGTCCTCTGGAACCATCTTGAAAAATAAGGGATAAATATTAGAGTGCAGGGAAGAGTGATTGCTGGTCTCGCTGTCGGCAAACAGCCTAAACCGGGGACGATAAAATGCTTTTACAAAAGAATCCTTCAGTTTCTTCCAGTCCACAGTCTCCTCCTGTCCCAGAATTTTTTCTATCCAGTTAAGGGTTTTCGCTGCCCCCGCATACAGCGCGTTAATGACATTGTGACAGCCTGGGGCTACTACAGGACGGCTGAGCGCAAAATCATACCCATCCCTCAGATTTTCCGGCCAATCCACCAGATTCCATTTATCCCCAACCTGTTCAAGAAGGCCGTCTTCTCTGGCATACCTGGAAAAATGCTCCAGAATTCCCTTTGCCACAGGATAATATTGTCTCAAAAATTCTTTATCACCTGTAAACTGATAATCCAAAACCAAAAGCTGAGACCAAAGAAGGGAGAAATCTCCGATTTCCTGCATAAAAGACCCAGGTGCTACCCCCATAAGGCCGGGACAGATTTCCTTTGTCCGAGCAAATTGATCAATGCATTTGCGCAGCATCTCTACCGTGCCAGAGAGCCATACCTGAGATCTGGCTGTTACCACACTGTCTCCCAGATACTGCCCCTTCTCTCTGGTAGGGCAGTCCAAATATGCCTCCTGCGTTCCAAGGCGTACTCCATTTTTACAGATTTCAAATATCTTATCCAGCGCCTCGCTGCTGCTCTCCAATTGACAGGAAGAATCTTCCAAGGGATAGTGGCGGAGGATGGCTGTCACTTTTTGGATTTCCACTCCCTCATCAGGAACCAACATGGCATAGCGAAACCCCTTATAATCGTAGGGATCCAGGGTACAAATTCCCTCCCGTAACGTCCAGGTTTCTTCATAACGGCAGTTGCAGCGCATCTCATAACGCACCGTTCCATCCTCATTCAGTTCTTCGCCGCACAGAATTCGGATCTGGCCTCCCTCAGGGCCGGAAGCCGTAATCTTTAAGGCTCCCGTAACCTCTCTTCCCAAATCAAGAAACCAGCCCTCTCTCTTTTTGATTATGTTTTTCGGTTCCTCCTCATATACAGCCAATGGCTTTACCGGCTGGCAGCTTAGTTTATAATCTGCCCATAGGGCAGGAACCATAGGTTCCCATAAGGAATCATCATAATCAGGCTGATTCCAGTCCTCATCCCACAGTCTGCTGTCAAAATTCTCCAGAAACTGGGTATCATAACCTGTGGTCTCTCCTTTAAAAGCATCGGAACGCTTGTATTTCCAGGAAAGCTCCTGGCTGTTTCCTGTCTGATCCTCCACGGCAGCAGCTACTCCAAATCTTCCGTCTCCGCTGTTCCAGACCCTGTTTATCAATCCCTGATAATATAGATGAAGGCTGAGGACATTGTCTCCTTCTGATAAATAAGGAGTAATTTCCACCTGGTTATAATAATAAGCCTCCGGATAAGCAGACGCCGGTCCCTGAAGCACAAATCTTCCATTTATATACAATTTGTAATAATCATCTGCCGAAATCCGCAGTATTACCTTTCCCTGATCTCTTTTGAAGCGATAATGGCTGCGGGCCAAAACATGAACATTCACAGGAACTTTTGGCGGCTGCGGATTATCCTCCTGCTCCTTATGATACACAAAAATAGGGGCAACCTGAGCAAATTCAGGAATGGTATACCAATTAGGTGTAAATTGATTCATCTGCTTTTTCCTCCTGGAATCCAATACTTTTTTAGAAAATGCGCCAAAAAACGCCCTGTTTTCTGTCACTATCATATAACTGAACCAGGTCAGAATCAAGCAGATTTTCCTTTAGGATCAAATATTTGGAATTTTTAAAATTATTTGTTGATTTTTACTGTTTCTTATGCTATAGTAATGGGCATGGGGGTATAGCTCAGCTGGGAGAGCGCTTGAATGGCATTCAAGAGGTCATGGGTTCGAATCCCACTATCTCCATGATTGATGTAGCCAGCATTTATCGGAAAATCCGATAAATGCTGGTTTTTTTGTGTATATAAACAAAAAATATCCAAAGTATCAGATACAGTTTTTTCAATTTTTTTATTTATTTCATTCTTGTATTTCCCAGAAAACGTGCTATAATAGCTGCAGAACATTTGCATACGGTTGTCTTCAGGGCAGGGTGAAATTCCCGATCGGCGGTACAGTCCGCGAGCGTTATACGCATGAATTGGTGAGATTCCAATACCGACAGTTAAAGTCTGGATGGAAGAAGATGTGTTAAATATAGATAATACACCTGTCTAATATCTTAACACCTGAAAGGCATCCTTTCAGGTGTTACTTTATTTTTCAGGAGGCTTACATATGAACAAAAACCTGACCGAACGCACCAAAAAACTTACAATTATGGCTATGCTTTGCGCTCTGGCATACATTGCCGTAGTTGTGATCCATTTTCCACTGGTTCCGGCAGTCCCCTTTCTGGAGTATGAGCCAAAAGATGTGATCATAGTAATCGGCGGCTTTCTCTTCGGCCCTCTCTCTGCTGCCTGCATCGCTGTCATTGTATCCTTTATTGAGCTGATTACCATCAGCAGTACAGGTATAATCGGACTGATTATGAACATCCTTTCCACCGTGGCCTTTGTATGTCCGGCTGCCTGGGCATACCGGAAAAACCACACTATGAGCGGCGCCATAACCGGTTTAATATCCGGTACAATTTTGCTGACCGCTGTAATGGTTTTATGGAATTACCTGATTACTCCTATTTATATGGGATATCCCAGAGAGGCTGTTGTAGAGCTTCTGATCCCCGCGTTTATTCCCTTTAATCTGTTAAAAGGCGCGATCAATACCGCTCTCACCCTGCTGATCTATAAACCTTTAGTGACAACTCTAAGGAAATCCGGACTTTTGGAGACTTCTTCTTCCAACGGCAGCTCCGTCCGTCAGTTCCATGTGGGCATTAGCCTGATTGCAGTATTAGTTCTTATTACCTGTATCCTTTTTGTACTGGTACTTCAGGGAAAACTATAATAAGAACGGCCGGCTCAACAGTCTGTCGTTTCATAAGTCAAGACCACCGGCTTAGCCGGTGGCTTGCACTGCCCCTATAAGGGGATATTCCCTGCTTGCGCCCGGAAGGCGCACTGAGGGCCTGCCAGCTGCACCACATCCACAGCCGCCCCTAAAGGGGCTTTTTCAGTGCTTCCTTATTCCGGCGCAGCCCCCTTGGGGCTTGCTGGTTTGCTTTGATTTCCCACTACCACTCCAAGTGGTTTATCTTTTGTTTTTCTTCACCGGCTCACCCGTAAACGGGTCTATATA
>DXFU01000064.1 GCA_019114305.1 Candidatus Hungatella pullicola | reverse complement strand
CCTTTATGCGTTTTGTTTCGCAACTAACATCATAAAGAAAAACGGTATGATTGGGAAGTAGGGATTTTCTCTGCTTCCCTTTTTATTTAGAAACCATTCCTATTTTTGCCAATGATAATTATACACTAACCAATGAATGAGCAAGATTAGAAATTGAAGGAAAGAAGGACGAATTCTATAATAAAGGCATAACAGACAAGCAGATGCCTCGAGGAAGTCTGAACTGTCATAACTAGACTAAAGTATAGGGAAAGGAGCACTTTTTATGAGAAAAGGGATCTATGCGGCAAAAACTATGGCAGCCGTATTGGCAGGAACTGTAATTGTGACGGGATGCAGCGGACAGACAGAGAAGGAAACAGTGGCACAAAATAGTGAAAGTCAGACAGAGAATCAGACAAAAGACGGGGAAGAAATTGAAAAACCGGAAAAGATTACATTTATGGTAGACGGAACCTTAGTTACTAAGGCAAATGGACAGGAAGAATGGGTAGAGCGTTGGGAAGAACTTATGGGTATTGATCTGGAAATTATACAGCCCGATCACACGGCGTATTATGATGTTCTGGGTCAAACCATGGCCAGCGGACAGGATAACTGGCCGGATGTGATGATTACCACTTCTCAGTATTATACTAATTACGCAAAAGAAGGCGTTTTGTGGGATATGACGGAAGCCTGGGAAAATTCAGATGTTAAGAAGTCTGGAAGGGTAATTAACGATAATGTGGTGAACAGCCTTTATATTGGCGATCAGCTGTACGGCATTCCCACTGGTCCGGGGATGGGCTGCATTACTTATATAAAGAAGGCGTGGCTGGATAATGTGGGACTGGATGTGCCTACAAATTATGAAGAATATATAGAAGTTCTGGATGCCTTTACAAATGGAGATCCCGATGGCAATGGGATAGATGGAGACACTTTTGGAGTGAGCGCGGCAGGTTTTATTAACGCCGAAGCGCCTTACATTCAGTATTTGCCGGAATTCTGGCAGGACGCGTATCCTACTTTTTATCAGAAGGAAGATGGCACATGGGCAGATGGATTTACAGAGGACAGTATGAAAGAGGCGATTAAGAGACTTCGTGAGGCATACGAAGCAGGTTATATTGAAAAAGAGACTTTGACCAACGCTACTTCAGACTGCCGCAATAAATTTTTTGAGGATAAATTTGGCGTATTTACATATTGGCCGGGATCTTGGCAAAAACGTCTTTCCGAGGGACTGGAAACCAACGGACATGATGGAGAGCTGGTTCCTATAAAGCCTATTGCGGAAGTGGGGGCCTATATTGACCGTACACCAGTGGCCCTTTGTATTACCTCTGCCTGTGAAAACCCGGAAGGCGTGTTTAAGTATTTCCTGGAAAGCGCATTAGACGGAGGAGCGGTTCAGGAGCTTTGGACATACGGAGTGGAAGGGGTTCACTGGTCCAAAGAAGCGGAAGAAGTTTGCGGAATTACCTATGAAGAAGGGCAGTTCCATATGTTGGAAAGCAGAGATGCTCCAGGAACACAATATACAAAAGCGTTTTTTGCTGGAGATAATCCTTTTGTACGTTTTGAGGAGGGAAAGGATATTGGGGAAGGAAGCTTTGACTCCATGATTCTTGAAAGCAACGAACTGTTTAACGCCAATAGCCGTCCGGCTCAGCTTCCGGTTTCTACAGATGAAATGGCTCAGTACAACGGCGATCTAACTACATTAAAATACTCAATTATTGCGGATTGCGTCACTCAGGGAGTTTCTGTAGAGGAGGGCATGAAACGGTTTGAAGAAGAAGGGGGAACGCAGTGGTCTCAGATGATTGTGGATTCCTTGAATAATCAGTAAAAACTAAGAAATGAAAATGAAATCCCCCCGCTGATCGGGGGGATTTCAGGTTAAAGGAGAAAAGATTATGATTACTATTACCAATCCGGTACTTACCGGGTTTCATCCGGATCCATCCATGATATGTGTAGGAGAAGACTATTACATTGCGGTGTCTACATTTGAATGGTTTCCTGGAGTGGAGATTTATCATTCCAGAAATTTAAGAGACTGGGAGCTGGCAGTCAGGCCTTTGGAGAGAATCAGTCAGTTAAATATGGAAGGGGAGCTTTCTTCTAAAGGTGTATGGGCCCCCTGTCTGTCCTATCATAATGGAACCTTTTACCTGATTTACTCAGATATGAAAAATACAGGGGTTTTTTATGATGTAAATAATTATCTGGTTACGGCAAAAAATATTCTTGGCCCATGGTCTGAACCTATTTATATGAATTCCAGCGGCTTTGACCCGTCTCTTTTTCATGATGACGATGGAAGAAAATGGTTTGTCAATATGTTCTCCGATTTTCGCACCTGGAAAATTCGTTTTTCCGGTATTGTCCTTCAGGAATATTCCGAAGAAAAAAAATGCCTGATCGGAAAACCAATGCGTATTTTTGACGGAACTCCAGCCCGAACTACAGAGGGCCCTCATCTGTATAAGCGAAATGGCTGGTACTATCTGTTCTGTGCGGAAGGAGGAACTGGAGTGCGCCATCAAGAAACAGTGCTTCGAAGCCGTAAGATCGAAGGCCCGTATGAATTAAGTCCTTTTACGCCTCTTGTTACAGGCTGGCCGTATGGGGAAAATCCTTTAAAACGGGCGGGACACGGAAGTTTGGTAGAGGGAAATAATGGTGAATGGTATCTGGCTCATCTTTGTGGCCGTCCAGTGGAGGGAAAGTACTGCATTTTAGGCCGGGAGACCGCAATTCAAAAGATTGTGTGGGAAAATGATTGGCCAAGACTGGCTGGAGGAACCAGTGAGCCTCAGGTTAAGGTGGAGGTAAATTATCAGGAAAACGGAGAGAGGTCTGAATATTTCGGAAATTGGAGAGATGATTTTTCGGGGGAGAAATGGAACAATCATTTTCAGACTCTCCGCGTTCCTATGAGAGAAAAGGCATCGATGACGGCACGGCCAGGCTGGATTCGCCTGTATGGAAGAGAGTCTCTGGAATCCTGTTACCAACAGAGCCTGCTGGGATTCAGGCAGCAGCACTTTTGTGTTCAGGTAGATACAAAGTTGGAATTTTTGCCGGAAAGCCATCAGCAGATGGCTGGATTGACATATTATTATAATGGAAGCTGTTTCTATTACCTGTATGTAACCAGAGATGAGGAAAAAGGCCGGGTTATTACAGTTATGAGAAAACTTTCTGATAGTTTTGATATGCCCATTGGAGTTGGAAGACAGCTGCCGGAGGGGAAAACGGTGTGGCTGCGTATGACGGTACAGTATGGATGCGCTCAGTTTTTCTATTCCTTAGATGGGCGTGTTTATGAAAAATTAGGACCGGAGCTTGAGGCGTGGAGAATGTCTGATGAAGAAGGGCCCGGACGTTTTACAGGGGCATTTTTCTGCATCTGCTGTCAGGACATTTCCGGACGGAGAAAAGAGGCTGATTTCGATTTTGTAGAATATCAGATTTTAGATGAACAGGAGAATTAGCGGAGTGGAAAAAGATGAGAGATAAACGGAAGTTCAAACAGGCTGTTAATCCATATCTTCCGTCCTGGGAGTATGTTCCGGATGCAGAACCTCATCTGTTTGAGGGACGCCTTTACATTTATGGCTCTCATGACAGGTTTAATGGATATGCCTACTGCCAGAATGACTATGTGTGCTGGTCAGCTTCTCCGGATGATATGTCAGACTGGTGTTATGAGGGAGTGATTTACCGGAGAACTGATGATCCGAGAAATCGGGATGGAGACAGCTGCCTTTATGCGCCTGATGTGGCTCAGGGACCAGATGGGCGGTATTACCTGTTTTATGTACTGGATCAGGAACCGGTCATTTCGGTGGCTGTATGTGATAATCCTGCAGGAACTTATAAGTTTTATGGGTATGTGCATGACCGGGAAGGAAACATTCTTGGAGAGCGGCCCAAAGATGTCCCGCAGTTTGACCCTGCGGTTTTTATTGACGGAGACCAAATTTGGCTTTGCAGCGGTTATTGCGGGGTTTATAATCCTGAACGAAAAGGGGCAATGGTTATGTCTCTGGAACCGGATATGCTTACCCTAAAAACTGAGCCCAGGACAGTAGTGCCCAGTTCAGCGTACAGCCGTGGAACGGGATTTGAAGGACATGCTTTTTTTGAGGCCTCATCCTTGCGAAAAATAAAGGGAAACTATTATTTCATTTATTCTTCCGAGCAAAAGCATGAGCTTTGTTACGCCTTAAGCCAGAAACCAGACCGGGATTTTTCCTACGGGGGTGTTTTGGTGAGCAACTGTGATTTGGGAATTGCATCGTATAAAACGGAAGATTTTACAACGGCCTACGGAGGTAATAACCATGGAAGCCTTATTGAACTGAATGGGCAATGCTATGTTTTCTATCATCGTCATACCAATGGGATGAATTACTGTCGTCAGGGGTGTATAGAGCCGGTGAAAATCGAGGAAGACGGAAACATTTGTCAGGCAGAGCTTACCACCAGCGGGCCAAATGGAAAGCCGCTGGCCGGGGAAGGAACTTACGATGCATATTTAGCCTGTTGTCTTTTCTGCCGGGATAAAGCTTTGCTTACAGCTCCGCCAGGAAGCTGGATGGATGCCCGTTTTCCTAAGATTACACAGGAAGGAAAAGACGGAGATAAAAATTCAGGTTACATTGCCAATATGCGGGATGGAGCTGTGGCTGGATTTAAATATTTTTCCTGTAAAGGAATTGAGCGGGTGGCAGTAACTGTCAGAGGAAAGGCTGACGGTGTAATGGAAGTTCTTACAGAGCTTAACCAGCCTCCCATAGGAAAAATTTCTCTGGGAAGGTCTAATGAATGGAAGACTTATGAAGAGCGAATTCAGATCCCTGATGGGGTTTGCAGTCTGTATTTCCGATATGCAGGAACCGGATATGTAAGCCTGGCTTCCTTTGAACTGAAGACAGAAAGAGAGGCTGACAGCGGTTTCTTACAGAATATCTAAGGGATTGCAGTATCCTGAAAAAGAAAATTTGAAAAAAATGAAAGTTAGTGTATAATTATCATTGGCAAAAATAGGAATGGTTTCTAAATAAAAAGGGAAGCAGAGAAAATCCCTACTTCCCAATCATACCGTTTTTCTTTATGATGTTAGTTGCGAAACAAAACGCATAAAGGA
>DXFU01000002.1 GCA_019114305.1 Candidatus Hungatella pullicola | reverse complement strand
TAATTTTACCACAAATGGATGCTCTTTTTTCATTCACTTGATAGGTGAAAAGCAATATTCAGTTAAAATACAGTAACTATGTGGCTTTCAGCCACATTCGTGGCAAAGTCGTGAATAATTCAGGTTAAATTATTTAAGTGCCCTGTGACACCCATTTCCGGAAAAATTTTTTTAATCCTCTGTTTCTGGATCTGACTCCGCAAACAGATAATCCGCGTTATATTCAGGGAAAAGAAGGGTACAGGTCCGCTTAAATTCCGGATATGTAAAGTCAGTAATTCCCTTTAACTTATTCTGTACCGTCTTTTCACCCACGCCTAAAAACTCGGCATACTGTTTAATGCTGATATTTTTCTTATATAGAACATTTCTAAGGTTTGTGTACATCCTTCCCCTCCTTCTACCCGTAAGGGTAATTATTAGTTATATTTTATACCCTTTAGGGTAAGTGGTCAAGTGTTTATTTACGCTTAAGGGTAATTTATTTCTTGTGTTTTTATTTTTCCCATGATAAAATGGCTGTATGGGGGTGATGAATACTATGAATTTCTTAGAAAAACTAAATTATTTAATGCAGGAGAACGGTTTAAACAAACATTCTCTGTCAAAAGCCTGTGGTATTCCATATACCACCATAGATGGATGGTACAAAAAGGGCTACGATGGACTGAAACTTTCAACTGTGAAAAAACTGGCCTCTTTCTTTGGAACGACTCTGGATTTCTGGGCTAATGATTCCATCTCTTCTCAGCCGGAAATTTCTCCGCAAAAGAAACGGATTCTCAATATTCTTGATACCCTGAATGAAGAACAGCAAAAAGCAGTTCTGGCCTTTGTTGAACTGTTGTCAAAAAATCAATTGTAATAAAAATAGTGGGAAATGACTAACCAGAACAGGTTAAAAGAAAGATCTTTTGTTTATTATACACGGATAAGAAGTTGGTTTCAACCTAAAATTTCCTTTCCCACTTGTCATCTAGTATTGAATACTATATAATAGGATAAGAGAATTAATATCTCCTGTTAAAAGGAATTATGCGCAGACGTTGCGCCAGTGGAGGAAGACATGAAGACCAATGACGAAAGAGTTCAGGACATTCTGAACCGGCTGGATCAGCTGACTTATATCCGCCCGGAAGAGATTCCAAATATTGATCTATATATGGACCAGGTTACCACTTTTATGGATGAGCATCTCAGCGATATCAAACGTTATCCTGATGATAAGGTTCTGACCAAAACCATGATTAACAATTATGCGAAGAACAATCTGCTTCCGGCGCCCAACAGGAAGAAGTATTCCAAGGAGCATATGCTTCTTCTGATCTTTATTTACTATTTTAAAAATCTTTTATCCTTTAACGATATTGAACAGCTTTTCCGCCCGATTACAGAGAAGCATTTCTCCAATCCGGATAATCTTCCTCTGGAGGATATTTACCGGGAAGTTTTTTCTCTGGAATCTGCAGAGATGACCCGCCTGAAAGAAGATGTAACAGCAAAGTATAAAGCTGCCAGCCAGACCTTTTCCGACAAAGAGATGGATGAAAATGACAGAGAATATCTGCGGCTTTTTGCGTGGCTGTGCCAGCTGTCCTTTGATATTTATCTGAAAAAACAAATGCTGGAACAGGTCATTGATCAGCTTCGCAGTGAGGATCCCAAAAAAAGAAATAACTAAGACCGGCGTTTGATCCGCCGGTCTTTTTTGCTGATTATAATTCTCCATTCTTCTCCTCTTCCAAACGCTGGAAGACCATATCGTATCCGTCATTGCCATAATTAAGAGACCGATTTACACGGCTGATGGTAGCAGTGGACGCCCCCGTCTTTTCAGCAATTTCCAAATAGGTTTTGCCTTCCCGAAGCATCTTCGCAACTTCATATCGCTGAGACAGGCTTAATAATTCGTTCACTGTGCATACATCCTCAAAAAAAGTATAACAGTCTTCTGGAGTTTTCAGGGTAAGAATGGCTTGAAACAAATGATCTACTGCATCTGTTTTAATTTTCTTATTCATATGATTTTTTATTCCCCTTTTATGTCTAATTTATCTATATGTCATTTTAACATAGTAAAGTCATAAATTCCACCCTGTTTTCTCTTAAGAAAAAATAAATTTTTCAATTACATGTGCAATTCCATCGGCATTGTTGGAATAAGTAATATAATCCGCTGCTTTTCTCACTGGAAGAACTCCATTTTCCATGGCAACGCCCAGTCCTGCATACTGAATCATAGACAGATCGTTATAACCATCTCCGCATGCAATCATATCTTCTCTATGAAGACCCACACGTTCTAAAAGCCGTTCCAGAGATTTTGCCTTATCAATTCCCTCTGGAAGGATCTCCAGAAAATAAGGTTCAGAACGGTAAACACTGTAATTTCTTCCCAAAGCCGCTTTCACCTTTGCCTCCACAAGAGCCAGATAGTCCCCGTCATCCAACATAAGGAATTTTACTACAGGAAAATTTACATGAGACGCAAAATCCGGAATCTCTCTGATCTCCAGCTTATTAATTGCAGACTCCTTTTTCACATATTCATCTGTGCCGTCTGGGGTAATGATCCGATCCTCTTCATAGGTCAGTATATTTACGCCGTTCTCTTTGGCAAGAGCAATGATTCTGCTGTTTGCTGATACAGGCAGTTCCTTGGCAAATACAGTCTCCCCTGTTTTACAGTCAATAATACGGCCTCCGTTAAAGGATAATATGTAACCTCCCTGCTGCTCCAGCTTAAGCTCTTTTGCCAGAGGCATAACACCGTAAGTGGGACGGCCTGATGCCAGCACGATGATTCCTCCGGCCTCCTGAAAACGGAAAAGAGCCTCCTTTGTTTTGGGAGTAATTACCTTATCCCGATTTGTCAGAGTTCCATCTAAATCCAATACTATCATGCGGTACTTCATATTTTCCTCCATTCCATGCGCCTTTCACAGGCAAACAGGTTGTTGTCCTGACTTTCACCTTAAGAAGTATAGCATACTTTTAATATCTGTAAACCCTAATTTTTCCATTCTTTCCATGGTTTTTCCTGCAGCTGCTTTCCTTCCTCCAGAAAGATATCATAAAGCTTTATCCGGAACCCTTTTTTATGGGTATCATAGGATAAAACTATGAGAATAAATTATGAAAGGGAATGTGAATGAAACGAGTTCTCACCGTTCTTTTATTAACAGCCTTATCTGTTCTGGCCATAACTGGCTGCGGACATAAGGGTATGAAACGCCTTCGGCCTGTAGTGCTCAATGAGGTAGCCCACTCTGTATTTTACGCGCCTCAGTATGCGGCCATTGAATTAGGATATTTTGAGGAAGAAGGATTGGAGCTGACTTTAGTTAACGGGGGAGGGGCTGACAAGGTTATGACAGCCCTTATATCCGGAGACGCCGATATTGGGTTTATGGGATCAGAGGCCAGTATTTATGTGTATCAGGAAGGAGCCGAGGATTACGCTGTAAACTTTGCCCAGCTGACTCAGAGAGCCGGAAATTTTCTGGTAGCCCGGAAACCAGACAATAATTTTTCCTGGGAGAAACTGAAAGGGAAAAAAGTTCTGGGCGGCCGGGCCGGCGGCATGCCTCAAATGGTGTTTGAGTATATTTTAAAGAAAAACGGCATTGATCCAGCTGCCGACCTGACCATAGACCAGAATATAAGCTTTGGTCTCACCGCCGCCGCCTTTACCAGCAGCGACGCCGATTATACCGTAGAGTTTGAGCCTTATGCTACCAGTCTGGAGCAGGAAGGCAGCGGATATGTAGTTGCATCTCTGGGCGTGGATTCCGGATACGTGCCCTATACCGCCTACTGTGTGAAAAAAAGCTATCTGGAACAGAACCCGGATACCATTCAGAAATTCACTAATGCCATTCAGATAGGATTGAACAAATAAATATGAACAATCAGATCCTCCCATTTATTTCTTATAACTTTCTTATGGCTCATTTTCCGATATCTCACTGCATCTTCATAGGTGAAGCTCATAGCTTTTAACTCGGAACGCTTTATTTTTTCCTGCCGGTTAGCCGGCGGATAACAAAATTCCCTGTGGCTGATGATCGTTTCTTCCCATTCCGTATTTCTAAAAATCCTCTTTCCCGTTTTTAAATAGAGATCAAATTCATTGTCCGAGATATGTACCATTTTCCATATAAATGCCTCTATAATTCCTTTGTTCAGTTTGGGACCAGACAAATCAGCCACCTTTTCCAGCGCTTTTTTAAGCCCTTCTGTTTTTTTGCTGACAGAAGGCTGATTTGTTTCGGCCGACTCTGCCACAGACAGGTTCAATTTATGAATTTCCTGCTGGCACTGATTTTTTCGGACCGCAAATTCTTCCTTTGTAATCTCCCCATCTGCTCTCATATCCATCAGTCCCTGCTTTCTTTTTTCCAGTTTGTGTATCCTGTTTTTTATGGCTTCCAGCTCCTGAATACCCAAAACCGTTTTGTCTTCATAACATTCTTCTATGATTTCCAAAGCCCGTTTTACATCACTTTCCTGTTCTTTCCAAATGTAATTAATAACATAGTAAGCAATCATATCCAGCTTCCATTCCAACACAGTTCTCATCCCACACCGGTATTGCTCCTCCGGCACCTTACTCTTTCTCTTCTCTCCATATACATGCTGTGAATAGCACAGGAATATAGATTCTCCATCCCCGGAACCTCTTCTCACAGTACCGCAGCCGCAGCTGCAAACGTAAATCTTGCACCAAACATTTTTGCTCTCCTTTTTCCCCTTTCCCGTTATTTTGCAGTATCTTTTCTCACGGATTCTTCTTACCTCCTGAAATGTTTCTTCCGATATGATAGGCTCATAGTTTCCTTTCATGTACTCTATCTTATCCTGATCATTTTTTACTCTTCTCTGGGTAAGATAGCCGTCTGAAACCCGCACCAACTGCTGCTGTATTCCCGTATAAAATGGATTGCTTAAAATATTAGCTATTACCTGGTAATTCCAGTGGCTTTTATCTGTGGCAGTTTTATATCCCTCCTCCTCCAATTTTTCCTTTATAACCCGGATCCCTTTTCCTTCCAGATACCACTTATAAATCTTTTTTACAACAGCTGCCTGCTCCTGGTCAATTTCAAACTGATTTTTTCCCACTCTCCTGTAACCTAAAATATTACCGTTTCCCCTCAGGACTCCTTTCTGCCTGGAGATCCGCTGACCGGCACGAACATTTTCACTGACTTTTCTGGATTCTTCCTGTGCAATGGTCGCCATAATGCTTAAGCGCAGCTCCCCATCACGATCGGAAATAGTCTGTATGGAGTCACTTACAAAAAATACTTCTATCCCATTCTGTTTCAAAAGCCTGACATAAGACAAAGCATCTACCGTATTTCTAGCAAATCGCTTGGTTTCCCTTGTTACAATTAAATCATACTTATGCAGCCTTATGCCATCGTCCAGCATCTGCTGAAATCCCTTCCGTTTTCGAACGCTTGTGCCAGTGACACCTGCGTCTTCATACTGCCCCACTACGGTCCATTCCGGATGCTGTGTCAGCAGCTGATGATACCAGGTCATCTGATTCTCAAAGGCCGAAAGCTGCTCATCGCTGTGAGTACTGACTCTTCCGTAAAAAACCACTCTCTTCTCTTCCACTTTTCTGACTCCTTCCAACACAAAAACTCCAGGTCTGCACTGCCCACTTCTCAGAACGGCTTTAAAATCCATATTTGTCCCGAATTCTGTTGAAAGTTTCCAAGTCAATAATACCATTTATAAAAGCAGCCTTTATAACCGCCAGGGTACCATCTGTTATTTCCATAGGAATCACCGCCTGTTGTATTTCTTATTATATAACTATGTCGGCTTGTTTTGTCCAAAGTCCTCCATTTATTGGGAGTGTGGTTTTATAAGGAAGCTGTATTCTTCTCTATCTAAAACCCGCAAACAAAAAGAAAGAGAGGACTGATGATCCTCTCTATAGCCGCTTGATTCACTCCTTTCAAACGGACCTGTTTTTCTTCATCTCAGTTTTCTCATAATCATTCAGGGATGCCAATGCCTTCGGCGCCAGCGGAAACAGGGCGATCATATTAAACACGGTCATCAGGCCTACGCCCACATCTCCCAAATCCCAGACAAACTGATAAGCAGCCAGTCCTCCCACAAACAGCATGCAAAGCGCCAGAATCTTGTAAAGCATCTGGGAAATCCAGTTGTCCCCAAACAGATAGGCTACATTTGACCTTGCGTAAAAAAGAATGCCCAGAAAGGTTGAGAAGCTGAACATCCATAAAATCACAGCGATAAAGATCACTCCAAATTCTCCAAGGTGAAACTGCATTGCCGTCTGAAGAAGATCCATACCCTCCAGCCCTCTTGTCATCTCTTCCGGAGTCAGCAGCATAATCATAGCCGAACAGCTGCAAATAACCATGGTATCAATAAATACGCCAAGGGCCTGAAGCAGGCCTTCCTTAGCCGGATGGCTGATATCTGCCGCCGCTGCGGCACAGGGAGCAGAGCCGGATCCTGCCTCATTGGAAAAAAGCCCCCTCTTTGCGCCGTTCATAATAACCGCGCCAATACCGCCGCCTACAACCTGGCGAAGGCCAAATGCTTCTGCAAAAATTCTCTGAAACACCATTGGCAGCTGTCCTGCATTCTTCACTATAATAAAAATAGTAATAAAGAAATAACAGGCCGCCATAATAGGCACCAGGATATCCAGGACTTTCACAGTAGCATTTTTCCTCAAAACTACCGCTGCTGCCACTGCCACAAGCGCAATGGTGGAATAAAGGGGCGGAATATGAAAAGCATTCTCAAAAGAAGAAGAAATGGAATTGCTTATAACCTGACTGATTCCGCACCAGCAGATCAGGCCGGAAACAGCAAACAGACAGGCGGTCACAGAG
>DXFU01000063.1 GCA_019114305.1 Candidatus Hungatella pullicola | reverse complement strand
TGGCCTGGAAAGATAGCTGTCAAATACCTCGTCTACCACCTGGGAGATTGTTTCATAAATATTCCGGCCATAAATCCATTTATGGTCAAAGGCAGTAGAAGATGTAATGGTAAAATCATATCCCTGATTTCTGTACCACTCAGTATAAACACGATTCAGGGTAAAGCTCATAATCGCCAGCACATTGGCAGTAATTGTAGCCCTGGGCCAGGTGGCATAGATTTCACTGGAAGCTACATTTTTGATGTAGTCCCGATAAGGCGTAAAATAATTTTTTGCTGAGGAATCGCTGGGAACCCCGTCATGCACCACCACAGTCTGGGGAATCACCACACGGCTTAAGACAATTTCTCCTGTTTCTGCCACCGGCTTTACTTCTGCCTCCGCAATTTTAGGCGGATAAATACCGTAAAGAGTGTGATCGGGAATTACAACATCCTCCGGTACGTTGCTTCTGTCTTCCAATGGTGTAAGGCGCACCGGCTGAATTGCCAAAACTCCAGGCAGAATCTCCGTTCCAGTCACTGTAGCCGGCTGATATCCCGGCGCCTCCACCCGAACTGTATAATCTGTATAGGGTCTGGGATCTCCCGGAGTAAGACTGTACTCCAATGGAGGTGCTGGAAGAGACAGAATATCAGTCTGCCCTGAGGCATTGGTAGAGGTCCGCTCCAACGTCCTGTCCGGATCCCTGTCATCAGACACAGATACAACTGCGTCGGTTATGGGAAAATTATTTTCGGCCGATACCACATCCACCTGAAGGGATCCGGTACTTTCCGCGGCCATAGCGGTTACATATGGATTCATAGGAATCCCCCTGATTCAATGATTCCTGATATTATATGATAAAAAAACAAAAGAATAACCGAATTGAGAAAGATTTTGCCCTAGCCCTCTCCTCCCAAAGCGCTGGAGCAGACATATCCCAGCAGACACAGGGAAAGTCCTCCCAGAAACTGGTAAAGGCTTATCTGCCTCCAGGGAGTATCCCACAAAATGACAATAGGAGAGGAATAAACCAGCCCCATAATGACACAGGTAAGAGTCCGCTCCCTTGTAGACAAAAGCCGTTCTACCCATCCGGCGAACACAAACACCCCCGTTACGAGACCAAGAAAATAGGGGGCTAAAAGAAGTCCGGTGACCAAAATTCTGTTTCCATTAAAGGAAGCTGCTGCCCGAAAAAAATCATTGGTTGCCTCAAGAAGGGGTTCATAAACTCCAAGCATCATCATGATCATAGAACCGCTGACTCCCGGCACAATCATAGTTCCCGCGGCCAGAAGACCAATAAGAACCATCCGAAGCCACCACAAAGACGGACTGCCTAAAAAGG
The DNA here is from genome assembly GCA_019114305.1 of Candidatus Hungatella pullicola. Classification (GTDB taxonomy): domain Bacteria; phylum Bacillota; class Clostridia; order Lachnospirales; family Lachnospiraceae; genus Hungatella_B; species Hungatella_B pullicola. The sequence continues at coordinate 3,868 of DXFU01000063.1, read as the reverse complement.
CTCCTGCCAGTTCTATATTTTGTCCTCCAGGTTCTGTTCCAAGTTTTTTCCTGGCCCATACAGTAAATCCCACCACTGCTATACAGGTAATCCAGGTAAGGGCCTTTCCCCTCCACCATTGAGAAAAGCCGGAAGGCTTCACCCTTGCCGCCAGGGCCGGAATCCCTCCAAATATCAGTCCGAGAAAAGTCATTTTCGTCTGAAGGGGGTAGGCGTGAAACAGGGATTCAAAGGCAAAAGACAAAAGAAGAATTCCTGCTGCCGCTCCCAATCCATAGGGAAAAAGGATTTTTATGCTCTTTCCCGGTTCACGAAACAGGTGGGTTACTCCATGTATAATGGTATCATAGACGCCCATGGAAATGGCCAGCATACCTCCGCTGATTCCCGGAAGTATGTTGGCCACTCCTATTACCATGCCTTTAAGCATCTGCCCCATACAGCTCACAGCATCACCTCAATGACGTATGTATATGGTATTCTATGCTCTTTCAGCCGCTTCTATTACATCTTTTACTCTTGTAAGGAAATAATCTGCCTGGCTCTGATCAAATCCGTACCGGTTATCAATCACCGCCGCAATCTTCATTCCGGCTCTTTTGGCTGCTGTAATTCCTATGGTAGAGTCTTCCACTACCAGACAGTTTTCCGCCTTAACCCCCAGCTTATCAGCTGTAAAACAGTAAATTTCCGGATCAGGCTTACTGCGGGTAAATTGATTGCCGCTGACCACAATCTTAAAATAGTCTCTGATTCCGTTTACCTGAAGTACGTGCTCCACCAGATCCAGCTGGGTAGAAGAAGCTACTGCCAGCTTATACCCTTTTGACTTAAGGTTTTTTAAAACCTCAGTCACCTCAGGCCTGTATATTTTTGTATAATCAATTTTACTGTAAAGGTTATTTTTCCGGTACTCATCCCTTAATTCTTCCCAGGACTGTCCATTATTCACCGCTCTGGCAAATACCTCCCAGGCATCCTTTTTTGTGGCTCCTACCATGCCAAACAGCTGATCTATTGTCACATCAGGATTTTTCTTTCTGGCAAATTCCAGCTGGTCCTTCAGATAAATTCCCTCGCTGTCAATAATGACTCCATCCATATCAAAAATAACCGCCTGTATCATGTCAATCTTTTTCTGCCTTTCTTTTTTGTCTCCATTGTAACCGATGAAACTGGGAAAATCAACGGCTTTCCCAACTGCCTTCCTGGCACATAAAAAGGAGGAGGTGTTCCCTCCTCCCTGCTCTTTTCTTATGTTACAGCTTTCCTCCTCACAAGGATCGTATTATATCCCAGATTTCTCAGTTCTTTTTCCTGAGCCGCCGCATAATCCAGATTTCTGAAAGCTCCAGCCCTCACTTTATAATATCCATCCTCATACACCATAAAAGCCGGAAATCCCTGGCTTCTCAAAGTATCTACCTGCTGCTGCGCAAGGCTTCTCATCCGATAGGCTCCTGTCTGTACCTGGTAGTATTCCGGTTCTCTTTCCTCCTGTCTTACAATGGTCTGGGCCACCCCGTCGGCAATGGCAGCGGCAATCCGGTTAAATTCCCGGTCAAATTTCTGATTGTCCTCCTCGTTGTCAATAAATCCCGCTTCCACCAAAACGGCCGGCATCTGGGTTCTTCTAAGAACCACCAGACCAGGCCGTTCTTTCACCCCCAGGTCCTGAAATCCCAGACGGGACAGATTCTCATCAATGGCCTGAGCCATTTCTCCTGCCACTCCGCTGTTTTCAAATACCAGACTTTCTACCCCGGATCCGCTCCCTGGAATGGGCATAGCGTTTCTGTGCAGAGACACAAAATAGTCTCCCCCTGCCCGGTTGGCAATCATAACCTTCTCCAGGGGAGTCTGATAGGTGTCATCTGTTCTGGTATAGCGCACATCGAACCCCTTCTCTGCCAGAAGTCTTCCCACTGCAAGAGCCAGTCTCAGATTGTCATCCTCTTCTCTTCTTCCATTATATATGGCTCCAGGTTCCGAGCCGCCGTGTCCGGCATCTATAATTATCATCTTTCTTTCAGCCAAAAGAAAAACTCCTTTCCATACCTCTATGAAATTAAGATATGAAACGAGTATTCCAAGTGTACCAAAATCAGCTTCCCTTCATAACCGGAGCCTCTTCCACACTGATTCCTCTGTTTTCAAAAGGCCGGGACAGTACTACCTGAACGCTTACTTTTCCAAAGGTCTCCATATCCTTCTGAAATCTTTCCAGCTCCTCTTTTCCTGGAAACACAGCTTTTAAAAGCACAGAGTATCTTCCTGTCACCCCGAAACATTCCAGTACTTGGGGTGAGGCCTCTATCTTTCTGTAAAAGGCAGTCTTTCTTTCTCCTGAAACCGCCACACTGATAAAGGTTTCAATGTGGTATCCCAGCTTTTCCGAGTCAATAAGACCGCGATATCCTGTAATAACTCCGCTTCTTTCCAGCTTAGCAATTCTGGAGGATACCGCTGGGGAGGATAAAAAAGTTTTTTCACCCATATCCTTTAAAGAAGTCCTGGCGTTATCCTGCAGAATCCTTAAAATTTTCTGATCTGTCTCATCCATATGCCTCATAACTTCCTCCTGCTTATACCCGCCTTTCCCATTGTCTGACTATTCTCACAACCTATCCGGTAACCATAGCTGTCTCAGACAACCATTGGCAACAGAAAAAAGCGCCGGTTTTCCCTTGGAAATTCCGAACGCTTTTGTTCTCAAATCATTTTTCTTTGTGCTGTTTTGTCTATTTCCTTAGAGAGGGCATCCGCTTGATTCTCTCCACTGCTTCTTTCGTATTCTCATATGTGCCAAAGGCAGTGAGACGGAAGTATCCTTCCCCGCTGGGACCAAAGCCGCTTCCAGGAGTTCCCACTACACCTGCCTCCTCAAGGAGAAGGTCAAAGAACTCCCATGAGGTCATTCCTTCCGGAACCTTCAGCCAAATATAAGGAGCGTTAATGCCTCCGTAAACCTCACATCCGGCTTCCTTCAATCCCTCATAGATTACTTTTGCGTTTCTCATATAATAAGCTACCTGTTCCTTTACCTGTGCCTTTCCTTCCGGAGTATACACAGCAGCGCCTGCCTTCTGAACAATATAGGGAGCTCCGTTAAACTTGGTTCCATGACGTCTTGCCCACAAGGCATGAAGGCTCACGTCCTCTCTTACCAGTGTCTTTGGAATTACAGTAAATCCAAGACGCACTCCTGTAAATCCCGCATTTTTGGAAAAGGAACGGAATTCAATGGCGCAGGTCTCGGCTCCTTCTATCTCAAAAATGCTGTGAGGAATGTCATCCTCAGCAATGTAAGCCTCATAGGCCGCATCATAGAGAATAACTGCTCCCGTCTCATTGGCGTAATCCACCCACACTTTCAGCTGATCCCTGGTAAGGGTTGTTCCCGTAGGGTTATTGGGAACGCAAAGATAAATCAGATCCGGAGTATTTGCAGGAAGCTGAGGAACAAATCCGTTTTCAGCCGTACAGGGCATATAGATTACCCGGCTCCACTTTCCTGTCTTTTCATCGTATTCTCCAGTACGTCCTGCCATTACATTGGAATCTACATAAACAGGATAAATAGGATCGCAGACGGCAATTCTGGCATCCTCACTGAAAATTTCCTGAATATTTCCACAGTCACTTTTTGCTCCGTCAGAAATAAAAATTTCATCCGGACTTATATGACATCCTCTGGCTTCATAATCCTCTTTGGCAATTATCTCTCTGAGAAAGCTGTAGCCTAAATCCGGAGCATAGCCGTGAAAGGTCTCACTGCGGCCCATTTCCTCTACTGCGCTGTGAAGAGCTTCAATAAGCGCCGGTGCAATAGGCTGGGTTACGTCGCCGATTCCCAGACGAATAATCT
>DXFU01000062.1 GCA_019114305.1 Candidatus Hungatella pullicola | reverse complement strand
GAAGAAGGTTTTTATATCTTCTAAATCGAACCATCGTCCTATTGTCATGTCCATTCCCCTGTTGATTTAACATATGTTCGATCAGCAGGGCTTCTTTTCCCCTTATCCAAAAATCGGAATTTCCTATAAAGCAAAAACAGAGACCATTCCTTCTTCCGGGAACAGTCTCCGCTTTGTTTTCAATCAAGTCTTTCATTTACAAAATACGCTGTCAATGATGATGCTTTATCAACCCAACCACTTTTGATACTTCCATCACCAGAAGGGGAAGCAATGCCAGGCCCAATCCCTCCAGATACAGTTTGCCGGACAGCAGCTCCAAACCAAATGCAATTCGAACCGGTGTAAACAATACCAGAGCCATCAAAACCACAGAAACCAGACATGCCCAGTTCAGATTGTGGTTGCTGAACGGACCAATCTTAAACAGAGAATGTTCAGATCTCATATTGTAAGCCTGAACCACCTGAGACAACGCCAGCACCATAAATGTCATAGTCTGACCACCCTCAATAGTTCCGGTAGCATTCTCCCCAATGACAAAGGCAACGAGAGAAAGGATTCCAAACATTACGCCCTGAAGAACAATCCGTACACCATAACCATGAGCGAATATTCCCTCGTCCTTTGGCTTGGGTTTGTGATCCATAACATCCGCCTCAACAGCTTCCATTCCCAGAGCAATTGCAGGCAGGCTGTCGGTTACCAGATTGATCCACAAAAGCTGCATGGATACCAGGGGAGTCTTATGCCATAAAATCATTGCCAAAAATACAGTAAGAACCTCTCCAATATTGGTTCCCAGAAGGAATCCTACCACTTTTTTGATATTAGCGTAAATACCTCGTCCTTCTTTTACAGCATCTACAATTGTGGCAAAATTATCATCTGTCAAAGTCATATCGGCAGCTCCTTTTGCCACATCCGTTCCGGTAATCCCCATGGCGCATCCAATATCCGCTGCTTTCAGCGCCGGAGCGTCATTTACACCGTCACCGGTCATGGAAACCACCTGTCCCTTTCTCTGCCATGCCTTTACAATACGAATTTTATTTTCAGGAGAAACACGGGCGTATACAGAAATCTTCTCCACCTGCTTATCCAGTTCCTCATCGCTCATAGCGTCAAGCTCTACTCCTGTTAACGCTTCATCTCCCTCTTTCATAATTCCCAGGTCTCTGGCAATGGCAGAAGCAGTAATTACATGATCCCCGGTAATCATAACCGGACGGATACCTGCTTTTCTGCAGGTCTCCACAGCCTTTTTGGCCTCTGGTCTTGGAGGGTCGATCATTCCCACCAGTCCCATAAAAGTAAGTCCGTTTTCCAGCTCGTTGGAATCCAGCTTCTCAGGAATCTGATCAATTTCTTTGCAGGCAACCCCTAAAATTCTGAGAGCCTGAGCGCTCATATCTGCTACGGCTTTCTCTGCCTGTTCCAGATTTCCTTTGACACAGCGGGAAGCCATCATATCATAGGCGCCCTTTACAATTACCACATTCTTTCCGTTGATACGGTTTATGGTTGACATCAGTTTTCTGTCAGAATCAAATGGGATTTCCGCCAAACGCGGATACTTTTTCTCCAGTTCTTCCTTCTTCACGCCTTTTTGGTAGGCTGCATACACAATGGCAGTTTCCGTAGGATCTCCTATATGCTGTACCTGATCCCCATTCACCACCACAGAACCGTCACAGCACAAGGCAGCCAGTTTAAGCAGCCAGTTTACATCCTCAGAATTATTTGCTGATATATCTTCCGGCTGAGAAGCATTGTCTAAGTATGCCTTCATCAAGGTCATACGGTTCTGGGTCAATGTACCGGTCTTATCCGAACAGATAACAGAAGCTCCTCCTAATGTTTCTACCGCAGGCAGCCTGCGAATCAGCGCGTTCTTCTTGGCCATGCGCTGAACACCAATAGAAAGTACAATGGTTACAATAACCGGCAGGCCTTCAGGAATTGCTGATACAGCTAAGGATACCGATGTCATAAAGATTTCAATTACATCAATTCCATTGACCAGACCAACCACAAAAATAACAGCGCAGGCCGCCAATGCCAGAAATCCAAGGTATTTGCCCAGCTGAGCCAGCTTCCGCTGAAGAGGTGTCTGGCTGTCTTCTTCCCCTTCCAGCAAGTTGGCGATCTTACCCATCTCCGTATTCATACCTGTAGAAGTAACCACAGCTTTTGCTGTACCATAGGTAATGCTGCATCCGGAAAATACCATATTACTGCAGTCCCCCAGAGATGCGGTCTCAGCCAGAACAGCGTCTGCGTCTTTTTCAGTTGGTACCGATTCGCCGGTAAGGGCGGATTCCCCACTTTTCAGACCCGCGCTTGTAAGCAGTCTGGCATCCGCGGGAATAAAATCTCCGGCTTCCAGATGAATAATATCTCCAGGAACCAACAAAGAAGCATCTATCATCTTCTCCTGGCCGTCTCGCAGCACCCTGGCATGAGGAGCAGACATGTTCTGCAAAGCCTCCATAGCCTTCTCTGCCTTGCTTTCCTGAAGCATTCCCATAATTGCATTTAAGACGACGATCAAAAGAATCAGCAGCGGCTCAAAAAATTCCATAGGGTCATCTCCTGTACAGGCAATAACAAAGGAAATGATGGCCGCTATGATCAAAATAATGATCATGACGTCTTTAAACTGCTCAAAAAACCGTTGGAGATTTGTCTTTTTTTTCTTTTCTTTCAGTTTGTTTAAGCCGTATTTCTCCAGCCTTTCTGAAGCCTGTTTTTCTGACAGACCAGTTTCTCGGTTCGATTCCAGCTCTCTTAATACCTCTTCTTTGGTTTCTCTATAAGCTGTCACGTTGATCAATCCCTCCTTTTATTGTTGTACAGAAATTATAACTCAATTCTCTTTTACATACCTTGACCAAAGCTTGTTCTGTGTCCTGTTTTTCCATTTTTCAGTATTGGCCAAAATCTATTCTTGAGACCTTTTTCAATTCATGGTATAGTAAATCCAGCAACGAACAGGAGGTATGTATTGTACCTGATTCTAATATTACAAAACGTATGCTGTCTATGTCTCTTAAAGAACTGCTAGAACAGCATCCCATAAAAAATCAGTATTGGAGATATTTGTGAAAACTGCGGCATGAACCGGAAAAGTTTTTATTATCATTTCAGGGACAAATATGATTTAATTAACTGGATATTCTACACAGAATTCGTTAACTCTATTCTAAAAAATCCTTCCAGCACCAGCTGGGATCTCTTAAATACATTATGTGAGTATTTTTATGAAAATAAAAGCTTTTACCGGAAAACTCTCCCCATTGAGAGACAGAATTCTATGGAGATGCCATTGTTTTCTCAATCAAAAAATGGATTCTGAAGAACAACGGAATAACCCCTGTTGAATTTACTTCCTTTTTTAATGCCTGGTAAATGTATCTCAGCAGATTATCGTAAGATACGTAAATGAATCACAAGACAGCAATTTCCCAGAATAAAATACTTGATAAAGAAGGAAACATGTGAGACAAAATAGCATCCCGTTCCTTTTCGCTGATCTGAAATACTCTGACGCTGTTTTTGGCAGCCTCCTTTGGATGATAGAAGGCCACAGTTTCTCCTGTTGGAGGCTTCTGTGAAAAGTCAAAAAGACAAAAATCATGAAGCAGCTCTGCCCGAGCCGCCGCACCTTCATCCCAGCCAAATTTTTTCGCCATTTTCCAGGAAAGATAGGAAACATTCATACTGTGCATCAGACGGTTTGTCCACTGATGGTGCACAAATGCACTCAGCTTCAGGAATTCTCCGTCTGCAGGAATATGCTTCACCTCTTTATAAAAATCCTGTGAAATCTCTTCCGATAAATGAATGTCCATCGGCAATCACCCTTTCTTTGATAAGTTCATTATGCCACTGTTTATGCAAAATACAAGGGGATGACCTTAAATTTCACACTTTTTTCTCTGATGCAGATCAATCCTGTCAATATTTGGAAAATGATATACTCTTCTTCCGTTCTTATTCCATCATAACCCCATAGGTCATTATCATCGCCTTCATCTGCTACGGAAATCATCAGATAGTAAAGTCCCGATATTTTATCCAGAAATTCTCCTGTAATCTGATCCTTTTCCTGTCTTAAAAGTTCCTGATAAAATTCCGGTTTTTCTGCCATTACTTCATTGTTTACCGGAAGATTCAAAAACCAGGGAATATTATAATGTCTTTCCTTCTCCAGCCTGCGGATAATCTTGGTCTCCTTAGTACAGCCGTTATACCCTAAATTCATGCCAAATTCTGAAAGTCTGTTCCATCCCACATTGGAAACCACATCCTTTATGGCTTCATAATACGGGCTGTCCTGATTCTTCCGAATTTTTCTTGCTACTTCCAAAAAATATTTCTGAAAGCGTCCGTTTGAAAACTCCAGCCCCAAATCCACCAGGTTTCTTGCCGTGCATTCCGGTGAATCCGAACTATCACGGCATGCCTTTTTTAATAAAATTTCTATTAATACCCGCGTGGCATCTTTTTATATACCCTAACATCTCCTGGCTTTATAGCTATCCTTTCTTTTAGTTTAGCACACTCTCTCCATAAATGATACGGACAAATCAAACAACCCATGGCAACGCTGCAGTCTGCGTTTTTTCAGCCTTCTGTCTCTGTGACTCGTTCTACAGCCGTTCTGCCTGCGGCTCTTCCACGCCTGAGCATACGGTTCGCAACGGCCGCGGTTTCCGTTGACTGATAGTCTGTTGAAACCGCTTCAGACTCCTCCACCATAGCTCTCAGATTCTCCAGTCTGGGTGCTTATATTGGCGTGGCCATCGGCGTGCCTGTTACTACAATCCTCTGCCATCTTCTCAAAACGAATGGAAAACGCCGTAAGGAGCTCCGTTCATCTTGCCATTCTGCTTCCAATAAGCTAAAATAGGACCGTAAAAATCCAATGGAAAGGTGGTTCCTATTTGTGAAGCTTACTATGCTTGGAACAGGCAATGCCATGGTTACAGAATGCTACAATACATGCTTTGTCCTCAGTGAAAACAACAGACATTTTTTGGTAGACGGAGGCGGCGGAAACACACTTCTCCGTCAGCTTAAATATGGAGGATTTGACTGGAAAGATATAAGAGAAATTTTTGTGACTCATAAACATGTAGATCATATTATGGGTATCATCTGGATGATACGGATGATCTGCCAGCACATGAATCAGGATCAGTATGAGGGAGAAGCTGTCATCTATGCTCATGAAGAAGTGATTCAAATTCTGTCCTCCATGGCTTCCATGCTTTTTAAAAGCAGCGAAACCCGCTTTATTGGCACACGTCTCCACTTTATTTCCGTCACAGACGGGGAGGAGAGAACTGTCCTTGGCCACAAAACCGTATTTTTTGACATTCAGTCCACCAAAGCCAAACAATATGGCTTTACCATGTATCTGAACCAAACCGATAAGCTGACCTGCTGCGGGGACGAACCCTACAAAGATGTGGAAGAACCCTACGCCAAGGGAAGCAAATGGCTGATGCACGAAGCTTTCTGTCTTTTTTCCCAGGCTGAACGTTTCCGGCCTTACGAGAAACATCATTCCACAGTTAAAGACGCCTGCCTGCTGGCAGATCAGCTTCAGGTTAAGAATCTCATTCTTTATCATACGGAGGATAAAAACATAGAGAATCGCAGGGAACTCTATTTAGAAGAAGGCAGACAGTATTATACAGGAAATCTTTACATTCCCAATGATCTGGAAATCCTAGAATTATAAGTTTCCCGCCAATAATAATCTGGTATCTTCAGAAATTCCCCATAAAAAGACAGCAGACTTCATAGCCGCATGCCGTGAAGCTGCTGTCTTTTATCCGTTTTTATTGGTTTCTTACAAAAACACCAACGGATTTTTCCGTTCCTTTCTCTCAGCAATCCGTTCCTTTCGTCCTTCTCTCAACAGGTTTTCCGCCTATAATAATCTCTGCCTTTCCGTTCTCATCGTCTAAAATCAACTGTTCCGCAGCCGGCGCCTCAATCCGCCCCCCTGCCGGATTTTTTATGCTGATCAGGGGAGCCGTCAGATCGGCTTCTACCTCTGATTTCTCAAAAGCCAGATCCGCTTCCTTCATTTCACAGCGGATCAGCTTTAAGTTTTTGCAGTAACAGAAAGGCTGGGTTCCGGAAATAACACAGTTAATCAGGGTCAAACCATCTGAATACCAGCCCAGATATTCTCCCTTTATTACACTGTCCCGTACAGTTACATCCTTGGCATGCCAGAACGCATCCTTTGTATCAAATCTGCACTGATCAAACACACCGTTTTTGATATATTGAAACGAATATTTTCCTTTCATTTCTACCTGAGAAAATTTAAGCTGCTGGGACCGCATCATAAAATATTCGCTTTCCACCGTACAGTGATTCATTTTAATTTCTTTCACTGACCAGCCAAATTCCGGTGAAACAATATGGCAGTCCTCCATCGCTACCTGACTGCACTCTCTCAATGCTTTTATCCCCCAAAGCTTTGTTCCCTTTATCTCAATATGATCCGAATACCAGAGAGCAGCCCGGCACAGTTCTGTCAACTTACAGTCTGTAATCTGAAGGTTGTGATCATGCCAGAAGGGATAACGAAGATTGCATAAAGTCCTGATTACCTGAACATTTCTGCTTTCCTTCAAAGCGCTTTCCCCATCTGCCGGCCCATCAAAGGAACAATCTCTCACAAGAATTCCGTCGCTCCCATAAAGGGCTCTCTCTTCATCAAAGGTTGTATTTTCTACGATTTTCATCGTTTTTCCTCCTCTTGGCAATATTTCTTCCAGTATAATCCAATATTCCATAAATAGCAAACATAGATTCTGCGGCTGTGTTCCATGAAAATTACATAACCGGATTCAGACGATCAGCCTGACCTCACTGCCGATTCCATCTATGCCTCTTTTTTTGGTCACCACAATTTTCTTCTCTATTCTGTCTTTTAATTCTGATACATGGGATATAATACCCACCAGGCGCTCTCCCTCTGTTAAGCCAGTAAGAGCCTTAATAGCCTGATTCAAAGCCTCTTCATCCAAAGAGCCGAAGCCTTCATCTACAAACATGGAATCCAACCGGATTCCTCCTGCCCGGCACTGAATCTCATCTGCCAGCCCCAAAGCCAGTGACAAAGCCGCCTGAAAGGATTCCCCTCCGGAAAGAGTTTTGACGCTTCTCTCGCTGCCATTATAGTGATCAATTACACTTAATTCCAGCCCTGCCTTCTCCTTCTTGTTATCTCCTGCCGCCTGACGCTTCAGCTCATACTGGCCGCTGCTCATAGTCAAAAAGCGCAGATTGGCTCTCCTTAAAATCCGGTCAAAGTAAGTCATCTGGATATAAGTCTCCAACTGTACCTTTTCCTTTCCCCCAAGAGTCCCTCCAGCGGTATCAGACAGATTTTTTATCCATATGTATTCCCTCTCCGCGGTCTCCATTTTTTCTTGACTATCACAAACCTGAAGCAAAATCTCCTGATTTTTATGAAGATTTCCGTACAGCTCTGTTTTCTGATGGGCTAACGTTCCTCTCTCTCCCATCAGCTGCTCTTTCTGGACCGTCAGCTCCGTCTCCGGCGGGAGAGCTTCCCCTCCAGTCTGCTTTTTTAAAGCCTCTATGGCAGAAACCAGGCGGTTTTCTTCTTTCTTATAGCTTTCCCAGCGTTTCTCCCATTCCTCAATTTTTTGTCCGATGGCTTTCTTTCTCTCCTGAGTCTGTCTCAGACAATCCTGTATTTCCTCCCTTGTCTCCTGTCCCAGCAAACTCTTCAGGTAGCCCACTCTCTCTTCGCCTGCTGCCTTTTTCTCCAAAAGCGCTCTCTCTTCTTTCTGACTTTGCTTTCTTTCCTCCTCCAAATTTTTTAGCTCCAGTTCTCCGTCCGCAACAGCTTTTTCCAAACTCTCCTTCACTCGTAACCTGTCTTCATTTTTTTTCATTCCAAGGCTTAGCTGACACTCCTGCTGTCCAACCACTTTCATGCCATGGTCCAAAACCTCTCTCCAGCCCCAATCCTTTGACAGGTCAATTTCCATCTGGGAAGCCTGCACCACTTCAAGCCATTCTCTCAGCTGAATCCTGCTTTCTTCCAAACTGTTTGCTGTAACCTGACAGGCTGTACTTAAACGCCCAATCTCCTCCTGAACCTTATTTAGAATCTCTTCGTCTTTCTCTTTCCTCTTTTCTAAAAGCTTTCTCTCCTCTTCTCTATGAAAAAGAATCTGTTCTCTTTGGACAGCCGTATCTGAAGGTGAAAAAAATAGGTTTCCTCTGTGACCGATGCTCGGTTCTTCCTGGTTTCTCAGCACAATATTCTGCCATGCTTCTTTTGCCAAAGATTCAAAATCATCTTTTTTTCCAAAAAGCGCTTCGCCCCTTGCCTTCAGCTTCCTATTCTCTTCCTCTATCTGCTTTTTCATCTGGGCTGCCTGCCCGCTCAGCTTATGAACCTCCCCTTCCTTCTGAGACAAAACGGCCTTCTGTCTGTCTAATTCCTCTTTGCTGGGAATCCTCAGGGAAACGGCTGCAGGATTAGGGTGGGACAGAGAACCGCATACTGGACAAGGACAATTTTTTTCCAATCGGGAGGCCAAAATACCTGCCTGCGCATCAAAAAATTCCTGTTCCAGCCTATTATATGCCTCTCTTATCTGATCTCTCATTTCACAGGCTCTCAAATAGTCCCCCTGTAAGGCCTCCAGCTGATTTTCCCTTTCCTTTTCCTCAGACAGCTTCCCCAAAAATTCATCCACTGCTGTCAGCTTCTCATCCTCTTTTCTCAGCTTAAGAATCTGTTCTTCCATCTGATCAAGACGGCTCCGTAAAGCATTCCCTTCCTCTGTCTTTTTTTCCAACGAAATTTTATTTTTCTGCTGACTGCTTTCCAAAGCTTCCAGCTTCTCCTTCAGCTTGTTTCCTGCAGCTTTCAGTTCTTCTGCCGTCTTCTGACTGCTAAGAATCCTTTCCTTCTCTGCCTCCAGTTCCTGAAACGACTCCAGCTGACTCTTCCACTGCTGCATCCTTTCTTCCAGCTTTTCTTTTTTCTCCTCCCTCCTACTTTCCTCCAGCCTGTGCTGCTTCAGCTTCTTTGCAGCCTGGTCCGCCATAACCATGGTCTCTTCCACCTGTGCAAAAACGTTCAGCTTTTCCTGTAAGTCCCGTATCCGCTCTTTTAAGTCTTCCATTTCCTTCTGTGTCTCTTTTGCCCTATCTGCTCCTTCTCTGGCATCCTTTTCTCCCTTTTTCAGCTCCTTAAAAAGCTCTTCAAAATCAGCCAGATCTTCTTCCAGTTTTCGCCTTTGGGAAGACTTTCCAAGAATCACATTGACTTCTTCTATTCTCTCATCAAACTCCTTTATTTTCCTATCCAGCTGACTGATTCTCCTCCGTTCCTCTTCCACAACGGTTTTAAGAATCTCAAGCCCTCTCCCCAGCTTTTCCTGAAACCCGCTTTTTTTCAGTTCTTCCAGCTCCTGATACAACTGGAGTTCTTCTTCCGGACAATGAATCCCATTCATATACTGGCTAATACTTCTGCGAATCTCATCATATTCCTTCCATCGCTTCTTCGTTTCCTCTCTAAGTCTGATCTGCAGCTCCTGGTACAGCTCTGTGTGAAAAATTCGGCGGAAAATCTCCCCTCTTTCCTGAGTTCCTGCCAGTAAAAGCTTCTGAAAATCTCCCTGAGCGATCATGGCAATCTGGGTAAACTGACGATAGTCCAGCCCAATCAGCTCTGTTACCGCTCTGGTAACGTCCCTTGCTTTTGTCACCGGCTGTCTTTCATCGGGAAAAACCAGCTCCGCCTCCGATTTTCTTACTTTATACCCTTCCCCTCTCTTTTTTCTGCTTAAATAATCAGGACTTCTTGTAACACGATACTGTTTTCCTCTGGAAGAAAAAGTAAGCTCTACATATGTTTCCGTCTCATCTGTGGCATACTTGCTGCGAAACATTCCAGACTCCCGTACATCTCCGCTGGCCTCTCCATACAGAGCAAAGGTAATGGCATCAAAAATAGTAGTCTTTCCAGCGCCCGTATCTCCGGTAATCAGATACAGACCTCCCTTCCCCAGCTGGGAAAAATCAATTTCTGTCTTCTCGCCGTAGGGGCCGAATCCGCTGATCACAAGTTTTTCCGGTTTCATTGCCGTTCCCTCTCTTCCTTCAGTTCCTTAATAAGCATCTCAGAAAAAGCCTTCTGCTCCCAACTCATAGGCTGATTATTCTGCAGCTTAAAAAATTCCTCAAACAGTTCCAATTCTGATTTCTCCCTTTCCTCTTCTGCCCGGTCAATCTGTCTGCTCTCCCTTGTTCTCCGGTTATCGTATTCCAAAGTCATAAGATTAGGGTAAACCACTCGAAGTCTCTGAATCCCGTCTGGAATGTCATTTTCATCGGTAAGGGTAATGTGTACATAATCTTCCCTGCCGATTTTCTCATAAAATTCTCTGGACATAACCTCATTGTAGGACCCCCGAATTTTCCTCATATCACGCAAAGGCGCTAAAGGTATCCGCCTTACTGCGGTTTTTCCCTTTTCAAACAGCTCCACTACAGTCAAAGACTTCTCCTGTTCCGCTTCGGAAAAAGAATATTTCAGCGGGCTTCCGCAGTAACACAGCGTTTTTCTTCCTACTTGCTGTGGGCTGTGAAGATGTCCCAGTGCCACATAGTCAAAAGAATCAAATACATGAAAGTCCACCTGATCAACGCCTCCTACGGCTATTTCCTCAGACTCACATCTGGATCCGCCTGCCACAAACTGGTGAGCAGCCAGTACGTGCCTGTCTCCTTCCTCCAGCTCCATATGAGAGAGCGCCGTCTTTATCGCCTCTTCGTAAGAATGAATCTCCTCATTGGGAAAAGCATGGCGAACCGCAGCCGGCTTTAAAAAGGGGAGCAAATGAATCCAAACCCTGCCATATTCATCCTCCAAACAGAATTTCTCTGTTTTTCCATCGTAAACAGGAGAAATATGGACCCCGCCTCTCCCCATGAATCGTGCTCCAAAAGCAAGCCGCTCAGGAGAATCATGATTGCCGCTGACAGCAAATACCTGAATTCTCTCCTCTGCCAGTTTTGTAAGGAACTCATCCAGTACCTGAACAGCCTCTGCGGGAGGCACCGGCTTATCGTAAAGATCACCGGCCAAAATCACTGCTTCCGGCTTTTCTTCCATAATAATTTTAAATATTTGGTCTAATATATACTTCTGATCCTCTGTCATGGAAAACTCATTAACCCTCTTTCCAATATGAAGATCGGATAAGTGAATCAGCTTCATACCTCTGTCCTCCTTCCTGATATAGCTTTCACTGGACTCGTAAAAACCTATCCAAGTGTTCACATTATACCACATTTTCTTTTGGGATAACTATGAGTTTCTCTGTCTTGCTTTTCCCCTCTATTTGGTATATGATTAACAACATATTCAACTACACAGGAGGATAATTTATGTACAGTTTCAATAATGATTACAGCGAAGGAGCTCATCCTAGGATTCTCCAGGCTATGATGGAGGCTAATTTAGAGCAGAATCAGGGGTATGGTCTGGATTCTCACTGCGATACAGCCCGAAGCCTTATAAAAAATGCTATTGCCATGGAAGATGTGGACATTCACTTTATTCCCGGCGGAACACAGACAAATCTGCTGGCCATCGCTGCAGCGCTTCGCCCCTGGCAGGCTGTAATTGCCACTACTCTGGGACATATTAATGTCCATGAAACTGGCGCCATAGAGGCCACGGGACATAAAGTCATTGCCATGCCTGCTCCTGACGGCAAATTAAAGCCTCAGGATGTGGAAGAAGCCGTTGCACGGCACACAGATGAGCATATGGTTCAGCCTAAAATGGTATACATATCCAATTCCACCGAAATTGGAACCCAGTATACCAAGGCAGAACTTCAGGCACTTTCCCGTGTCTGCCGTCAGAAAGGCCTGTATCTGTTTTTAGACGGCGCCCGCCTAAGCTCCGCTCTCACCAGTTCTGTTAATGATCTGACTATGGCTGGCATTGCCTCTTTCACCGACCTGTTTTATATTGGCGGCACCAAAGCCGGAGCTCTCATGGGAGAAGCTCTTGTCATTGTAAATCCTTCTCTGAAAGAGGATTTCCGCTATATGATCAAACAGCGGGGCGCCATGATGGCAAAGGGCTGGCTTTTGGGAATTCAGTTTGAAACTCTGTTCCAGGATGATCTGTACTTCCAGCTTGCCTCCCATGCCAACGCTATGGCTGACATTCTGAGACAGGGGATCGGGGATTTGGGATTCTCTTTCTACTCAGATTCTCAAACCAACCAGATCTTTCCTATTTTTTCTGACAGACTTATTGAGCGGCTGAGTCAGTCCTATGTATTTTCCATTCAGGAAAGATATGACGACAGCCACAGCGTCATCCGTCTGGTAACCTCCTGGGCCACAAAAGAGGAGGAATGTCATGGCTTTGTAAATGCCCTCAAAGCTCTGTGTCCATGAAGCTTTTCCTCGTAAAGCATTGGAAATGGATCCTTCTGATTTTTCTCCTGTATGAAATCTGCGGAGCCCTGCTTCCCTTTGTCTTCTATCCCCAAATAGGAGAAACATTTGCCTCTTCCTTTCAGCCTTCCAGTTTCTATGGAGAAGAAAGCCCTGACCGGGCACGGATTGTAGAGACCAGCCAGGATGCCCTGGACACCAGAATTGAAATGATCAGTCAGGCTCAGGAAAGAATCGTTCTGTCAACCTTTGATATCAGAGAAGGAAGCAGCTTTCGTGATATCTTCTCCTGTCTCCTGGAAGCAGCGGATCGAGGCGTGGATGTGAAAATACTGGTGGATGGGCTGTACGGCTTGGTTCATATGCATGGGAACCCGGCACTGTATGCCATAGGATCTCATCCCAATGTAGAAATCCGTTTTTACAACATTCCCTCCCTGATCCGTCCATGGACTTTCAATGGAAGAATGCATGATAAATATCTGTTGATTGACAATCAGCTTCTCCTTCTGGGTGGAAGAAATACCTTTGACTATTTTCTTGGAAACTACAATAAAAAAAATCTCAGTTATGACCGGGATGTACTGATATATAACACGGATTACAGCGCTTCCTCTCCCCTCAAATCCAGCGTCCTGGGCCAGATAGAAGATTATTTTCAGACTGTCTGGGATTCCAAAGACTGCCGGACCGTATTTGAGAATCCTCCTTTCTGGCTGAAGGACAAAGAGGCAGAGGAAGAAGCGGCTCTTATGGCCCACTATGAAACGCTTACGATTACTAAGCCGCAGCTTACAGCTTCCGGCAAAGATTATACGAAAGAGACTGTTCCCACTGGAAAGGTTACTCTCATTTCCAATCCTATCCACATCTGGGCCAAGGAGCCATGGGTATGGTATCAGCTTCAGTATATGATGGCCCACGCCTCTGACCGGGTACTTATCCAGACGCCGTACGCTGTCTTTAATCAGACCATGTACGATGGAATGACAGAGGCGGCCTCTCAGGTGCCCACAACCATGCTGGTTAACTTCACCGCTGTAGGGGACAATTTTATGGCATCTTCAGACTATACCAGAAACCGGAATAAGATTCTGGATACGGGAATAGAAGTTATGGAATTTTTTGGAGATCATTCTTCCCATGGCAAATCCATTGTCATTGACCACCGTTTATCAGTCATTGGCTCCTACAATTTGGGCTTGAGAAGTACCTATGTAGACACAGAGCTGATGCTGGTAATAGACAGCCCCCAGCTTAACCGTCAGCTGACCGACTATATTCTGGATATGGCAGAAAGTTCTCTTAGGGTTCTTCCAGATGGAACCTATGAGGAAAACCCCAGGATTCAGCCAATTGCCCTGACAAAACAAAAGGAAATTCTTTTTGCCGTCACCTCCAGACTATTTCAGCTGATTCGTTACCTGATCTGATCTGGCAGGGAAGTAGACTGCTCAGCAGTCATACTTAAAAAAATTAAGCGGGACTTTAATACAGAAAATCCCTGTGTTTTAGCTTTGCTCACAAAAGCAGCCAAAACACAGGGATTCTTTTTCTTACTTCAATGCGCCTCTATTCTCCGGACTCCCGGACCAAAACTTTTATGGCTTCCTGCAGCTGATTATCCTCCTCTGTGGGAATATCCAACTGACTTTTTAACTCTTCATTTAACTCCACCAAAACATCCGGTTCAATTCCCTTACCATGAATGTCCTGACCGGATGGGGTAAAATAATGAGCTGTGGTCATTTTTACTGCTGTACCGTTATCCAGAGGAAATAAGGTCTGAACAATTCCTTTCCCAAAGGTTTGAACGCCTACTATCTCTGCCTTGCCATAATCCTTCATCGCTCCCGCAAAAACCTCGGAAGCACTGGCTGACTGGTCATTAACCAGAACCGCTACAGGCACCTTTACTTCATGACCGTCTGAGCAGTAATACTGGGTTCCTTCTCCCCGCTTATCTGATATATAAACCAAAAGAGTTTTTTCAGGCTGATCTCTTTCTAAATCCGGATCTCCCTCTATTACCAAATCATCAGGCAGCATATAATCCAGCATTGACACCACTGTATCCAGAACACCTCCCGGATTATTTCTCAGATCTATGACAAGGCTCTCCATTCCCTGCTTCTCCAGATCATCCACCGCCTCTTTAAATTGATCTGTTGTGACCGCATCAAACTGGGTGACAGTGATATATCCGGTCTTATCTGCCAGCATCTCACACTCCACCGTCTCAGCCTCAACCTGCCGCCGTTCCACAGACATTTCTATATATTCCTCTGAGGATTCCCGGTAAACCGTAAGATCCACAAAGGTTCCGTCATCCCCCTTAATATAATCACTGACCAAAAGGTTTAAATCCATCCCGCTAACTTCCGTATCGCCAACCTTGTAAAGAATATCTCCAGGCTTCATTCCTGCCTCCTTGGCCGGTCCGTCAAATACCTGGATCACGGTTATAATCCCAGTATTCATATCCTGGCTTACCATAACTCCAATCCCATGATACTGGCCTTCTGTCTCTTCTGTCAGGGTAGCATATTCTTCTGCGGTATAATATGCGGTATAAGGATCTTCCAGCCCATACAGCATCCCCTTATAAATCCAGTCTTCCACTTCCTGAACATCCTCGTCAAAAAGATAATACTGGTCAATCAGCTGCTGAAGAGCAGCCACCTTTCCGCTGATTCTATTTACATTTAACTGATTCTCCTCATCTTGAGAAGAACTGGATTCCGCTTTCAGATCACTGCCAATGGCAGTTCTTCCAATTAAGAGAATCCCTGTAGAGATTCCCACAATAATTAAACCGGCAAACGCAGTGACCAGGGCGCCTACCAGCGCCCCTTTCCAGAATTTATTCTTACTTTCCAATGTCTCTCTCCTATCCGGCGGCCTCAAAACCTATATTATTAATATGTCCAATCTTTTCTTACTTATTCATCTTACTCCCAAGCCTCCACACAGGACAGCTCTTTTACATTAAACCTTTAAATGTTTTCGAATAGTAAAGAAACTTACTAAAAATCCGATTCCAACACCCAGAACCAGCGCGGTTCCGGCCATGTAGGGAAAAATCTGATCTACAGGCAGGAACTGGAATAAATTTGTAAGGATACTGAATTTTTCAAGGACATAAGTTACCGCGCTGCGGTATAAATAGTAAATGGCAATCAACGGGATAATGGAACCGATTAATCCCAGAATCACGCCTTCCACCACAAAAGGAGCACGGATCATGGCATTGGTAGCTCCAATCAGCTTCATAATCTGATTTTCATTCCTTCTAAAGGCAGCTGCCACAGAAATAGTGTTGCTGATCAGGAACACGGCAACCGCAAGCAGAACGCCAATAATCATAATGGATAAGACACCAATAATTCTGCTTAAGCTTCCCAGTCCTTCCGCCGCAGTACTGGAATAATTTACTCTTCTGATCCCATCCAGACTCTCCAGCCACTGCACCATAGCATCCTGGTCATTAATATCATTGAGATATATGGTATAAGAAGAGGAGTTTGCCAGAGGATTATCGTCCTCAAATCCTTCCGCCAGATCCTGAAAGTCTCCGAAATACTCCTTCTTCGCCTCTTCCCACGCCTCTTCTGCAGATGTGTACTGTATTTCTCTTACTTCCGGCCTTGCCTGAATTTGCTTGCCGATACTCTGAATTTCCGCATCAGTCATTCCTTCATCAAAAAACACCGTAATTCCTACTGTACTCTCTGTATTCTCCATTACATGCTGTACATTGACAACAATAGAGAAAAACAGACAGAACAAAAAAATACAGGCAGAAATAGTAGCAATGGATGCCAGTGAAAACAAAATATTTCTGCTGATATTATGTAAGCCCTGTTTCAGGCAATACCAAATTGTACTAATTCTCATTGATCAATCCGCCCTTTTCCTCGTCACTTATAATTGTGCCCTTATCCATGGTGATTACTCTCCGCTGCATCCTCTCCACAATCTCATGGCTATGGGTCACAACAATGACGGTAGTTCCCATCTTGTTAATCTGATCCAAAAGTTTCATAATCTCCATAGAATTATGTCCATCCAAGTTTCCCGTAGGCTCATCAGCCAGAAGAATGTCCGGCCGGTTAATTAAAGCCCTGGCTATGGCTACTCTCTGCTGTTCACCGCCGGAAAGCTGCTGGGGATAAAATTTATATTTAGCAGACAAGCCAACCATAGTCAGCATAGCCGGTACTGACTCTTTGATACTTCTGGTGGAAGCACCGATCACTCTCTGGGCAAATGCCACATTTTCATAGACATTCCGATCCTTCAAAAGACGGAAATCCTGAAAAATCATCCCAAGCCTTCTTCTATATTTGGGAATATAACTTCTGGGCATCTTTCCCAGATTCATATCATTAACCAGAATTTTCCCTGACGTCGGTTCTACCTCCTTCAGGAGAAGTTTTAACAAAGTAGATTTACCGGAACCGCTTCGGCCTACAATGAAGACAAACTCTCCATCCCGAATGGTTATATTAATATTGCGGAGGGCTTTGTTCCCCGCCTCATATGTTTTACTGACATTCCAAAGTTCAATCATGTTTTCCTCTATTCTGTGCGTCCTTTGCGCAGTATTATCATACTTTTATCTCTGTCCATCCCTGGGCAGGCCCCAGATTCATCCTAAAATGTCTCTGAAAACGAAAAGAGTCAGAGAAAGCCCCGCGTCTTTTGTGACACGGTTCCTTCTCTGTCTCCCCCTGCACTGCTTTGTCTTTCGTAATTAATAATCCTGATTCTCCATATACTTCATGTACTTAACCACCATCAAGGCGATCTTAAAGGTTATGGCATCCTCAAAAATTCTCAGGTCCAGTCCTGTACTCTTCTGAAGCTTATCCAAACGGTAAACAAGGGTATTCCTGTGAATGTAAAGCTGTCTGGATGTCTCAGACACGTTCAGGCTGTTCTCAAAGAATTTATTGATGGTGGTAAGCGTTTCATCGTCAAACTCATCCGGTGACTTTCCGTCAAAAATCTCTTTAATAAACATCCGGCATAATGGAAGCGGAAGCTGATAGATCAGACGGCCGATTCCCAGCTTGCTGTAGGCCACTACATTCTTATTGCTGTAGAAGATCTTACCCACATCCATAGCCATCTTAGCTTCCTTGTAGGAGCGGGATACTTCTTTGATCTCATTCACTATAGTTCCGAAAGCTACGTGCACCTGAGTCATGGCCTCTGTATTCAGCATATCCATAATCATATTGGCTGTCTTCTCCAGGTCGTCGTAAGTTTCTCCTTCTTTTACTTCCTTTACCAGAATAATGTTCTTTTCATCAACGGCTGTAACAAAATCCTTTGTCTTCGCTGCAAACAGATTGCGTACTGTCTCTAAAGCATTTCCGTCTTTCTCATGCTGAGTCTCAATAATGAACACCACTCTTTTAGTATTGGTCTCAATATGAAGCTTCTTAGCCCGGTTGTAAATGTCAACCAGAAGAAGATTATCCAAAAGAAGATTTTTTATAAAGTTATCTTTGTCAAATCTCTCCTTGTACGCTACTAAAAGACTTTGGATCTGGAAAGAAGCCAGCTTTCCTACCATATATACGTCATCGCTGCCGCCCTTGGCCAGCAGAATGTATTCTAACTGATGGTCATCAAAAACTTTAAAAAACTGGTATCCCTGAATTACCTGACTGTCAGCTGGAGAATCCACAAATGCCAGAATAGAACCCTCATAATCTTCCGCATCAGGAAATGTTGTTGCCAATACCTTTCCCTCTGTATCACTAATGCACAGATCAATTCTTGTTATCCCTTTTAATCCTTCAATGGTACTCTGAAGTATCTGATTCGAAATCATGGCACACTCTCCTTTTTGTAAATTTACCCTTATTCTATATTAAAGCAAAAACATAAAAAAAGCAAGCGAGTATGTCACTCGCTTGCTTAAAATTTCTTAAAAAATTAGTTCAGAATAACCTTCTCTGTTTCCTTATCAAAGATATGGATCTTTGTTAAGTCAAGAGCCAGTTTTACAGTATCTCCAGGTCTTGCTGTTGTACGTGGATTTACTCTTGCTGTGAAGTTTACATCATCAACATCGAAGTATAAGTAAACTTCAGCACCTAACAGCTCGTATACACGGATAGTAGCATCAATTACGCTGTCCTTGGATGCATTTAAGAATGCTTCCTCATCATGTAAATCCTCTGGACGGATACCTAAGATAACTGTCTTTCCAACATAACCGGCTGCCTCAAGCTTCTTAGCCTTGTCTGTTGGAAGAGTAATTGTATGTCCGCCAAATGTTAATGTAATGTCATTGCCATTCTTAGCTGCTGTAGCATCAATTAAGTTCATCTGAGGAGCTCCGATGAATCCGGCAACGAACTTGTTGCCTGGCTTATCGTATAAGTTCTGTGGAGAATCCACCTGCTGAACAACGCCATCCTTCATAACAACGATTCTGGTACCAAGAGTCATAGCCTCTGTCTGGTCATGTGTTACGTAGATAATTGTTGCCTGCAGTCTCTGATGCAACTTGGAGATCTCAATACGCATCTGGCCTCTCAGCTTAGCATCCAAGTTGGACAGAGGCTCGTCCATTAAGAATACTTTTGGATTACGTACGATAGCACGTCCCATAGCAACACGCTGTCTCTGACCACCGGAAAGAGCCTTCGGCTTACGATCTAATAAATGCTCCAGGTCAAGGATTCTTGCGGCTTCATGAACCAGCTTGTCAATCTCATCCTTTGGAGTTTTTCTCAGCTTAAGACCAAATGCCATGTTATCATATACAGTCATATGAGGATACAGAGCGTAGTTCTGGAATACCATTGCGATATCTCTGTCCTTAGGCTCAACGTCGTTAACTAACTTTCCATCGATGTAAAGTTCACCGGAAGAAATGTCTTCCAGACCAGCGATCATACGAAGGGTTGTAGACTTTCCACATCCAGATGGTCCTACGAAGATGATGAACTCCTTATCTGCAATTTCAAGGTTAAAATCCTTAACAGCCTCAAAACCGTTAGGATATTTCTTTGTGATGTTTCTCAGTGACAAACTAGCCATTTTCTAATCCTCCTAAAATGATTAAATACTGTTGCCCCGGAGGTCCGCCCCCACAGCTTCACTCCTTTGTTTCGTTGCATTAATCATACCTTAAGCCGCCTGGTTTTGCCATGTCTCAATTAACCAAAAACAAATTCCGGCTTTTGGCTAATTTGTATATTGATTCAAAAAAATAGCTGAAACGTCAATATTATATTAATTTAACTCCAGGTTTTCTGTCTAAATTCGATAAGCGCTTTGGAGTTTCTCCATTTTTTGGTAAGAAAACACAAGACAACTCCAAAAATCGAGGAGTTGTCTTGTGTATTTTTTTATATTTTCAGCGTTTTCTTCCTAAAACATTCACCCATTTCGTGTCAGAATGACCAGAGCGCACATCCGTCGTCACCCAGGTACTGATCACGTCAAAACGGCCGGATTCAGCCATCATTTCCCGAATGGAATCCTCGGTGTAATCAGAAAAATATCTTTCTCCTCTAAAGCCTTCAAAATCTCCCAACTTAAAAGACATGTAAAGGATTCCCTTATCGTTCAAGGCCCTTGCTATCTTCTTAAGAATATCCGGCATTTCAACCTTGGGAACATGAATGAGGGAAGCGCAGGCCCAGATTCCGTCAAATACCTTGTCAAACTCCATATCCTCAAATGACAGGCACAAAACTTCCAGTCCTGTGTGTATCTCAGCCAGCTTGCACATCTCTTCTGCTGCATCCATAGGGGTTACATCATAGCCCAGCTCATAAAAAGTCAGGCTGTCCCGGCCGGATCCGCATCCCAGGTCCAAAATCGTATCTCCTTCTTCCAGCTGTTCCAGGAATTTCTTAATTACTTTGCCCATATCCTGGTCTACCGTCTCTTCAAATACCTTTGCCGCATACTTATTATAATAGTCTATCGAGTCCAAAACAATCCTCCTGTTAAAACACTCACTTACTTTATTTTCTCTATGGTCTTTTCCGTAATCCGTATCCTGCCTTCTTTCAGCAGATGTCCAATGGCCCGTTTAAAGGCATTCTTACTCATCTGGAACTCCTTTTTAATCAGCTCCGGATCTGCCTTGTCTGTAAATGGGAAACTTCCATCAAACTGAGTTTCCAGAATCTCCATTACCGTCTTGGCGTCATCGTTGATCTGAATATAAGCCTTCTGCCTTGGACTCAGATCCAGCTTTCCATCATCTCTTACCTTGGTAACTCTGGCTGTCACAGTGTCTCCTTCCCGGAAAACACCGTACATTTCTTTCCTTGGTATCAGACCGTAATATTTATTATCCACCGCTACAAAAGCACCAAGAGTCTCATTAATCTCATATATGGTGCCAGTTACCTGGTCATCTTTCTGATATGGCGACTCATTGCTCATATGAGAATAGACCTTCATCGTTGCAGCCAAACGGCTGCTCTTATCCACATAAAGGGCAACAAGAACCTTTTCTCCCTGACGTACTTTGTGAGTCTGCTCTTTAAAAGGGAGAAGCAAATCCTTTTCCAGGCCCATATCCAGAAACGCTCCAATCTTGCCAGTATCCTTCACCGTAAGTATGGCAGTCTGTCCTACCTGTATCTTTGGAGTTCCTGTAGTAGCAATAAGACGATCTTCTGAGTCCTTGTAGATAAATACTTCCAGTTTATCTCCCGGCTCAGTTCCCTCCGGCACTTGTTTCCCGGGAAGGAGCACGGAAGTCTGGCTGTCTGCTTCTTCTCCCAGATACACGCCGAAGTCTTTCACTCTCTGCACCTCCAGGGTCTGAATTTTTCCTAATTCTATCATATTTGTTCCTCTCTGTCTCCTGTTCGCAGCCATAAATTGGCATAAGCTGTTCCCTGTTCATCTTGCAGGGATACAATATATCCTTCTTCTGTCCGGCAAATGTAAGGCAAAACTACATTCCCAAAGACAGCAGCTTTTTTGTAATCCACCCTCAGTTCCCGCACCTGAATTGTCTCTGGAAGTACCTCCCTGGTAATCTGAACGTACTGAGCGTTATTTACATGATGATTGGTGTCAATATGGTGTTTGCCTATAATCACAGGCTCAGCTGTTCTCCTATTACTGGGAACCTTAATCTTGCCCGGACTGTATTCCATCTTTAACGGCTCGTGACCCGATTCCATATAACCTCGAATATCATCGGGAGTAACTTTTGCTGGTCTTCCCTTTTCTGTATCAAAGAAAAACCATACAGAATTTGCTCTGACCAGATAATTTCCCAGCTTATCACAGATAGTAAAATTACGGTATCCGTAAAAGCCTTTAAAATCATAGGGCCATGTGCCAACTACAATCTCCTCACCCAAAAGAGGATAACGGTCAATGACAATCTGCCAGGAAGAAAGCCACCAGGCCCTTTTCTTTTCTTCCAGATATGCAATGCCCAGTCCCAGCTCCTCTGACTGAAAGGTGGAACAGTCCTGAAAATAATTCATAATTCCTGTTAAGGTCAGCTTCCCATATTCATCTGTTTCACTGTAGCGCACTCTGCTTCCAAATGTATACATGACGCACCTCTCACCAAAATTATATAACATTATAAAGCATTTTTCTCTTCTTGTCCATAAAAAGAGAAAG
This sequence comes from Candidatus Hungatella pullicola, assembly GCA_019114305.1. GTDB lineage: Bacteria > Bacillota > Clostridia > Lachnospirales > Lachnospiraceae > Hungatella_B > Hungatella_B pullicola. Next base: position 5,647 of record DXFU01000062.1, on the reverse strand, counting down.
AGACAACAAAAAAGCCCTGAATTTCCCATTTGGAAAACTCAGAGCTTCTCATCGCTGGGCTACAAGGATTCGAACCTTGAAAATGACGGAGTCAGAGTCCGTTGCCTTACCATTTGGCGATAGCCCATCAACACAACGAATGTATTATATCCTATATTTTCCTCTTCGTCAAGTACTTTTTCTGATTTTTTTATTTTCCCTCACAAAGAACAAAGCTGGCTTTTGCTCTGTGAGAAATAACATTATTTTTTTCAGAAATATCTCTCAACTGTTTTATCAACAAAAAAAGTTCTGAATCAAACAGATCCAGAACTTTATCGCTGGGCTACAAGGATTCGAACCTTGAAAATGACGGAGTCAGAGTCCGTTGCCTTACCATTTGGCGATAGCCCATCAACACAACGAGTGTATTATATCTCACATTTCTTTCTCCGTCAAGTATTTTTTTATTTATTTTAAGTTTTTTTCAGGGGATAAAAATTATTCGGCACAATAGCTGCTTTCTGCTGTCATTACTAAAGTAATTCTGCTGTCCCTTTGAGCTGTAAGCTTAACAATAAGATCCTTTACTTCCTCTTTCTTCCGATTGGTGTAGTATCGCGGAACAACCAGATCAAAAATAAGATTAATATGCTCTTTCCCGTCTACAACCCTAAAATCATGGAGACTCAGCTGGGAATCTGCCTGATTGAGAATTTCCTCCATCATAGTTCTTAATTCTCTTACTCTCACATCTTTTGTCTCCACCGGATCCATGTGAATAACCAGAAATAAGCCAAATTTACGGCTCGCATCTCTTTCAATTGTGTCAATCAGTTCATGGGCTTCCTCCATTCCATCTGTGTTGGAAACCTCTGCGTGAATGGATGCCATACTTCTGGATGGACCATAATTGTGAACAATCAAGTCGTGACTTCCTAAAATTCCGGGATAACTTTCCACAAACTCCGTAATCTTCTGATAGACATCTCTATCTACCGGTTCTCCAATAAGAGGAGCCAGGGTATCCTTGGCAATATTGACGCCCGCCCACAAAACCAGAAGGGATACAATAGTACCCACGATTCCATCTATATTGACTCCTGAAATTCCATACACGAAAAGAGACAGAATCGTTGCGGAAGTAGCCCCCACATCTCCCATAGAATCAGCTGCCGTGGCCAGCATAACAGAAGAATTGATTTTTTTCCCAAGTTTTCTGTTAAACAATCCCAGCCACAGCTTAACAGCCACAGACCCTAAAAGGATTCCAACAGAAACAGCGCTGAAGGTCATTACTTCCGGATGAAAGATTTTTCCCACTGAAGTTTTCAGCAGAGAAAATCCTACCTGAATCACTAAAAACGCTACAATAAAGGCCGCAATGTATTCAATACGCCCATGTCCAAAGGGGTGCTCTTCATCTGCCGGTTTTCCAGCCATGCGGACTCCCACAAACCCTACAATCGAGGAAGCTGCATCGGACAGATTGTTAAAAGCATCCGCCATAACAGAAATACTGTTGAGAATAATCCCAACTATAAGTTTTGCTCCAAATAAAATAACATTGCACCATATTCCCACCATGCTGGCCATCATTCCATACCTGGTACGCACCTTAGGATCTTCTGTCTGCTCAAAATTTTTTACAAATCTCTTTACTAAAAAATCAGTCATAGCGCTCCCTTGCCTTTGTTTTTATGTTTTATGAATCCTTCCCCTTATACTCTACCTTCTCCAGGAAAAGCCCCTGAGCGGGCGCTGTAGGACCGGCTGCCGCTCTGTCTTTTTTTTCTAAAATTCTGATTACATCCTCTGCCTTTCTATCGCCCAGGCCTATTTCAATCAAGGTTCCTGTCAGAATTCTCACCATATTATAAAGGAATCCATTCCCTCTGTATCGAATCAAAACCTTGCTTCCCTTTTCCTCTATGGAAATAGAAATAAGATTTCTGATGGTAGACTTTTTCATCCGTTTATTTGAACAAAAGCTTTTAAAGTCCCTCTCTCCCAGCAGCAAAGCCGCTCCCCGGCGCATCCGCTCCAGATCCAGGGTTTTTCCAAGGCAGTAAACATACTTCCGCTCAAATACATTCGCCTTCTTCCCAGTTTCTATCTGGTAAAGATATGTTTTCTCACAGGCGCTGAGACGGCTGTGAAATCGGGGAGATATCTTTTCCACGGACAAGATACCTATATCTTCCGGAAGATACCGATTAAGATAATCCTTGATTTCTCCCTCTGTCATAGATGTCTCTCCATGAAAATTAGCTGTCTGAGCCAAAGCGTGGACTCCTGCGTCAGTTCTTCCGGAACCGCATACCTCCACAGCTTCCCCAAGCATCCGGCCAATCACAGCCTCCAGCTTTCCCTGAATGGTGTTATCCGTATTCCCCTGCTTCTGCCATCCATCGTATCTGCTTCCATCATATGCCAGAACTATTTTATAATTACATTTCATTCCTTCTTCAACCCTTTTTTATTAAATTTTTTTTCGCCCAAACAGCAAAACAGCATAATAAGCTTCCAAAAATCACGCCGCTTATGTCCAGCCAGACATCACTGATCTGTCCGGACCGCCCCTCTGCAAACAGCTGTATGGTCTCGTCACAAAACGGAATCAAAAATCCTATGAGACAATAGAGAAGAAGCGTAGAATATCTTGGCAATTCCCATGATCGGAGAGAGAAATACAGCAGTCCTCCCATTCCTGAGTATTCCAAAAAATGAGCTGTTTTTCTTATGACGTGTTCTGTAACGGGAATTGCCCAGCCCATTGGATCCAGAAAATTCTGAACCACAGAAAGTACATAACTGCTTTCCTGGGATGAAACGTCAGAAGGATCCATAGAATTTGAAAACACAAATAAAGTATATAAAATCAGGACTCCCGTCCATATTGCCCGTCTTTTCATCTCAGAATCCCGCTGTCCTCAATCTGACTGGCTGCCTGAATCAGTTCTTCCTCATCACGAACCAAAGCCAGACGAACATATCCTTCTCCCAATGTTCCAAAAGCGCTTCCTGGAGTTACCAGAACTCCGGCCCTATTGACCAGCTCCATGGCAAATTCCATGGAATTTTCAAATTTTTCCGGAATTTTAGCCCATACAAACATGGTTGCCGCCGGTTTTTCCATAGGCCATCCGACTTTTGTCATACTGTCGCAGAGAGCATCACGCCTTCTCTGATATGCCATTCTTGTAGCTTCCACACAGGACTGGTCTCCTGTTATAGCCGCAATAGCTGCTTCCTGGATGGGAAGAAACATCCCATAATCCATATTAGACTTAAGAGTCTTCAGTTTTTCCACTACCTGGGCATTTCCCAGGCAAAAACCAATTCTCGCCCCTGCCAGCCCATATGTCTTAGAAAGAGAATTAAACTCCACCCCCACATCTTTCGCTCCCTGATAGGACAAAAAACTTTTGCAGGTTCTTCCGTCAAAAACCAGTTCGCTGTACGCATTGTCGTGAAGTACAATAATATCATATTTCTTTGCAAATGCAATCAGTCTTTCATAAAACCCATCATCTGCCATGGCAGCTGTAGGATTATTAGGATAAGAAATCACCATAAGCTTTGCTTTTTGGGCTATATCCTGGGGAATCATATCAAAATCTACCAAATACCCATTTTCCTTCCTTTGGGGCATATAAGAAAGGCTGGCGCCAGCCAATAAAGGACCATCCCCAAAAACAGGATAACAGGGATTCTGCACCAGCACAACATCCCCCTCATCTGCAATGGTAAGAGCAATATGAGACAATCCCTCCTGAGAACCTAACAAAGAGCAAATTTCACTGGATGGATCCAGAGTTACGCCATACCTTCTTTTATACCAAAAAGCAGCCGCTTCCAACAATGCCTGTTTATCATTAATGGCGTAAATATAGTTTTCAGGCTTTGCGGCTGCTGTACATAAGGCATCGATAATATGCTTTGCCGGTGGAATATTGGGAGCCCCCACACTTAAATCTATTACCCGTTCTCCTCTTCCTTCTTTTTCCTTTTTTATTTCATACAGAGCAGAAAAAATTCCTTCCCCAAACCGTTCCATTCTCCTTGCAAATTCCATTGTCCTGCACTCCTCTTATTTAAAAATACCATAATTTTGTAGATATAATGCTAATTATTATAGTATAAAGCTTCTCATATGAAAAGATCTGTTTTTGCTCAAAGACTTCTCTTTGTCAAAAACAGATCTTTTTCTCATAAGCTATGGACCTATAGTTACCGGTACTCCCAAATTACAGTACTGCCATAAAATATCCATAACATCATTATCTACAGCTACACATCCCTGGGTACTTCCATTGGGATTTCTTTCCCCGTGAATCTCTATGGCTCCTCCCAAAGCTGTGTTCCAAGGCGGCTGTTCTCCTGCATTGTTGGCGCGGATGATTTCATCTCTCTCCGTCTCCGTAATCAATCCCTGCTCATAGCCTCTCTCTGCGTCAGAAATAGAAGGATAGGACAAGCCCAAGGCCAGATAACAGATGCTTTTATCATTTCTTGTGCAGACATAGAATTCACCGCTTGGCGTTCTCAAATCCCCCTCTATTTCCTTATCCCCTTCCAGGGACTTGCTTCCAATAGAAACAGGATAAGTTCCTATTTCTTTTCCATTCTGACTCAAAGTCAGGGTTTTCGAAAGTTTACTTACGTAAATGGAAACTCCATTGGTTGAAGCAGGCTGTCCCACCCCCGGTCCGACCTCTTCTTTCGCATATCCCGGCCCAGGCGTTCCTACTACAGTTCCCAACATAAAAATCAACAAAAACAGCCCGATCCTGTATCTTGACTTTGCAAATTTCCTCACTGCTGATTCAATCCCTCCAAATAAGCCAAAACTGCTTTCAGACAACCGTCAACTCCTACCAGTCCGCTTTCCAGACAAAGATGATAATTCTGGGCCTTTCCCCATTCATTTCCGGTGTAATACTGATAATAGTCCTTTCGCTTTCTGTCCACATCACGGATTCTGCTTTCCATCTGTTCCGGAGCTACTCCTGTCTCCAAAGAATTCATTCTTTTTATCCTGCTTTTCATCTTGGCATATATAAATAAATTAATGCTGTCATCTAAAACCATGTCAGCACAGCGGCCAACAATCACACAGGGGCCCTGTTCTGCAAGACGCTTAATTACTCTGGACTGAGCGAAAAAAAGCTGATCTGACATAGGAACCTCATAAACAGAGGAAAACGGGGAATAAAAATGCCTGTCCAAAGGGTCCTGTACAAAAGGCATATTCTCATCATAATGAAGAAAAGCCTCCTCAGAAATATCACTTTCATCCGCTGCCATGGAAATCAGCTCTTTATCATAAAACGAAATTCCTAAAGTCTGTGCCAGCTTCACACCTAATTCACGGCCTCCGCTGCCGAATTCGCGGCTGATGGTTATTACTTTGTTCATATTCTCCTCCTCCTTTTCTTGTTATTCTATCACATTCTTCAAAATGTGTACAGAAATGACAAAAAAAGTAAGAAAATATTATAAAAAAGCCGGACTCCCCACGGAAATCCGACTGATATAGAGCGCGAGACGGGACTCGAACCCGCGACCCCAACCTTGGCAAGGTTGTACTCCACCAACTGAGCCACTCGCGCATATTCTCTCTCTTTTCTTCTTCCTTCCAAAAAAACGAAGCAGGTTCCCCCTT
>DXFU01000061.1 GCA_019114305.1 Candidatus Hungatella pullicola | reverse complement strand
GAAAAGCTACCGAATGGAGCACGCCCTCATGCGCAGGGATGCATAATGCCCGCTGAAGGCAGGGAAAATCCCTTGCTGAAAAAAGGGAATTCCGACGCTTTTTTCAGGGAAAAGTACTTGACAAAAAACAGCTTATCCGTGCCGCCTACCATGATCCTGTAACAGGAGCGGACAATATGGCTTATTTTTCCATGAAACTTAACAACCTGCTTCAGGAACAGTCCGGGGGCTGTGTAGCTGCCCTGAATATACGGCAGTTTAAATTTATCAATGAAATATTCGGCAAGGAGCAGGCTGATCAGCTTCTATGCTACATTAAACGAACTCTGGAGAGCCATCTGGGTGAGGAGGAATTTTTCTGCCGTGATTCTGCAGACATGTTCTATCTGTATATGACCACAGCCAGTAAAAACCTGATTCAGCTTCGTTTGGAAACGATTATGAATGAAATCAGCGGGGCCTCCATATACAGCAGCAGCAATTACCGCCTTCTTATGTACTGCGGTGTTGTAATTCTGGAAAACGATCATTCCACAGCGGATACGGTTATGACCCACTCCCTGTTTGCTTTGGAGGCCTCCAAAGGTTCCTATCAGAACAATGTATGGTTTTACAATACCCAGGTTCACATACAGGAGGAGCTGGAAAATTATATTGAAACACATATGCACCAGGCTCTTCGGGATAAAGAATTCCGTCTGTATCTGCAGCCTAAAATAAACTTAAAAACGGGACTCCTTGGAGGAGCGGAGGCCTTGGTCCGGTGGATCACGTTGGAAGGAAAAACCATTTATCCCGATCAGTTTATTCCTCTGTTCGAACAAAACGGATTCTGTTCCAAACTGGATCTGTATATGGCAGAACAGGTATGCATCTATCTCCGCCAGTGGATGGATCAGGGCTATGCTCCTGTTCCCATCTCCGTCAATCAGTCAAAACTTCTTTTCTACGAAAAAGACTATGTGGAAACCCTGAGCAAAATGGTAGACAAATACCAAATACCAGCCAGTCTCATTACCCTTGAAATCCTGGAAGGTCTTGCCATGGAAAATGTGGAAGAGCTGAACCAAAAAATAGAGCTTCTTCAGGCAAAGGGCTTTCGTATCTCCATGGATGATTTCGGAAGCGGCTATTCATCCCTGAATATTTTGGGTAATCTTTCCATAGACGAACTGAAACTGGACAGAGGTTTTCTCCAGAAAGTTTCTGCTGCTGAACGCCATCGTCCAAAAGTAATTATGGAGCAAATTGTCCAGCTTACCAAGAAACTGGGAATTTCCACTGTGGCCGAAGGGGTGGAGACGAAAGAGGACGAACAGCTGATCAAAAACCTGGGCTGTGATTTCGGACAGGGATATTATTATTCAAAGCCCATAAGCGCCGGAGACTTTTTCTCCACATTTGTGAGCTGCCATTCCAAAGAAATTTTATAAATGAAAACAGCACTGCAAAGAATGAATCCTGTTTGTGTCATCCACTCTTTGCAGTGCTGCTTTTTATTTGCAGTCACAGGCATTTTTCTTGTAATCTCAACCCAACCTATGAATTTTTCATAACCACGCTTCCAACTACATCCGCTACATGCTCACACGCGTCCGCGCACTTCTCCAGATAACTGTATATTTCTCTCCAGGCAAGCACTTCCAATACATCCTGTGTTTCCGTATGTAATTTTCTCATGCTGGCAATATACAGCTGATCCGCCTCTTCTTCCAGAGAATTAATACGGATAATATGATTTTTTAACTCCTTGGAAACTTTAAAGTTAGCAAACTCCTTCATCAGGCTGCATACCTCTTCACAGCACTGAATTACAATATCCAGCATCTGCATTGCTTCCCGCTTTATGGTCCTGACATTATTAATGTAAATTCGGATAAATACTTCCTCAATCTTATCTGTCAGCTCATCTATATTATGGCTTAGAGATACAATATCCTCCCGCTCAATAGGCGTAATAAACGCCCTGGCCAGCTTGTCTGTCATCTGATGCTTCTTGTCGTCGGCCCCATGTTCGATTGCATGTATGTCACTTAGTGTTTTTTCCATATTTTCCGGCTTAAAATCTCTAAGAATATTTTTCAGCAAATACGCCGCCTGACAGGAAAATTCCGCGCACTCAATAAAATTATTAAAATAAAACTCATCCTGTTTCTTTGACATTGTCATTCCTCCATTTATCCAAACAGGTACATAAATAATTTAGCCATAGCAAAGCTGATTAATCCGCAGCCAGGAAACGTGAAAATCCAGGTAAGCATCATGTCCCTTACAACTCCGAAATTAATAGCTGAAATCCTCTTAACAGCTCCAACACCCATAATAGCGCTGGTTTTTGTATGAGTTGTTGACACAGGAATTCCCAGCAGGCTGGAATACAACAGGCACAAGGCTCCGGACAAGTCTGCCGCAAATCCCTGGTACCGCTCCAGCTTTACCATATCCATTCCAACGGATTTGATTATTTTTTCACCGCCTACACTGGTTCCAAGGGCCATAACAATGCTGCACAGCATCATCAGCCATACAGGGATTTCCATCCCGCTGACAGAGTTCTGTCCATTGGCAAACGCCACTCCAAGGAACAGGACTCCAATGAATTTCTGGCCATCCTGAGCCCCATGCATAAAGCTCATAGCTGCTGCTCCCACAATCTGAGCAAAGCCAAAGAAACCATTAGCCTTTCGCCGGTCCATATTTCGACAGATAATAGTAATCAGTTTACATACAACCCATCCAGTAGCAAATCCCAATAGCAGGCTGAGCACAAGTCCATAGATTACTTTAATCCATTCCTGGCCGTTAATTCCTTCAATTCCATGCTGAATAGCCATAGCTGCCCCGGACAGGCCTGCAATAAGACTGTGGCTTTCACTTGTTGGTATCCCAAAATGGGAAGCGGCTACACTGTAAACCACAATGGACAGCAAAGCAGCGCAGAGAGCAATCAGCGCATTTTGAGTACTGTCCCCAAAATCTACCATATTGCTGATCGTTGACGCAACAGAACTGTTAATCTGCGTCATAATGAATACACCGAAGAAATTAAATACAGCGCTCATCATAATCGCCTTGCGGGGGCTTAAACAGCGGGTCGTAACACAGGTGGCGATTGCATTTGGCGCGTCCGTCCAGCCATTGACAAATATTACGCCTAAGGTAAACAATACAGAAATAAGCAGAATAGGGGTTTTGCACATCTCATTTAAAAGAAATGTTAATGATACATCCATCGATTCATTCCCCACTAAAACGCTTTCTCAAAGGCGTCAATATTATCTACTTTTCCAATTACCACTATAATATCTTCTTTTTGGAACCGATAATTAGGCATTACCTCAATATCAGTCTCATCTCCATTCTCAATAGCGATAATATTCAGCTTGTACTTCTGACGAATTCCTATTTCCTCCACGCTTCGCCCAATGAGGCGGCTGGGGATCTGAATCTGACGTATTTCAATGTTATTACACAGGGTTACGTAATCCAGGAAATTATTGGACAAAAGCCTTCTTCCCAGACGCAGGGCCATATCCCGTTCCGGATATACCACTTCTGCTCCAAGGCGTTTCAGAACCGCTCCCTGCTCAAAACTTACCGCTTTTGAAATAACCCTGGAAACCCCTAATTCTATAACGCTCATAGTGGTTAAAATGCTCACATCTACCTGCTGTCCGATGCACACAACAACCACATCACAGTTTTGAATTCCCGCTTCTCTCAAAGCTTCCATACTTAAGTTATCTGCTACAAAAGCATATTCTGTATACTGACGCATTTCTTTTACTTTATTTTCATCTTTATCAATCACAATCACTTCCTGACCGGCTTCCGCCAGGGTAACCGCCAGTGAGGAGCCAAAACGCCCCAGTCCAATAATTCCATATGCTGTTTCCTGATTCTTTTTCATTTTTTTCCCTTTCTATATACAAACAAAATTATCCAATAGCAACTGTCTCTTCTGAATATCTCACATTAGGTTCTTTCCGGACCGCCCACATACTCAGCAGCGTAACAGCTCCTAACCGTCCGGTAAACATTACCAGAATAATTACCAGCTTTCCAGCTACGCTGAGACCAGGAGTGATTCCCGTTGACAAGCCCACGGTTCCAAAAGCGGACACTACCTCAAACAGCAGCTGGAGAAAGGTGCATTCCGGCTCCAGAAGACACATAAGGAACGTGGCCGCACAAACCACGCCTCCTGACAGAATGGTAATCATACAGGCCTTTGAGATATTCTGAGCAGATATATTGCGGTGAAAGGCGTGAACCGGTCCCTGAGCGCACACACTTTTTGCCGCCTGAATAAGAATAAAAAAGGTACTGGTTTTAATACCGCCTCCAGTTGATCCAGGTGATGCTCCAATAAACATCAAAATACACAAAACAAATAGTCCGGCATTGGTAAAGCTTCCTATCTGATAAGTAGAAAATCCTGCCGTCCTGGCTGAAACACTCTGGAAGAAAGCTCCCATCCAGGTAATATCCTCTGTCATTTTCAAAAGAATGGTACCTGCCACGATCAAAACTGCACTTGTTGTAATTACCACCTTTGAATGCAAAGACAGTTTCTTAAATTTCCGGTATTTAAGAATTTCCAATATTACAAGAAATCCTAAGCCGCCGAAAATAATCAGGAACGCGGTTGTCAGATTCAGCAGTATATTAGTCTGATAAGGAATCAGATTCCGAAGACCTCCAAGAATATCGAATCCGGAATTATTAAAGGCTGCAATGGAATGAAAAACACTGATTCCCAGAGCGTGAAGGGGAGCGTAATCCTGGCTGAACACAAGAAAGCTTAAAACCACACCGATCGATTCAAAACATAAGGTGAGAAGCAGTACAGATTTTACAAGTTTTACAATCCCTGTATAATTGTCAATATTTAGAGCCTCCTTTACCAGAAGCCGGCTTTTTATGCTGACACGCTTGCCGGCGGCAATAATCACCCCCACTCCCACAGAGGTAACTCCCAGACCTCCTATCTGTATCAAAGCGGCTACAATCCCCTGACCAATTGGAGTAAAATGATCAGCCGTATCAATGGCGATAAGCCCCGTAACGCAAACCGCGCTGGTAGAGGTGAACAGCGCGTCAATAAACTTAACCTCTGCTCCTTCTTTAACAGAAAACGGCATTGAGAGCAAGCAGGCTCCCAGTAAAATCACAGCCGCAAATCCCAGCGTAATCAGACGGCTGGGAGGCTGGTTCTTCATAAAAGCAATGATTCGTTTCATTTATACCACCTGATTTCTTTTTAAGTCCTTTTCTCTTTTCAGTCATAACATTGGTACATCGGCAAAATCCGATTTTTTCCCATCTTTTTTATGCTGAACGGTCAATTGGTACGGAACCTGTATCATAGGGCGGCAATGAGACCTCATATACACCGCAAAAGTGCTTTCTATTATTTTCCACAGACAGCAGCACACCACTATAAGGAAAAAAGCAGGCATGCAGCGCGACGCTTTAAATGTTCTGTTTTTCAAACGGCTGCGGTAAGTCTCTTTGGTAAATAACGAGGCATTTATACTGTCAGGCATTTGATCTAAATGGTCAGACTGCCATAGGGTGTGAGCCGATTGTACAGATAAGTGTTCCAGCCTTTCGGGCAGAGGATGATTTCCTCCAGCCTGCCAGGAGAGAAACACAAAGACGCACAATACGCATAAAACAGCTGAAACGCTTTTTATTTTATCTGTCATATATGACTCCTTTTATTTCACAGCAAATCTCCATGCATCCAGTGTTGGATACACTGCCCATACTTTTGAAATTGGGCGGCAGAGCTTCCATAGTAATGAATTATAACCGACTTTTGTCTACTTCTCAACCATATTTGTTCATTCGCCGAAACATTCTCCTTTCCTATGGTGTGGCAGACAAAAAAGTGTCCGGAAGAAGGAGCATCTGCGGCATTCCCTCTTCCGGACACTTTTTGCCTAACCGTCTGTTATTTTATTTTCTTAGCTGATTCATAGATATCCATCATCAGCTCAAAGGTTGCTGCTGTAGACTCCAGGCTGTTCTGATAAGGCAGCCCCTGCCTTCTGCATCGGTAAAAGTCTGAAATACAGGCCTGATGTCCGTCTCCCCAGTAGGACTTTCCGAATATCTCCCGCCTTTTTAAGGAGTACTCCTCTTCCTCTCCGTCAGCCATGGAAACATAAAGCTTGGTATCTTCCAGGCGCATTCGGCCCTTTTCTCCCTCCAGTTCAATGAGTACAGGTCTGTCAGCCCCATAGGCAGTTGTGGCGTAAAAACATCCTACCGCTTTCTCAAAGCTAATATAAGCCTCCACCGTATCTTCCACTTCAATCACCCCTTTTAAGTGGTGATTGGCCATGGAAGCCTCCACCTGACGGTGTTTCCCTAAGAAATGAACCAACAGATCCAGAGTATGGATGGACTGATTAATCAAAGCCCCTCCTCCTTCTGTCTCCCAGCTTCCTCTCCAGCCGCTTTTTTTATAATAATCCGCTGTTCTGTTCCAGGTGACAAAAGCTCTGGCTGCCCGGACCGTTCCGATCTTCCCCTGTATAAGAAGCTCATCCGCTTTCTTTGTAGTCTCATTGTACCGATTCTGGAAGCATACTCCTATTTCCTTTCCCCATTGAAGCTCCGCTTCCGTCAGTGCCTGAAACTGCTCCCTGGAAATAGCCGGAGGCTTTTCCATAAACACATCGCAGCCTTTCTTCAGCGCCAGAACCGTCATTGGCACATGAAGATAATGAGGAGTACATACATGAACCACATCCAGGTTCTCCTGATCCAACATCTCCTCCAGGCTGCCGTAGACTCCTGCCTTTCCTTCTCTGTAGACCTGGGAAAAGGTCTGAGCCCGTTCCCTGCGGATATCCGCGAAAGCAGACAGACTTACATCATCTATATTCTGAAGGGCGCGGGCATGATTTCCCGCAATCCCTCCGCATCCTACAATTCCAACTTTTACCATCGCTGTTTTCTCCTGCACCTTGTTTATCAGAAACCTTTTGCCATCCAACGGACAGCTTTTGTTTCTGTTTTACTGAATACTTACATTGTCCGTATCCTTAAATTCCATCTCCTTATCATAGTAAGGCAAAATAGATTCTCTGGCCTCTACTTTTACATTTTTAAAGGTCAGATTTTTCGCGTATTCTCCATACACACCGCAGATCTTCCGGCGCAGATTGCCATCCCCCTGACACGGCCTGATATCATAGCCTTCAATTTCCCACTTGGAATTTTTCTCCAAAACCAGGCTGATATTCTCAAAGGAAATATCTTCAATAAAGTTGTCGTCGCTGCCGCGAAGGAAAATTCCATTTTCTCCCTCACAGGTAATATTCTGGAAGCGGACGTTTTTAATCTTTCCAGCCTTCACCCCTGGCTTTCTGTCAATAGAGGTCAGACAAATGGCCTCAGCCCTGCCCCACCACTCATGAGAAAATCTTCTGGTTTCAATGCGGATGTTGGAGAAAATCACATTCTCCACATTGCCGCAGTCCCTGATCTGAATGGAGATTCCTCTGTTGCTTCTGGAAATACAGCAGTTGGTCACCAACACGTTTCGGAAATCCGACTCTCCCTCTGTACCAAATTTAATAGCCGCACTGGTAGAAATGAGAGTGCAGTTGGATACCACAATATTCTCACAGGGACCGTACTTTTTATAGTCCCCGGAATTCTTAAGAACAATAGCATCATCGCCGCACTCAATATGGCAGTTGGAAATACGCACATTCCGGCAGTGATCCGGATCAATTCCGTCAGAATTTGCCATCTTCAGATTGTTAATCAGGCGGATGCCGTCAATGAGCACATCCTGACATCCTACCAGATGAACGGTCCAGAAGGCACAGTTTATTAATTTTACACCGGTAATGGTCAGATGATTTACGGCCTCCAAAAGCATAAGGGGAATTCTTGGATAGTAAGATCCTTCAATATGGTAGCCGGAATCATCACCGTAGAAAATCTTTTCATTGGCATCAATGGTTCCCCGTCCGGAGATGCAGATATTCTCCTCCTGGTAGGCGTAAATAAAAGCGTGGAACGGTTTTCCGGCATACTCGCTGTTCAAATAGGAAGGAAGTCCTGATTCATGGGCTGTAATATGGCCGTTATTTCTAAGGGGGTAGTAGTCCTCCAGATGGTCGCTGGCCTTCCACACAGCTCCCATTTCCAGATGAACCTCCACATTGGATTTTAAGATTACATATCCGGAATTATACACATGTCCTCCGGGAAATAAAACCACTCCGCCTCCGGCCTGGCTGCAGGCATCTACGGCACTCTGAATGGCCTTTGCGTCATTTGTAACGCCGTCTCCCTTTGCCCCGTATTCCAATATATTATACATATCTTATTCCCCCTTCTTTGATCTGCTTAATCGCAGCGTTTTAATCTCATAAGGCTTAATCTCAAAAACTGCGGTCTTTTCATTTTCAGCTAGGATTCGTCCAGCCTTCTCCGCCAGATCACATTCTTCTATCTTCCACGGTTCGTCAAAGGCTGCATGTACTCTGGTTCTCTTTCCCCAGGCTTCGTAAAGGCGGACAATGATTCCCTGGCCGTCCTCCGCCTGCTTTACGGTCTCGGCAAGAACATTTTCTTCTCCAATGGTTAAGAAGGAATAGGTCTTCTTTTGTCCGGTCTGTTCCGTCATTCCATAAAGAGGACAATTCAGATCATAGGCCTCTCTTATTACAGAGCCTGTGCGGAAATCTCCCTGGTGAGGATACAGAGAATAGGTAAATTCATGGACTCCCTGATCCGCATCTGGATTAGGGAAGATTCCTGACTTCAGCAAAGTCAGCCCCATAACGGAATCATGGATATCATATCCATAACGGCAGTCATTGAGAAGAGCCACCCCATACCCCGCCTCAGACAAATCGGCCCACTTATGAGCGCAGACTTCAAATCTGGCCTGATCCCAGGTAGTGTTTTTGTGAGTGGGACGTTTTACATTTCCAAACTGAATTTCATAAGTAGCCTCATTGGCAAGAATGTCAACAGGGAACTCTGCCTTAACCAGCAGCTGATGCTGTCTCCAATCCAAAATTGTCTTAAAGTCAATTCTCTTTGTATGAGCGTAAAAATAAATGTATTGCTCCAGTGTGGATTCCATAAACTGTCTTTTCAGATAAACACAGCCTCTTACCGGACCATTTTCCAGTATTTCAAAGGCCTGCACATCATCAAAGCTCCAGCTTTTCTCCCTGTAGTATTCCTCAATATTCCAGGCGTCAAATTCCAAAGGTCTGTCCTCGAATACCCGAATCTGATTTCCTCTCCGGCCGTTTTGAAGGAGACTTCTTTCTTCTTCCAAATCTACAATCCTGTCAAATTCACCGTTGCCGGCAAATTCCACCTGATAAAACGGAGTTCTGAAACCTGTTGGACGGCCCGTCTCATCTGTTCTGATCTGAGACAGCACAGAAGGTCTTTCTTCTGTTTCCTTGACGCCGCCGGCCAGAACCTCCATGCCCTTGGCGGGAGCGTCAACCAGATAATAATACCTTCCATCTGCGCCTTTCTGAGACACAGCTTTAACGGAAACCGGTTCATCTAAGGCCAAAAGAGAGGTTCTATGGAAGCTTAAGGTATTCCAGAGAACAATTCCCTTCTCCGCACCTTCCTCATGAACCATGTCCGCCATAGTCTTCATAGCCTCAGAAATTATTTTCTCATCAGAATTGCGGATCTGAGCGTATTGTTTGTCAGAATCCTCATACACATCTTTAATGGAAGATCCCGGCAAAATATCATGAAACTGATTCAGCAAAAGCAGCTTCCAGTTCTCCTCCAGTTCCCCGGCCGGATAGGCTGTTCTGTCTCCTGCCAGCACAGAGAAAAACTCTGCATCCTGGTTGAGAAACTCACACTTTCTGTTGTTTTTCTTATTTTCGGCAATAGAAGTATAGGTCCCACGGTGATACTCTAAATACAGCTCACCGTTCCATACAGGAAGATATTTGCCGTTAAGATTTCGCTCCAGAATATGGAAGAAGTCTTTCACAAAGGTCTGCTCTGTTTTGGGACAGCGGGCCACGCTTTTTGCCAGTCTCCTGTCCTGTTCCAACATCTGCGCCGTTGGGCCGCCGCCGCCGTCTCCATAGCCGTAGCAGGTGAGAAGATCTCTGCTTACCTGTTTATTCTGGTATCTCTGCCAGGTTCCCATAATCTGGCTTGGATTCTGAAGCCCGTTATATGTAGTGTTAAAGGCAGCTCTTCCCATCTGTCTTTTTCCCTTATCGTAATTCTTCGTTGTAATCAGATGGGTCAGCACCTGACTGCCGTCAATTCCCTGCCAGGTAAAGGTATCATAAGGAAACTGGTTATGGTCATTCCAGCCCAGTTTCGTGGTCATAAAATATTTCAGTCCAAACTGGCGCATAATCTGAGGCAGAGCCGCGCTGTATCCAAATACGTCAGGAAGCCATAACACCTCATTGGGAGCAGCTCCTAATTCCTCCTCAAAGAATCTGGTTCCATAAAGAACATGGCGAACCAGAGATTCACCGGATGAAAGATTGCAGTCCGGTTCCAGCCACATAGCTCCCTCTGCCTCCCAGCGTCCTTCCTTTACCTTCTCTTTAATTTTTTCAAAAATCCAGGGCGCCTCCTCCTTCACAAACTGATACAGCTGAGGCTGGCTGGACATAAACTTGTACTCCGGATACCGGTCCATGAGATTAAGAACGGTTTGGAAGCTGCGGACAGTCTTCTGTCTGGTTTGACGAAGAGGCCATTTCCAGGCCACATCAATATGGGTATGGCCAATGCTGTGAACGGTTACAGGAGACTCCGGTCTCTTATCATAGTATTCCTTATTGATATATTCCCTGGCCTGACGTACGGAAGCGTAAAACTCCGGCGATCCTGTCTGCCGCAGATCCAGGAGATTTACACAGGTATTTAAAACCTCTATGGCCTCCTGACATTCCAGATCCTCATCCTCCAGAAGTTCTGCCGCCTCATACACTACCTTCATATCATAATAAAGCCCTATAACCTCCTCATCCGGCACAGCAGTCTTAAGATGAAAGAAATTGCTCTCCCAGGGGCTGTTTGAATAAGCGTAGAAAGCCAGTTCAAAGACGTCGCCTTCCTTGAGGCAGTCTGTCAGAAGCATCTCCTGGTGATTCATATCCATAGTTGCCGTCAACTGTCCATTGCAGTAAGCCAAAATCTGAGGGTTATCTGTATTCCAGATGTCATCAGCCCCTGTTCCTAACACAGCCAACAAAGGCTGGCCTAACATGCCGTGTGAGGTCCCGGCGTAAGCCAGGAACCAGTAGTGCTTATCTGTGCCTCCCCAGGTCTGGTCTGCTCTGTACTCTTCCCAGGAAAAATCCTCTTTCCTGAATGTTTTTCCAAAGCTGTAGTTTCCCGGACTTCTTTTCACCTCAGTCAGGGGAACCGTCTTTTTCCAGCACAATTCCTCCAAGGTGCTTAGAATGATTTTAATTCTGTTTTTTGTAAATTCCATAGTCTGTCTCCTTGCTTCATAAGTTTACAGCATGTCTGTTTCCTTTTCCTGTCTATGTAAACAAAAATAGGGAGCACTGCAAAATCCAGTCTCTTATTGTTATCATATTCCACTTTAAAGAAGATAACAAGAGCATTTTTGTTTTGCAGTGCTCCTTATAGGAATTAGCCTTTGATACCTGTAGACGCAATACCTTCTACCAGATACTTCTGCATGGTAAGGAAGATGAAGAAAATTGGGATCAGGGACAATGTAGCCATAGCGAACATAGCGCCCCAGTCAGATCCTGCTGTAGGATCTGAGAACATCTTCAATGCATAGCTGACTGGATATGTGTATGGATCACTTAAGTAAATCAGAGCTGACATAAAGTCATCCCATCTCCACATGAAGGAGAAAATAGCGCTGGTTACCAGTGAAGGCTTGATCAATGGAAGGATAATTCTTGGAAAGATGCTGTAAATGCTGCATCCATCCATTCTTGCCGCCTCGTCCAGATCAATAGGAATACCTTTGATAAACTGTACGTTAAGGAAGATGAAAAAGCCCTGTCCAAAGAACTGTGGTACAATAATTGGAAGGTAGCTTCCTACCCAGCCGATTTTATTAAATACAATGTACTGCGGAATCATGATCATCTGGAACGGCAACATCATAGCAAGAAGCATACATGCAAACCAGAACCCTTTGAACTTGAATTCGCATCTGGCAAATCCGTAAGCTACAATAGCGGAGGAAATCACGGCGCCGATTGTAGACAGACCTGCGATGATAAATGAGTTTTTAAAGAAGATACCGAAACTGTATCCGGCAAATCCCTGCCATCCTACTTCATAGTTAGTAAGTTTAAAAGAATCGGGAAGCAGTTTCTGTGCCTGCTGGAAAATCTCATTAGAGTCCTTAAAGGATCCTAAAATCATCCATACAACAGGATATATCATAACCAAAGCAAAGAGTAAGGTAAATACATGATATATCACTGTGAGAACCATTCTTTTTTCTTTATATCCCTGTTTCATACCTTATCACCCTTCTGATTCGTAATATACCCAGTATTTCTGAGATTTGAACAGTATCAATGTTAAAATACCTACTACCAGAACCATAAACCATGCCATTGCACAGCCATATCCCATTTTATTATAGGTAAAGGAGTTCTGGTACATATAAACCGTGTAGAACAGTGTGCTGTCTCTCGGTTTGCCTTGAGTGATAATGTAGCTCTGTGTAAATGCCATAAAGCCGTTGATCAGCTGGTTAATCAGGTTAAAGAAAATAGTTGGTGTCAGCATAGGAAGAGTAATCTTAAAGAATCTCTGAATTCCTGTAGCGCCATCCACTGTGGCTGCCTCATAAAGGCTGACTGGAATCTGCTTTAATCCAGAAAGGAAGATAAGCATAGAAGAACCGAACTGCCATACAGCCAGAATAATCAGAGTCCAGATAGCTGTGCTCTCACGTCCCAGCCATGCAATCTCGCAGTTAATGCCAACTGTCTGCAGCAGTGCGTTAATAACACCGTCGCTGGCAAACATTCTCTTCCACAAAATGGCAACAGCCACACTGGAGCCGATGATGGATGGAAGATAAAAGACAGCGCGGTAAAAGCCGGACAGCTTGCTGCTCTTTACCAGAAGCAGGGCCACAATAAGAGCCATAATCAGTCTCAGCGGCACTGAGAAAATAACATAGTAAAGCGTAACTCCGAAAACCTTCCAGAATTTTGAATCGCCAGTAAACATGGTTATGTAATTATCCAACCCAATAAATTCCGGTGACTCAAGGATACTGTATTTTGTAAATGAAAACCCGAAAGATAAAATCATGGGCAGGGCCAAAAAAGCTAAAAAGCCGATAATGAAGGGAAGGGTAAATACATATCCTGCCACCTTCTGTGTGTTCATGGCCTGTGCCAGTGTCTTTTTTCTCTTCGGGGGATTGGTAGTATTCTTCATTTTATCCCCTCCAGACTTATTCTTGACTTTATTTTACATCTTCTCAATGATGGAACCGGCTTGTCCCTGGGACAAGCCGATTTCATTTATATTTCTTAACTGTTCAGTAAATTACTGAGCCTGACTTAAGATAGAAGCAGACTGAGAGGTAAAGCTTTCTGCCGCCTCTTCCGCTGTTACATCGCCGTAGCGAACATCTTCTACCGTAGTCTTGCCGATTGCCTCGATTTCGCCCTTGCCTGTTGGATCCGGATCATCAATAGGCTCTGCAATCTCAGAAACCTTATCAATATAATCAAAGATTAACGCGGACTTCTCATCTACCATTGGCTTAATAGCTTCTGCTACTTCTGTGCTGATCGGAATACCTCTCTCACCAAGAAGGATCTCGTTGCACTCTACGCTGTTGGTAAACCAGTTAATAAACTCAGCAGCTTCCTGCTTGTGCTCAGATGTCTCAGCGATGGAGAAGAACTGGCTTGGCTTTAAGTACATTGGCTGAGTAGTAGCATCTGCTGTTGTCGGGTACATGCAAACGCCCAGGTCTCTTCCTGCTACGTCAGAAATACTGATGTACTGGTTGGAAAATGAGAAATCGTTCCATGTTGTTCCATCAATGATTGGTTTTGTCTCAACTACATCTGGATTCTTCTCTGCCAGAAGATCTGGAGAAATAGCTGCGTCGGAATCATTAAATCTTACTACATTCTGGAAATGCTCTAAGGTTGATGCAGTATCTCCGGCTGCCAGTTCATCAAACAGATGAGAACCATTGGCTCTGGCAATAATCTGCATCATATTTAAACCGCCGTCGAAGTAGGTCTTAACTCCTGTTGCCGCATAAATCTGCTCACCTAAGTCATACAGCTCATCAATGGTAGGCTGATCCGGAATGGTAACGCCTGCCTGCTCAACAATAGCCTTATCATAAATCATCAAAGGAGCATTGCTTCCTAAGCTTAAAGCATAGCATTTTCCGTCAATGGAACCACTTTCAATAATACTGTCTGGAATATTGGTTGTATCAATGGTTCCGTCCTCAATAAACGGAGTCAGGTCAGCCAGCTGGCCGCTCTGCTGATACTGGTTAATGTAGCTGTAATCCTGCTGAATAATATCCGGCATATTTCCGCCGGCTGCCATTGCGGACAGCTTATCCCAGTAACCGGACCAATCTGTAAATTCTACTGTAATCTCAATGTTTGGATTCTGCTCCATGTAGAGGTCTACAGCCTTCTTGGTCAGGTCGTTTCTGGTCTGGTTGCCCCACCAGTAAAGGCTTAAGGTAACCTTCTCCCCATCGGAAGAACCGGAATCTGCTGCGGTTGTGGTATCACCAGATGCTGCGGTTGTGGTATCGCCGCCAGCTGTCGTGGTATCGGAAGAACTTCCGCCTCCGCCGGAGCAGCCGCTCAGTGATGCCATGGCCATCAGGGCCGCCATAGATGCTGCTAAAACTCGTTTTTTCATTGTTAGTACCTCCCTCTCAATTAATATGTTTTTATTTTATGTCATTTTTAACTAAATGTATAGTTAAAAAAATGGATTTTTACAGTAAAAAAAACGTTTTTCTTGATTTTCGCTGGATTTACCAGTATCTTTTTTTTCGTTTATCTTCTATAATACAAGAAGACAGAAGGAGGGATGATCTTATGCATAAAATCACCACAAAATTCAACAATCTCTCTCTTTACAAAAAGATTTTGTTCATTATTGCAGTAAGTATTTCCTGTATTTACAGCGTATTTTTCATCAGCACCAGATTCTTGTCACAAAAATATGAGCAGGTTCTCTACGAGACCAATGCGGCCCTGCTGGAGCATGTGTCTACTTCTATGGAAACGGGCATGACTGCCATTGAGTCTCTCTCCAATGATCTGCTCACCAACTCCATCATACAGGATGGTCTCTATCAGCTGGCGGAAAATCCCCAGGGAAGCCGTACCGCTCTGGTTCGCAGGGATCTTTACGAAGCCCTTTATCCTTATACCTTTTATAATCAGTACATAGAATCCATTAACCTGCTTCTTCCTGACGGTACCAGAATCTGTATGGGCAACAGCGCCAATATTGATCGGTTTCCTGTGGATTCTATGGAACAGCAGATTACAGAAGCCAAAGGAAAAGTTGTCTGGATCCCTGAGACCGCTCCCGGCAATTATGTCGCATGCGGACGCCAGATTCGGCAGATGAAATTTCTCACTCTCGAGCATCTGGCTTCCTTATATATTGTAGTTGATATAAGGGATATGATTGCTGACTGTCTGGAAAATGCCGGATACTCTCCTGAGAACTCTTATTTTGTACTTATGGCAGACGGCAGCCGCCTCTATCCCCAGGAGACATTTCACGATCAGCTGTGTCTTCAGTTAATGGAGAAAAGCGCCAACAGCGGCAGCAATTATTTCATAGAGACTATTGATGGCAGAAAACAGTTTATCATACGAGGCTCCATCCCTCATGCAGGATGGCAGTATCTGTATTTCAGGGATTATAACTCTCTTTTCCATCAAACTCAAACAGCCAAGCTTATGGCTTTGCTGTTGACTATATGTTTTGGTATTCTGACCCTTTTCATTGTTCAGATCGCCTTCCGCCACGTGCTGCGCCATCTGGACTACCTGGTTCAGAAAATCCGCTGTTTCGGAAGCGGAGCTCCTGCTCCTGTAGATGAACGGGCTTACGACTATGAACACCGCATGGACGAAATCGGCCAGCTTCACCGCAGCTTTGACGAGATGACCAAAAGCGTTAAGGTTTTGAAGGATGAAAACTACGACAAACAGCTTCTTCTTCAGGATGCCACCATTAAAATGCTCCGCCAGCAGATTAATCCCCATTTCCTCTATAATACATTGGATACTGTTAACTGGCTTGCCCAGAAATACGGGGCTGAAGATATTTCCCTGATTGTCCGCTCTCTGGCCAATCTGTTCCGCTCCACCATCTCCGGCCAGCGGGATCTGATTCCCTTAGATGAGGAGCTGGCAATTTTAAACAACTATATCACAATACAAAAGATCCGCTTTAAGGACCGGCTGGATTTCCAGCTGTCCACGCCGGAAAATACTTCTCATATTCTGGTGCCCAAGCTTTCCATCCAGCCTCTGGTGGAAAACGCTTTGAAATATGCCATGGAAAATACCGATGAAACCTGTGTCATACGAGTAACCATTGTGGAAACGGAAACAGACTGCCGGATCACAGTGGCCAACACCGGCTCCCAGTTTGAGGAAAATCTTCTTTGGAAGCTTCAGAATAAAGAAATCATACCACAGGGCTCCGGAGTGGGACTGATGAATATTGACTCCAGATTGAAACTGTTGTACGGCACCCGCTACGGCCTGCATATTTACAACAAAAATGAAATGGCTGTAGTAATGCTTTCCATACCAAAAGAAACGGAGAAACAACATGCTTAGACTGATGATTGTAGATGATGAGCAGATTATACGGGAATCCCTTTCTGAGATGATTGATTATGCCTCTTTAGGCTACGAATTAATAGCCACCGCCAAAAACGGGATGGAGGCATATGATATTATTTGCGATGAGTATCCCGATGTAGTAATTACGGACATCCGAATGCCATTTCTCAATGGTCTGGACCTGATTCAGAGAGCTCAGAAAGCAGACAGCCACATAAACTTTATTCTGCTTTCCGGCTACGGAGAATTTGAGTATGCCAAGCAGGCTATGAAATACGGGGTAAAACATTATCTGTTAAAGCCCACAGACAAACAGGAGCTGATTGACGCTCTCTGCTCTATCCGGCAGGATATACTTCTGGAAGAAAAGCTGAAACAAGAAAAACAGCAGGAGATGTTATGTGAACTTCAATCTCCCCTGGAGCAGTGTTTTCTCATGGAGGCCCTGGAACGGCTGGATGAATTTCCCGCTGTTTATTCCAGGTATTCTTCCCTTTTGTCCTTCCCGCCCTCCTGCCTGTTCGTCTGCATCTGCACCTTTGTAGAGCAGTCCTATTTGGAAGACTTTCTTGAAGACGCATACGCCATCCTTGAGGATCTGGGGCTTCCCCTCCAGTTTCCCATTTTGTATGTAAAAAACACCGCGGTAATTATTGCTCCGTTTGATACCCTGTCCAGCCAGGACAATTTCCGTGAACGGATATGCTCCCTCAGCTATCCCATCCAGACCGTCACATTTGATCTGGCCTTTCTCCATGAGGATTCCACTGAGGCCCTTTTTAAAACGGTTGTAGGGAAGATCGCCCGGTTTGAAACCATTCTTCTTATGACAGATCAGGGAGCGGTTGAGATTCACAACAATCTTACCTCTTCCTGGAAGCTTCGCAAAATTGAAGAAGACATATCCCAGATTACGGACCGAATTCAGGCTTCCGGCTACCTGACTTCTCTATTTCCTGACGATCTTCCCCTGGAATCAGCCAAGGATTTGGCTCTCAGCCTGTTCCTCAGGCTGGACAACCGGCAGTCCACAGAGATTGCCTGCGACTTTTTCGGCAAGCTTTACGGCTGTGCCTCTGTTGCCCAGGTACGGGAACTAATGGAAATTGTTTTGATTCATGATAAACCGGATGATTCCAGTAAATCCAGCAGCAACATTTTACTGTTAAAAGCTTATGTAGACCAGCATCTGGATTCTGAAAATCTCTCCCTGAAATGGCTGGCGGAAAATTACCTTTTTGTCAGCGTAGGATACTTAAGCAAACAGTTTATTCGCGAGGAGGGAATGCGGTTTTCTGAGTATCTCAACAAAAAACGCATGGATGAGGCCATCCGTCTGATGGTTTATTACAACAATGACAATATCAAGCATATTGCCAAACAGGTAGGCTTTGGAAATAATCCACAGTACTTCAGCCAGGTATTTAAACGATATACCGGAAGTACTCCAAGTGATTATATAGAAAATATCAGGCGCAGCTCATAAGAGCTTCCTGAAAGAAAGAGAGGAAAAGAATATGACAAACGAAATCCTTCTGGAAAAAATCCACCTTGTAGTGGAAAAACTGATGAATCTGGGCGGCTGCGACGCGGAACAGGACAAAAACGCAGATGACGCAACTGCTGCTACCGGTATGATTCAGAGAGACTTCGGCATTGAAGAATGGGACTGGCCACAGGGAATTGGTCTTTACGGACTGTACAAGCTGCAGAGTTTTTATAAGGACAGCCGTTACATGGAATTCTTTGAGAACTGGTTCGCCAACAACTTAAAACTTGGACTTCCATCAAAAAATGTAAACACTACAGCCCCATTCCTGGCTCTCACCGGAATTATGGATGATATGAAGGATCCGGAACTTTATCAGAATCTGGCAAAGGAACAGGCAAAATGGCTGATGGAAGGTCTTCCCAAAACAAAAGAGGGCGGATTTCAGCATGTAACCAGCGCCATCGGCAACAGAAACGGAGTGGAACTGCATAATGGCCAGGTATGGGTAGACACTCTTGTGATGGCAGTATTGTTCTTAAACAAAATGGGACAGAAGTATGATGTTCCAGAGTGGAAAGAGGAAGCGGTTCATCAGTTCCTTCTCCATATAAAATATCTTTATGACAAGCAGACCGGTCTGTTCCATCACGGCTGGAGTTTTGAAAGAAATGATAATTTTGGCGGAATCTTCTGGTGCCGCGGAAACTCCTGGTTTACTTACGGTGTAATGGACTATCTTGACGCCTGCGGCGATCAGCTGGATAAGGGCGTGCGTCAGTATCTGATCGACACTTATAAAGGTCAGGTTAACGCCCTCCTTCCCCTTCAGGCTCCATCTGGTCTTTGGCGTACCATCCTGACCGATGAGACAAGCTACGAAGAAGTATCCGGCACAGCAGCCATTGCAGCTGGTATCTTAAAGGGAATCAAGGCAGGAATCCTTGATGAAAGCTATCAGGAAGCGGCTGATAAAGCCATTGAAGCCATCTGCCGCAACGTAGCTGAGGATGGAACGGTTCTCAATGTTTCTGCAGGAACCGGCATAGGGCTGAATGCAGAACACTACAAAAACATCGCAATCATGCCCATGGCTTACGGACAGTCTCTGGCATTAATCGCTTTAGTTGAAGCTTTAAAGCTGTAATTTTTCTTTTAACTAAAAGGCCAGACAGCATAAGGGGAATACCCCCTTGTACTGTCTGGCTTAGCTTTTCATTCTGTTAATTTTCCGTTCCTTACAGGAAATTCAGGGTATAATGAGCTTCTCCCTTATCATCGATCTCCATAATCATATAGGAGGGCTTTCTTCCATCCTGTCTGGGATAGGACAGGCTTCCTGGATTTAATATGATTACTCCATCCTTTCTTTCAAAAAAAGGCTTATGAGTATGACCGTACATGGCTATATCCACACCCCTGTCTCTCGCCTCATTCTCCAGCCTCTCCACACCCAGAGACACGTTATAATAGTGTCCGTGAGTCAAAAGAGCCTTATAAGTTCCAATCTCAATTTCCTTTTCTCTGTCCAGATTGGAAAAGAAATCATTGTTCCCCAACACCATCTCCAAACGGCAGCCTTCATTGACCCAGGTTTCAATCTTATGTTCGCTTCCCTCCGCGTCTCCCAAATGAATCAGCATGTCAAGAGGAGCGGTTTTCTCAATCACCCGCTTCAAATTGTCATCCAGACGATGGGTATCACTGACAATCAATATTTTCATTTCTTTTCCCCCTCCAAATACCTTTTCAGTCTGTTCTTCATTGCCTCAAGGGCCTTCCCTCTGTGACTGATCTGATTTTTCTGCTCCATGGAAAGCTCAGCGCTGGTTGCGCCAAACTCAGGAATATAGAGAATAGGATCATAGCCAAATCCGCCCCGTCCCGCCGGCTTATGGGCAATCTCTCCTTCCATGGCTGCCTCTGCAGTAAGAACCTCCCCATCCGGCAGAACTGCTGCAATGACACACTGAAATCTGGCGCTTCGGCTTCCTCCTGCCTGATTTACTCTGTCAATAATATTCTGATTTTTAATCTCATAGGAAGTATCCTCCCCCATGTATCTGGCGGAATAGATTCCCGGCTCTCCTCCCAGACAGTCTACCACCAGTCCGGAATCATCAGCAAGCACAATTCCTCCGGTTTCCTTCCACACGGCCCTGGCTTTGATGACAGCGTTTTCCTCAAAGGTGGCGCCGTTCTCCACAATCTCAGGATCAGCCCCTGCCTCCTTCATAGACTGGACAGGAAGCTTTAAATCCTTCAGAATCTCCCGGATCTCTCTCATCTTCCCTTCATTGCCTGTGGCAAATACGATTCTCTGGCAGTTCATTTCTCTTCTCTCCTTTTCGGCGGCCTCGGTCCCATAAACTGATAGAAATAGGTTTTCATCATGCCGTTATAAATCTTCCGGTTTTTGTCCGCCTTTCTTCCAATATATTTTTCCGCATCCTCATAGGCTGTAATCAGATACATAGACCAGGAATCCAGGGCCCTGTATCTTTCCCCGATTTGGGTATAAAGGGCCGGCAGATTCTCTTTTTCCTCAATTCTCTCCCCGTAAGGCGGATTGGTAATAATAAATCCGTACTTTTTTGGATGACTTAAAGCGCTTAAAGGCCTTTGCTGGAAATGAATCAAATGACTTACACCAGCAGATTCTCCGTTGGCTCTGGCCGCCTTTACAACCTCTCCGTCAATATCATATCCCTGAATATCTGTTTTCACCGTATCATCCACCAGATCTCCGGCCTCATCCATAGCATTGTACCAGCATTTTCTTGGGATAATATTCTTCCAGTCCTCTGAGAGAAATGAACGGTTCATTCCCGGTGCCATATTGGCTGCAATCATAGCTGCCTCAATGGGAAAGGTTCCGCTTCCGCAAAAGGGATCCACTAAGATTCTGTCTTTATTCCATGGAGTAAGGAGAATTAAAGCTGCCGCCAAAGTTTCTGTAATAGGCGCCTTGCTGGTCATTGTTCTGTAGCCTCTTTTATGGAGGGATTCTCCCGACGTATCAATTCCCACTGTCACCTGGTCTTTATACAGAAATACACGCAAAGGATACCTGCTTCCTGTTTCAGGGAACCATTCCACTCCGTATACGTTCTTCAGCCTTTCTACCATTGCCTTCTTCATTATGGACTGAATATCAGAGGGACTGAACAGCTTGCTCTTAATAGAGGAAGCCTTAGCTACCCAGAATTTTCCATCCTGTGGAATCAGTTCTTCCCATGGAATGCTTCTGGTTTTCTCAAACAGCTCATCAAACGTCTCTGCATGAAAGCTTCCTGCCTTTAACAGGACTCTCTCCGCTGTCCGAAGAAAAACATTGGCGCGGCAGACGGCCTCGTCGTCTCCCAAAAAGGTTACTCTGCCGTCTTCCACCTGCACAATCTCATATCCCAGATCAACAATCTCCCGTTTCAGTACTGCCTCCATGCCAAAATGGCAGGGAGCTATTAATTCATATGTTTTTCTCACTTTACTCCCCCAGTTTCATCTCAACAACTGTATTTCCCTCAAAATCAAGAACTTTAAACACCCTGTCCTCTAACATGGCATAGGTAGCCGGATTGCCTCCTTTGGGAATAGATACAGAGCCTGGATTCAGCACGGTAATATCCCCTGTTTTTTTTGCCGTAAGGATGTGTGTATGCCCGTGAAGAAGGATATCTCCCTTCTGCATAGGCGGCAGATGTTCTTCATTGTACACATGTCCGTGAGTTGCGTAGATCGTAAGCCCGTCCACGGCAATCAGGGCATAATCCGCAAGCACAGGGAACTCCAGAACCATCTGGTCTACCTCTGTGTCGCAGTTGCCCCGAACATTGTAAATCTGATCCTTATACTCATTTAACATTGCCAGAACTTCTTTTGGCGCATACTCTTTTGGAAGGTCATTTCTTGGACCATGATACAGAATATCACCTAAAAGGATAAGCCGCTGAGCTCCTGAAGCTTTGTAAGCTTCTAAAAGCTGACGGCAGTAATATGCAGAGCCATGAATATCAGAAGCGATCATATATTTCATCGGTAAATTCTCCTTTTCTGAGTTAATAGGTATATTTTAAGGCTTATGGGCCTTACCTGTCAATGAATTTGCCCTCTGACACGGTATTTTCCCCTATAATAGATATAGCCCCCGCCAATATTGACCACCTGATATCCCATTTGCTCCATGTCACGGCAGACTATAAGGCTTTCTCCTCCCCTTGAGCAGTAGAAAAGCAGATACTTTTCCCTAGGCAGCCGGCTGATTTTCTCCTCCCACTCCTCAAAGGGGATATTAACAGCTCCTTTTATATGAGACCGTTCATAGTCTGTCCTGTTTCGCAGATCAACAAGAACCATATCACAGTTGTTATCTATATACCAATCCACATCCCTGATGGAAATTGTGGGAAACATATTATCACCTGCCCTTTCTATTAACAGTATATTCAGTAAAAAAGGATTGGTACCCCAGCCTTGTCCTCGGTCCCTTGTACCTTAAAAGCCGCTCTTCTGTGGTCTGGCCGGTACGGACTTTCACAGCAGCAAAAAGCACAGGCCGGCATCTGCCTTCCTGTGCTTTTCCTGATTATTTTTTGTTTTTGCCGGCCTGAACAGCCAAAAACCTTTCCCTAACGGGCGCTGTCGTTTCTTGTGCTGTTTCTGGAACTGTTCCTTGAACTATTATTGCGGCTTTCAGAGCTGTTCTGGCTCTTATTCTGAGAATTGTTCTGACTTCTGTCCTGGGAATTGTTCTGGCTTCTGTTCTGACTTTTGTCCTGAGAATTGTTCTGGGAGCCGCTCTTGTGGCAGTTTCTGGAAGAATTGTCCATGTCGTTGTAGTTATTGTTATAAGACATTTGTAGTACCTCCTGTGACTTATTTTTGTTACAACTCTATTATGTCTTCTCACGGTTTTCCTTATACTCACTCAGATCATTTTTTTCTTCCATATATTTCCATCTTTTGGCGGCAGCCGGCATAATAAACGCTGAAAACCTTCGGCTATCCCTAACCGAAGGTTTTCTCTATCCCTTTTCAAAATTCCGTTGTCCGCTCATTTATTATTCGCCAATGACATTGACAATCTTCACCGGCGTTCTGTAATTCCATGGGGATATCTTAATCCCTGTGGCATAAGTAGAAGCATGTACAACCTGTCCATTTCCTATGTAAAGAGCTACATGGTTAATAGCTCCGCCGCTGCTGTAAAAAACCAGATCTCCCGGTTTCATCTGATCCGCGCTGACCGGCGTTCCCTGAGTGGCCTGTCCTCTGGAAGAAGGATTCAGATTAATTCCCGCGGCATGCTTCATCACATACCAGGTAAAGCCGGAACAGTCCGCTCCTGTGTGAGGATCTTTTCCGCCGTTTTTATATTTGCCGCCTACAAACTGCAGTGCATAATCAACCACGCTCTGTCGGAAATCTGCCGCTTTCTCAGCTTCCCTGCTGGCCTTGGCCTGAATAAGTTCCGCCTCTACAGCCTCCAAAGTTGCCTGGTCTGCTTCTGTAATAACAGCGGCTCCGTCTACCGGCAGATACGCGCTGGAATTCCCCAGCTTTATCTTCACAGATCCATTGCCCATATCTTCCTCTACCTGAAAGCGTGTTCCTGACGGAACAGAAAACAAAACCTGTGTTCCCTCTTTATCGCTGGTAACGTTGGCGCTTGCGCTGCTGACTGTAACAATATAGCTGCCTGAAGAGATTCCCGGTCCTCCGGTTACCTCAGCTCTGGCTTCTCCAGGACTGGCCAGTAAACACAAGACACATAAAGAAGAAAGGGTTATTAGCTTCCTGATAGTTTTTATCATCTGGACATCTGCTCCTATTTTTTAATATTTGTTGCATTTATTACGAATATGTTACGTTTTATCACAACCATTATACGATTTCATTTCTAATTCGTCAAGAACTATTTAAAACTCTGTCTCTTTAATTTCCTAAAACATTCACATATTTTACAGGCTTACGGTATGTAAGATCAGAAATCTTAATTCCAGTCCTCTCTGTGGATGCATGAACAATTTTATTATCCCCCATGTAGATTCCCACATGATTGATGTAGCCTGCACCTCCGTAAAACACCAGGTCTCCCGGCTGCAGCTCTTCTCTGGAAACCTGTATTCCTTCCCTGGATTGGGCCGTAGAATTATGACTTAGGCTTACGCCGGCGCTTTTGCCCAATACATATCTGGTAAATCCGGAACAGTCCGCCCCCGTATTGGGATCGGTTCCCCCATATACATAAGGGTTCCCCACAAACTGAAGAGCATAGTCGACTACCTGCCGGCGAAGCCTAACATTCTCATCTACCTTCTGCCTGGTTTTTTCAAAAAGCGTGGTACGGTTGCTTCTTACATACCCTGCTCCCCAAGAAGTCTGAATTTTAATCCAGCCGTTTTTCTCCGGTTCCAGCACTTCATAGGTCTCTCCCTTTTTCACCCAGGTCAGGGTCTTCCCTCCGCCATTGACTGTAGTCTTTACCTCTGCTTCCGGGGCATTGATCTTGGCATACATCGCAGAACTTGTCTCCACCGCCACCTGGGCGGCCTCCGCCGTCACGGGAACAGCCCATGACATAAAAAAGCAAACTCCTGCCAATGCCAGTATATTTTTAAGTTTTTTTCCTGTCATTCACAAAACTCCTATTTTCAACTTCCGAACTTATAACACGTTTGTAATATGTTACGTAATTGTTACAAATCAAATTATACTGTTTTACCTAGATTTTGTCAAGAAAAAAGGTAATTTCCAGCTTGATATTCCAGAAATTACCTTAACATTTTCGTAATATTTTATATTTATTTTCACATGTTATCTGCGGATCCCGCAAAGAAACCACAAAACCAGAAGGATCAGAAGGATAGGACCCATCAGAGGAACTAAAATCGCAAATATACCTGATATAATGCTGAAAATCAGAAAAAAGAAGAGCACAATAACCACGGCCGCCAAAAGCTTCCAATACCACTTATTCAAATCTACGTAATGGAAATTTCGGCTTGACCGGCTTTCCTCCTCATATATAGTCTGGCCGCTTCTGTTAAAAGAATCGTAATCCCTGCCGCCGTAACTTTCGTCCCCCGCATCTTCAGACGCGTCTATAATGGTGCGGGCAATCAGTCTGGGATCACCGATAGAGTCAATCACCTCTTCCTCCGTAGCTCCCCTGGACGCTTCCGTCCTGATATACTCGTCATAATATCTGATATTTTCCTCAATTACGTTTCCCTGAACCTCTCCTGTAAGGGCGTCACGTAAACGCTGTAAAAATTCCTGTCTGCTCATCTGAGCCTCCTTCACTTTATCCATGGAATTCCCGTCTTTCACGGAAATACCTAAATCATTGTACCATTTCCTGAGAGCCGCGTAAAGGATGGAACCGTGAATAAATTATTAAAATTTCATAATTTTCTTAATTTTTCCTTCTCTCCCTCTTTTCCCATCTCCCCATTTATAGTATTCTTTTACTGGCAGACAGTTTATTTTGATGTCATAAATTCCCTGGTGTACAGAATATAATTATATGAAGCCTTTCTGCCTGCTGGCTTCCTATTTTATCTTCAGGAGGTATGTGATGAATTCTTCCAGGGAAAAAACTTTTCGTTTTATTATAGCCGGGGAAATCGGTCTGCTGGTTCTGCTTATCCTCTTTCTCTTCCTTCCATCCCCAAGCCTGCTCTTCCTTCCTGTCAGCCAGTCGGGAAAAGCTTCCTCGTCCGAGGCTGAGGATTACATCAAATGGGTGGATTTTGACGTTACCGCAAGGGCAATGGAGGATGCTTTCCGGTATGATCTTAACACCTGTCAATCAGAGCCCCATTTAAACTGGGTGGATCTTCTGGCCTGTCTCGGAGCTGAATACGGAGGCGATTTTTCCCGCTATTCCTCTGAGGATATGGACAGTCTGGCGGGCCGTCTGCTTTCGGGAGAGACCATGGAGCAGATTACGGCCAATATGAAATACTATCCCTATTATCGGGAAGCCTATGGAGCAGTTCTGGACGGGCTTGTAGGAACCTATGAAATAGAAATACCGGCCGACGGCGCTCCTCTCTACGCGGTTCCCTCCGTTAACGAGGATGGCGCTGTATCTCCTGATAAAGTGTGGGTTTCCAAATATGGTCTGAAAGGCTTTTCTCCCATTGCAAAAGGCTTTCCCTATACAGACTACGATGATTTCGGAGCTTCCCGCTCTTATGGCTATAACAGAAAGCATCTGGGACATGATATGATGGGACAGGTGGGAACTCCCATTGTGGCAGTGGAAAGCGGCTATGTAGATGCCATCGGATGGAACCAGTATGGAGGGTGGCGTCTTGGAATCCGCAGCTTCGATGGGAAACGCTATTATTATTATGCTCACCTGAGGAAAAATTATCCATACCACAAATCCCTGGAGAAAGGCAGCATTGTAACCGCAGGAGATGTAATCGGCTACCTTGGCCGCACCGGCTACAGTCAGACGGAAAATACCAACAATATTGAACAGCCCCATCTTCATTTTGGGCTTCAGCTTATTTTCCATCCCTCTCAAAAAGAGGGGAATCATGAGATCTGGATCAACTGCTATGAACTGATCCAGTTTCTTTCCATGAATACTTCAGAAACCATAAAAAACCAGGAGACCAAAGAATACAATCGGGTATACAAAATGGCGGATCCTGCCATCCCTGAGAACTTCGCGCCTCCTGCTGATAATAAGGAGCAGACCAATGATTCATAATACTACCGTCTATTCCGGCCGGCCTGCAGACACTGCCGGACGGCTGGAAAAAGAACTTCAAACCTATGACCTTTTAGACAGTCTTTCCATTCCCTATCTTCGGGCAGATCATCCCGCCGCCTACACCATAGAAGGCTGCCAGGAGGCGGAACAGCTTCTTCATATCACTATCTGCAAAAATCTCTTTCTGTGCAATGCGCAGAAAAGGAATTTTTATCTTCTCATGCTTCCCGGACATAAGAAGTTCCGGACAGCCGTTTTTTCCAGACAAATAGGAAGTTCCCGCCTGTCCTTCGCTCCCTCGGAATATATGGAAGAGTTTTTAGGCCTTACCCCTGGGTCTGTAAGCGTGCTGGGACTTATGAATGATAAAAACAACCGGGTGAAACTGGCCATAGACAAAGAGATTCTCCATTCTGAATATATCGGCTGCCATCCCTGTATCAACACCTCCAGCCTGAAAATCAAAACTTCCCATATCATTCAGCGATTTCTTCCCGCTGTAGGTCATGATTACATAACCGTAGATCTGCCGGAATAAGGCTGTTTGCTGCTGGAGGCCTCCCATTCCTGTCTGACAGACCTTAATTTTAATACGCCAGAAGATAAATTTGCTCCATTTCCTTCTTGCCCAAAAGATAAATTCCCTCTAACACTCTGGTGCCTCCCTGGCTGCACTTTTCAGCCAAAACCGCCCCATCCTCTTTCTTAATCCCCGCATCCAGCTGACTTAAGCGGACAGGCATGGACAGACTTTCAAAAAAGGCTTCCAGCCTTCGGATTCCCTCCAAAGCAGTGGCCTCCGGATTCTCAAAGTCCATATCCACATGAAATACTCTTACAGCCAGTTGCGCAAAACGGGGTACATCCCATCGATACACATATCTGGCCCAGGTACAGAACAAGGCGGACAAACCTGCTCCATGAGCCACTGACGGAAACATTCCCGAAAGCTCATGTTCCAGCTGATGCACCTGCATCACATAAGCTCTCCCAAGACCTGTAAGGTCATTATGAGACAGGCTTCCAGCCCACATCAGGGAGGCCCTGGCCTCATAATCCTCGGGCTTTTTGTCGGCAACAGCGCCGGCCTCCATAACGGTTTTTAAAAGATCTTCTCCAATCCGGTCTGTAAGCGGCGTATTCTTCCCCTTTCCTCCCAGATACCGTTCCAGAGTGTGCATCATAATGTCCACGGTTCCGCATCCGGTCTGAAACCGGTTAACCGTAAAGGTAAGCTCCGGATTGCATATGGCGAAAAGAGGTCTGTGAGTGGGGCTGTTAAATCCTTTTTTCCACCCTCCATCCTCATTGGTAATCACACAGGACTGACTGGTTTCACTTCCCGACGCAGCCAGAGTCAGGATATTTCCATGGGGGAGGGCTTTTTCAGGAACAGCTTCCTTAGTAAAAAATTTCCATGGATCCATATCCGGATTTAAAACCCCGTCAGCAATGCATTTGGCAGAGTCAATAACACTCCCGCCGCCTACAGCCAGTATAAATTCAACCTTTTCCCGTCTGCACAGATCCATTCCCTCTTTGGCAAGGGACAAAACCGGATTTGGCCTTACACCCCCGAAAAGCACATATTCAATGCCGCTGTCCCTTAAGGACTGTGTCACCTGGTCCAGAAGGCCGGTTTTCTGAACACTGCCTCCTCCATAATGGATCATAATCTTAGAAAATCCATATTCTTTTATAACAGTTCCTACCTGCTTATGGGTATCCTTTCCGAAATACACCTTTGTAGGAACCCAGTATGTAAAATTCTCCATTGTAACTTCCCCTAACCCAGCATATGGATAAACAAACCGCTTCTCAGCTTCGGCTCAAACCAGGTAGACTTAGGAGGCATCAAAAGTCCTGCATCCGCCACCTGAAACAACTCCTTCATAGAAGTAGGATGCATGGAAAAAGCCACGGTCATATCCGTCTCGCATCTTCTCTCCAGTTCCTTAAGTCCCCGGATTCCCCCGATAAAATCAATTCTCTTATCTGTTCTCGGATCTCCTATTCCCAGCACCGGCCCCAGAAGATAATCCTGAAGGAGGGAAACATCCAGCCCTTTTACAGGATCCTCTGACAAAAGATTCTCCTTTGCCTTAAGGAAATACCATTTGCCAGCCAGATACATACCAAAACTGCCTTTCTCCACCGGCTCTACGCCTCCGCTGCCTGCATCCTCAACGTAGAAATTTTCTTCCACGCGGCCTAGAAATTCTTCCTTTGTCATTCCGTTTAAGTCTTTTACCACCCGGTTATAAGAAAGAATCATCAGCTGGTCGTCGGGAAACAGCACTGACAGGAAATAATTAAAAGGCTCTTCCCCTGTATAGGCCGGATTTTCTTTTCTCCGCTTCAATCCTACTTTCACAGCGGAGGCCGCCCTGTGATGGCCATCGGCAATATAGGTATTTTCAACAGTTTCAAAAGCCTTCTCCAGATCACGGCACTGGTTCGGATCGCTGATCTCCCAAACCCGATGTCCGATTCCGTCTTCAGAGACAAACTGGTACAAAGGTCTCTGACTCTGAGCCGCCCCAATGATCTCATTAATGTCTTTTCTGGACCGGTAAGCGAGGAAAATAGGACCGGTCTGAGCATTCATCGTATCAACATGGCGGATTCTGTCCTGCTCCTTCTCTTCTCTGGTATTTTCATGCTTTTTAATGACTCCGTTGACATAATCATCAATGGAAGAACAGGCAACCAGACCTGTCTGTCTTCTGCCGTTCATGGTCAGCTCATAAATATAATAAGCATTTCTCTCATCGGATACAAAAATCCCTTTTTCCAGCCATTCCTGAAGCATGGACTGGGCCTTTTTGTACACTTCTTCCCCATACATATCTGTCTCCGGAGGAAACTGAGTTTCCGGACGGTCTATGTTTAAAAAGGACAGCGGATGGGAAAGTGCCTCCTGTCTTGCCTCCCTGCGGCTGTATACATCATAGGGAAGAGCTGCCACCAGATGCGCATTCTCCCGGCTTGGTCTTACACATGGAAACGGTTTTACAATGGCCATAGTTTTTTCCTCCAGCTACCGGATGACCCGCACCCGCAGCACTCCTTTAATTTCTCTCAGCTTGTCAATGGTTGCCTGCTCCGGAGCGGATTCCAAATCCAAAAGAGTATAGGCATACTTATCCCGGCTCTTATTGGTCATGTCAGAAATATTTACATTGCCCGCAGCCAATATTCCTGTGATCTGTCCAATCATATTGGGAATATTTAAATGCATAACAGCCACTCTTCCTGCGGTCTTGCATACTCCCATATCACAGGCCGGATAATTGACCGAGTTGCGGATATTTCCATTGTCCAGGTAATCCATTATCTCTGCAGCCGCCATCTTGGCGCAGTTATCCTCAGACTCCTCAGTGGAAGCTCCTAAATGGGGAATTACAAGCGCTCCCTCCATATTTACAGACAGAGGGTTGGGGAAGTCTGTAATGTACTTTCTTACCTTTCCGCTGGCAAGGGCTTTGGCCATATCCTCTTCCTGAACCAAAACATCTCTGGCGAAATTAAGAACAACCGCTCCATCCTTCATCATATCCAAAGCGGACTGGTTAATCAATCCTCTGGTAGCGTCTGTCAGAGGAACATGGATGGTGATATAATCACATTCCTTATAAAGGGTATCCACGGCTGTAATGTGCTTTACATTTCTGGAAAGATTCCACGCTCCATTTACAGAAATGAAGGGATCGTATCCATACACCTCCATTCCAAGGGCATCTGCGGCGTTGGCCACCTCAGCGCCGATGGCGCCCAGACCTATGACACCCAGCTTCTTTCCTTTGATCTCCCAGCCGGCAAACGCCTTCTTGGCTTTCTCAGCGGACTTGGCAATATTTTCATCTCCCTTGTTTTCCCGGCACCAGTCAATGCCTCCTACAATATCTCTGGAAGCCAAAAGCAGACCGGCAATTACCAATTCCTTTACACCATTGGCATTTGCTCCCGGCGTGTTAAACACAACAATTCCTTTTTCAGCGCAGGCATCCAGAGGAATATTATTTACTCCTGCTCCGGCTCTGGCAATGGCAGCCAGGTTCTCAGGAAACTCCATCTCATGCATAGATGCGCTTCTCACCAAAATTCCGTCTGCTTCCTCCATTTTATCTGTCAGCTGATACTCATCTGTCAGCAATTCGATTCCATGTTTGGAAATCGCGTTCAGGCAGTGAATCTTCTTCATCTTCCTCATACCCCTTTCCGGTCTTTATTTTCCATGTTTTTCTTCAAATTCCTTCATAAAGGCAACCAGCTTCTCTACCCCTTCCATTGGCATAGCGTTGTAAATGCTGGCTCTCATGCCTCCTACCGTTCTGTGACCCTTAAGATTTTCCAGTCCCTGGGCCTTGGCCTCCTTTACAAACAGAGCATCCATATCACTGTCCCCTGTAATAAACGGAACATTCATAAGAGACCGGTCTTTCTTTTCCACAGTTCCCTTAAACAGACAGCTCTGATCCAGGTAATCATAGAGAACAGCTGCTTTCTTTTCATTGTATTCCTTCATGGCCTGTAAGCCGCCTCTCTTCTTAACCCACTGGAATACCTTTCCGCAAATATAGATTCCGTAAGCAGGCGGAGTATTGTAAAGGGAATTATTATCCGCATGAGTCTTATAACGAAGCATGGTAGGAGTTCCCGGAAGTACCTCATCCCTGATAAGATCTTCTCTGATAATAACAATTACCACACCGGCAGGTCCAACATTCTTCTGGGCTCCGGCAAATAAAAGACCATACTTGGTTACATCCACAGGCTCGGAAAGAATACAGGAGGAAATATCCGCTACCAAATCTTTTCCCTTTGTATTGGGAAGAGTTTTGTACTTGGTTCCGTAAATGGTATTATTTTCACAGATATACACGTAATCCGCGTTTTCAGATACAGGGAGGTCAGACACATCAGGAATATAGCTGAAGGTCTTGTCTGCGCTGGAAGCAATGGCATTGGCTGTTCCATACATAGAAGCTTCCTGCCATGCTTTCTTTGCCCATTGTCCTGTAATAATATAATCTCCCACTCTGTTCTTAAACAGGTTCATGGGAACCATGGCAAACTGCTGGGAAGCTCCTCCCTGAAGAAACAGCACCTTATAATTAGAAGGAATGTTCATCAGCTCCCTTAAATCTTCCTCTGCCTGGCCGATAATGCTCTCAAACATCTTGGATCGATGACTCATCTCCATTACGGACATGCCGCTTCCCCTGTAATCCATCATTTCATCAGCTGCTTCTCTCAGCACCTCCTCCGGCAGAACCGCCGGACCCGCGGAAAAATTATACACTCTGCTCATATCATTTCCTCCTCTTATTCTACTTTGCGCCAAAAGCCCTGAGCCTTGCCGCTTTTTATCAGAAAAAGCCGGCCGGAATACTTCCAGACCGGCTTCTTTCCTGCCTTATCTTATAGTTTCAGATCCTCCGCATCAAAAGCTTCCTCAATAGGCGCCCCCGGGGATACCATGGGGAATACTTTGTCATCACAGTGAATCTGACAGTCAATGACCACTGGAATGTTTAACTCCATCGCCTCCTTAAGCACAGGCTCCAGTTCTTCCCTGCTGGTAACCTTATATGCCTTGGCTCCCATTCCCTCCGCGATCTTGACAAAATCCACATGGTCATTCAATACTGTATGCGAATAACGCTTTCCATAGAACAGTGTCTGCCACTGACGAACCATTCCCAGAACATGATTGTTAAGAACAACCTGAATGACCGGAATATTATAACGGGTGGCTGTTGCAATCTCATTCATATTCATCCGGAAGCAGCCGTCTCCCGCAATGTTAAACACAGTCTTATCCTTACAGCCCATCTTGGCTCCAAGGGCGGCCCCCAGGCCATACCCCATAGTTCCCAGTCCTCCTGATGTAATAAGAGTCCTTGGTCTGCGGAACTTATAATACTGGGCAGCCCACATCTGATGCTGTCCTACCTCAGTGGTTATAATGGCATCGCCGCCTGTCAGGCGGTCAATAGCCTCTATTACATAAGGCCCTGTAAGCATATTCTTATCATAGCGAAGAGGGTACATATCCTTCAGACGCTCCACATGGGCCAGCCACTCATCATGGTAAATGGGATCCAGACGGGCATTGAGCTTCTTGAGAATCAGCTTCAGATCTCCTATAATGCTGGCATCCACATGAATATTCTTATTAATTTCAGCCTCATCAATATCCAGCTGAAGTATTTTTGCATTGGAAGCGAATTTCTTAGCGTTGCCCACTACACGGTCACTGAATCTGGCGCCTGCCACAATGAGCAGGTCACACTCTGTAATGCCAAAGTTGGAGGTTTTGGTTCCATGCATGCCTACCATACCGCTGTACAGCTCGTCAGTTCCGTCAAAAGCCCCTTTTCCCATTAAGGTATCTGCCACGGGGGCATTGATTTTGTGGGCAAAAGCCCGAAGCTCTTCAGAGGCATTGGAAATTACCGCTCCGCCTCCGGCAATAATGAAAGGCTTCTGAGACTTTCTGATCATATCAAGAGCAGTTTCAAGCTCTTCTTCTGAAGTCTTAACCTCCTGACGCTTCACTTCTTCAGGGGCCTTATATTCATATTCAAAAGTATTGGAGGTCACATCCTTTGTAATGTCCACCAGAACAGGGCCGGGACGGCCTGTCTGAGCAATGCGGAATGCTCTGCGGATGGTATCTGCCAGTCTGCTGATATCCTTTACAATAAAATTGTACTTGGTAATGGGCATAGTCACGCCGGCAATGTCAATTTCCTGGAAGCTGTCTTTTCCAAGAAGGCTTACCCCTACGTTGCAGGTAATGGCTACAACCGGCACAGAATCCATATAGGCAGTAGCGATTCCCGTAACCAAATTGGTTGCGCCAGGTCCTGAGGTGGCCATACACACGCCTACTCTTCCTGTGGCCCTGGCATAACCGTCTGCCGCATGAGCCGCTCCCTGTTCGTGGGAGGTAAGAATGTGAGTGATCTCATCCTGATGCTTATAAAGGGCGTCATATATATTGAGAATTGTACCGCCTGGATAGCCAAATACAGTATCAACTCCCTGCTCTTTCAGACACTGAATTACAATTTCAGCTCCTGTCAATGTTTTCATAATACACACTACTCCTTTCCCCTGGGAACCCCTCTCTCTGCTCCCCCTTTTGCTTCTATACAGGAAGCTCTAAGATAGCTCCCCTGCAGGCCGGCGCTGCCATGGCCGCATATCTGGCCAGATATCCGTCTGTTACCTGAGGTTTCCTGGGCTTCCACTGCTTTCTTCTCTCTTCCAGAACTTCATCGGAAACCAGCAGATCCAGTCTGTTGTTATCAATATCAATGGAGATTCTGTCCCCCTCTTCCACAAGGGCAATGGGTCCTCCTACAGCTGCCTCCGGACATACATGGCCAATGGAGGCTCCTCTGGAGGCTCCGCTGAACCGTCCGTCTGTAATGAGAGCTACCGTAGAGCCCAGTCCCATACCTGCAATAGCTGATGTGGGGTTAAGCATCTCTCTCATACCGGGACCGCCCTTGGGACCTTCATAACGGATCACCACAACATCTCCCGCTACAATCTTTCCTCCCTTAATGGCTGCGATGGCATCTTCTTCGCAGTCAAACACTCTTGCCGGTCCCTCATGCTTTAACATCTCAGGAGCCACAGCTGATCTTTTTACCACACAGGAATCCGGAGCCAGATTGCCTCTTAAAATAGCAATTCCTCCCGTCTTACTGTACGGATTCTCCACCGGACGGATTACTTCCGGATTTTTGTTGACGCAGTTCTTAATATTCTCTCCCACAGTCTTTCCGGTAACGGTCATACAGTCAAGATTCAGAAGTCCCAGCTTGCTGATCTCATTCATAACCGCGTAAATTCCTCCGGCCTCATTTAAATCTTCTATGTATGTATGGCCTGCCGGAGCCAGATGGCAAAGATTAGGAGTTTTTGCGCTGATTTCGTTGGCAATATCTACATTTAACTCTACTCCGGCTTCATGGGCAATAGCTGGAAGATGAAGCATACTGTTGGTGCTGCAGCCCAAAGCCATATCCATCGTAAGCGCATTGCGGAAGGCTTTCTCTGTCATAATATCTCTGGGACAAATATTTTTCCGGTACATTTCCATTACCTGCATGCCCGCATGCTTTGCGAGGGCGATTCTCTCAGAATACACAGCCGGTATGGTTCCGTTGCCCTTCAGCCCCATTCCAAGAACCTCTGTCAGGCAGTTCATGCTGTTAGCCGTATACATTCCGGAACAGGAACCGCAGGTAGGACATGCCTTACATTCAAATTCCTTTACATCCTCCTCTGTCATGGTTCCTGCCGTATAAGCTCCTACTGCCTCAAACATGCTGGAAAGGCTGGTCTTCTGCCCATGAACACGTCCCGCCAACATTGGTCCGCCGCTGACGAACACCGTGGGTACATTGATACGAGCTGCCGCCATTAAAAGTCCCGGAACATTTTTGTCGCAGTTGGGAACCATAACCAACGCGTCAAAAGCATGAGCCTTAGCCAGACATTCTGTGGAATCTGCAATCAGATCCCTGGTAACCAGAGAATACTTCATTCCAATATGTCCCATGGCAATTCCATCGCACACAGCAATGGCCGGAACCACAACAGGAGTTCCTCCAGCTATGGCCACTCCCAGCTTTACAGCCTCCACAATTTTATCCAGATTCATATGTCCGGGAACAATTTCATTAAAAGAACTTACAATTCCAACTAACGGGCGGTCCATCTCCTCTTCTGTCATGCCCAGAGCATGAAACAGGGAGCGGTGAGGCGCCTGCTGCATTCCTTTTTTTACAGAATCACTTTTCATATTCGAAACACTCCTTCTTCCTAGTCTCAAAGAATCTTCTATCACAATTCCTATGTCATCTCATTCTTATTCTATACATTCCGCAATACGGTCGCCCATCTGAGTGGTGGATACTTTCTCACAGCCTTCAGACCAAATATCTGCCGTTCTGGCTCCCTGAGACAGTACTTTCTTAACTGCCGCTTCCACCGCATCTGCCTCCTGATCCAGATCAAAGGAATAGCGAAGCATCATGGCTGCGGAAAGAATGGTAGCAATGGGATTAGCAATATCTTTTCCCGCAATATCGGGGGCAGATCCGTGACTTGGCTCATACATGCCAAACTTGCTCTCATTCATGCTGGCTGAGGAAAGCATTCCTATGGAGCCGGTAATCATGCTGGCCTCGTCCGATAAAATATCTCCAAACATATTCTCAGTAAGAATCACATCAAACTGCCCTGGATTCATAACCAGCTGCATGGCGCAGTTGTCCACCAGCATATGGGTCAGGGTTACCTCCAGATAATCTTTTGCCACCTCTTCTACAACCTTTCTCCAAAGGCGGGAAGAATCCAGCACATTTGCTTTATCCACGCTGGTTACTTTTTTTCTTCTCTTCATGGCAATATCAAACGCCTTTACTGCAATGCGCCGTATCTCATTTTCATTGTAGGTGAGCGTATCAACGGCAGTCATCACGCCGTCTACCTCTTTGGTATACCGCTCTCCAAAGTAAAGACCTCCGGTCAATTCTCTCATAATTACCATGTCAAAGCCATCGCCGATAATTTCCTTCTTCAGCGGGCAAGCTTCTGCAAGCTCCTGATAAAGATAAGCGGGACGAATATTGGCAAAAAGATTCAGACCCTTGCGGATCGCCAGCAGCCCTGCCTCCGGCCTCAGATTGGGGGCCACGTCGTACCATCTGGAATTGCCTACATTGCCGCCCACAGCGCCCAAAAGGACAGAATCGCTTTTTCTTGCAGTTTCCAAAGCTTCCTCCGTAAGAGGAACTCCATAAGCGTCAATGGAAACTCCTCCCATGAGAACTTCTGTATATTCAAATTCATGGCCGTATACCTGACCTACTTTATCCAGAACCTTTTTTGCCTCTCTTACAATCTCCGGGCCGATGCCGTCTCCCGGAATCACAGCTATCTGATACTTCATATCCGCTTTTCTCCCTTATCACTGTAATCTAATAATATGTTTTCTTTACATAATAGATCATTTGGAAGATTTTTTCAACTAAAATACTATATAAGATGGGAATTAATTGTATAATTTTAAGTTATATCTTCTTTTGTCTTCTCTTCTTCCCTGATTCTTGTCCAGATTTCACGTACTTCATTTCCCTGGTTCA
Organism: Candidatus Hungatella pullicola; assembly: GCA_019114305.1. Classification (GTDB taxonomy): domain Bacteria; phylum Bacillota; class Clostridia; order Lachnospirales; family Lachnospiraceae; genus Hungatella_B; species Hungatella_B pullicola. Next base: position 6,348 of record DXFU01000061.1, on the reverse strand, counting down.
TCAAAGTTTTGCTGTCCGGAACAGCAATTCCATGAATCAAATGATTTCTGGTGGTTCGCAGTACAGCCAGCCTGTCCGCCGTATCTTTATCCAGTATTCCAAGTCTTTTTAAACTGTTTAAGTTAAAGCCGCCTCTGGCTCTGGGATTATTTCTGTAAGTCAGCCTGGCTAAAAGGCCCTCCAGCCTGATCCACTGATCTACAAAATATTCTGCTGCGGCCTCCTCTCTCATATCTTCCATTTCAGCTGTCTCCATCAGTTCCAGATACAGCTTATATTTTTTCTCGTTCCCGTTAATAATCTGGTCAATAATCTGCTGGGCAATGGTTCTTTTGTCGTTTACAATTTTCGTGGCCTTCAATATTCCCTCAAAGTCCTTCACTGCCGTAAGTTTCAGCCTGCTGGCCAGTTTAAAAAGCAGCTCCACATTTCCCATTCTCTGTTCAATGGAATCTTTCTTATACTTGGAGGTTAAAAAATTATACAGGTAGGAGGCCATATCATACTGGCTTTCAAAGGAAGCATTTTTTCTCTTAATCCGCTGATTTCCTGCGCTTTGAAGCCGTTCCAAAGCAATTTCACCGGAAAGAACCAGGCCGTTAAGCTCATCTAAAATGGATAATTCTTCCTCAGATAAAGTTCCCTGCATAGGCTTATAAACCAGATCATGCTCCACCTCAGACCAGGCATGCATCAGAAGAGAGGCTACCTGTATTTCAATTCTTACCGATGTATACTTTTTCTGATCAGGGAGCAGGTTTTCTTCCTTCATACTGGCTCTGTAATGACTCGCCCAGTATCCGGAAAATCTTTTATTATAGGTGGGAGGCTTTGACTGCCCTGGAAAACGCTTCAGACCGTGAACCGTAAACAATCCGTTAATCAGCCGGTCCACCTTTTCCCTGTCTCCGGGGAAATAAAGAGAAACTCTTACCCCAGAAAGATCTGCAATATCACCGTAAATTTCATTCACGGTACGGTACGGCTCCTGCCGTTTCTCATTTCTCTGAACGACCTTTGTTTTCAGACGGGCAGGATTTTTGGCTCTGGAAGTGACAATAGCCCGGATTCCGGCGGTCCGCAAAGCCTCCTCCAGCTGCTGAGCAGCCATACGTCCCGCTGTTTCATAAAAGCTGTACTTCTTTTTATAGTTATCAATAAATTGATTCAGCAACTCCATCTACAGTCCTCCTTTGGCCTGCCCGTTTCTTTTATAATAAAACAGATACTGCTGTATAATCCCGGCAAATCCCTCATACCGCTTAAGAGGAAAACCTTCCGGATACCACTTGTCTAAAATCTGCCTTATGTGAGTATCTACAGGAAACGCTTCCACATGTCCCAGACCAAAAAGGCAGATACAGTCCGCTACCTTTTTTCCAATTCCCAGACGGGAAATAAGCATGCTGTGAGCCGTATGGTAATCGGTTTCAGAAAGGTCTTCCAGCCATTGAACTCCTTCCTCAGTACTGCACCATTCTGCCATGGCGAATATGTATTTATCCCGATATCCAAGCCCCAATTCCTGAAGTCCCTCTAATCCGCCGGAGTAAACGTCTTTTGGCCCTGGGAAACCATAATAGGCAACAGGCCCGTCAAATCCCTGTCCCGTTAGCGCAGGTCCGTATTTATGGCACAAAGCCTCAACGCTGGCGGCAATTCTTTTTATATTGTTATTTTGAGAGATCAAAAAGGTAAGAATCATTTCCCACAGATCCTGACTGAGGATTCTCACTCCCCAGCCAAATTTCACCGCAGCCTTTAAATAGCTGTCCTGAGGATCAATGGTTTCTTTCATGTGCCCGTAATCACGGCTGAAATCAAAATACCCCCTCCAAAATTCTTCAAACTCTTTCTCCCCGCAGGAAAAGGTAAATTCATTTCCTCTCTGGCAGATCTCTGTATACTGGTCCATAGCCGTAACTGCCCATAACTCTTCTGTTCCTCTCATCTGCCCCCCGTCTGTTCTGTTTCCCTCCTCCAGACTTTTATCCTTTCCTCCCTCTTTTTCCAGCCGCCTCATCCGGAAGCACTGTCCCGAACGGGCAATCTGTTCCAAATCCATATGGTCTATTGCAATCTGATACATCTTACTGCCTTTCCGTCTGATCTGCCGCCAAAGGTTCAGATATTCAGACTTCTAATCATTTAAAGTCAAAAGCCGCTCTCTCAGCTTCTTAAGATCTCCGTCATAAACATACCCATCCATACCGCAGGCTTTTCCTCCCTGAATATTCTGCTCCAAATCATCTATGAAAAAGCACTCCTCAGGGTTTAAGTGAAACCGTTTAAACAGGTTTTCATACATCTCCTTCTCAGGCTTCATACACAGAACCTCCGCGGAAAACAGTCTGCCGTCAAACTGATGAATGCCCGGAATGATCTGCCAGCAGTCCAGAAGACGCAAAGAAGCGTTAGAGCAAAGGTATAGGCAAAATCCTCTGTCCTTCAGTTCTCCAACCAATTCCTCCATCCCTTCTGCCGGCCACATATTATACTCATGCCAGTGTTTCAGACACAACGCCGCCTGCTCCTTCTCTTCCTCCGTGTCCAGGCGTTCCTGCATCTTCTTCAGCGCATCCTCCTCAGAAATGGTTCCTTTATCGAGAAGCAGCCACTCCGGTGAAGAAAAAACACTGGCGCAGACTTTTTTTCGCTCCTCTTCTCCTGTAATAAATTTCCGGCACACCTTCATAGGATCATAGTGAATCAGCACATTCCCCATATCGAATACAATATTCTTAATCATTTTTTTCCTCCGTTCTTCCGCTTAAAAAGTCGTTATGTTTTTTAAACCAAAAATAATAGGGAACTTCAGCCAAAAGCATGCAGGCCCAGCCTGTAAGACAAGCCCAGGCTACTCCCGTAATTCCCATAACAGGCACCAAAACCGCTACCATAAGCACTCTTACTGAAATCTGAATGAGGGTAGAAACTAAAGTAATGGACATATTTCCCATTCCTCTGAAAAATCCCTGAACCCCGTTGGTAAAAGCCGGCATCAGATAGAAAAATGCCATAAGGCTTAAGTATTCCACTCCAATATCTACCATCCCTACGTCTCCTTCGGAGACAAACAGCTGCATAATAGGCTTTTTAAACAGCAGAATGACGGCGCAGATAATAACCCAGTAACCAGCCTCCACCATAAGACCTTTTCTGAAGCCCTGTCTGACTCTGTCTTTCTTCCCTGCTCCCCGGTTTTGAGCTACAAACGTCATCATTCCGCTGGATATACTCTGCTCCGGTGTAAAAGCAAAGTCGTCTATCCGATTAACCGCGTTAAAAGCCGCAATGGTACTGACACCAAGAGGATTGATCATTCCCTGAATCAGCAGCTTACCGATGGGCTGGCAGCATTGCTGCAGAGCGGTAACGGAACCATTCTCCAAAGTCAGGCGCAAAAGATCTCTGTCCATATGCATTTCTTTGGGCGTCAGCTGCAAAAGAGGCACCTTGCGGTAAATATAGAAAATACACAAAAAAGCTGAGGAGGCCTCAGCAATATCGGTAGCCAGAGCAGCCCCCAACACTCCCATTCCAAATCCTGCCACAAAGACAAAATCCAGCAGTCCATTTATCACTGCCGCCGCCGCAAGAAAGCGCACGGGAGTTTTGGAATCGCCCACACTTCTCAGGGCAGAAGCCACAGCGTTATAAAAATAGGTAAAGGGCATTCCCAGGAAAATAACCTTTAAATACAGAGAAGACTGGGAAAGAATTTCCTCAGGTACCTGCAGAAGGCGGAGAATCACATCTGACAGCAGCAGTCCCAGCGCCACCACAGCCAGAGAAAAATAGAATCCAAACATCAGTGTAGTGGAAACTTCTTTTTTCAGCAGTTCATATTTTCCCGCGCCAAAATACTCGCTCATCAAAACAGACGCTCCGATGCAGATTCCTGTAACTCCTAAAATAATAATGCTCATAACAGGATTGGCCGTTCCCACAGCCGCCAAAGCATTCTCCCCGGCAAACCTTCCTACAATAATAGAATCCACCGCATTGTAGGTCAGCTGAAAAAGATTTCCAAGCACCAGAGGAATAGAAAATCGGATCAAATGAGACGGAATATTTCCCGTTGTCATATTTGTTGTCATCTTAATCCTCCCTGAAGAGTATTTTACCTCTTAACTGGTATGTGTGCAGATTCTAGTATCTGCGCAGCTGATCGCTGCCGTCATCTACAGTTTTCTCCAGCCTTTTAATTACCACATAGTAACCGGCTCTGTCATTTACTTTAACATAAACCCGGTCCCCCACTTTATGTCCCATCAAAGCCTTTCCAAGAGGAGATTCGGAACTGATCAGCCCCTTGATGGAATTTCCTCTTACAGTGGTTACCAGCTTGTAGGTTTCCGTCTCATCATCATCTTCAAAATAAACATCCACTGTATTATACAGCCCAACTTCATCTTCCTTGGATTCATCGGATATAATCTGGGCTGTTTTAATCATTTTTTCCAGATAACGAATTCGGCTTTCATTTTGATTCTTATCCTTTTTCGCGGCGTGATACTCAAAATTTTCACTTAAATCTCCCTGAGCTCTGGCCTCCTTTACAGCCTCCAAAGCCTCCTTTCTCACCACCAGCTTTCTGTAATTAATCTCTTCCTGCATTTTCTTTATATCTTTTTCCGTTAATTTATCATACATAGCGTCCCAGTTCCTTTCCGGGATTTAAAGTCCCTTTTGAAATCTTATCACATTTTTTTCTATAATTCCATGGAAAGTAAGAGATTGAACTTTCTGAGAATCTGTCAGAAGCAAAAAAAGAGGTCTTCAAAAGAAAATGTCCTGTGTTATAATGAATATTAAAATCTATGGAGGTGTTCACATGGAAGACATGCAAAAAACAGAACTTTTTGAGAGGGCTGCCATCCCAAAAGCGGTTGCCAAACTGGCAGTCCCCACCATTCTCAGTTCTCTGGTTATGGTGCTGTACAATTTGGCAGACACTTATTTTGTAGGTATGCTTAACGATCCCATTGAAAACGCCGCGGTTGCTCTTGCCGCCCCTGTTCTTCTCGCTTTTAACGCCATCAACAATCTGTTTGGCGTAGGCAGTTCCAGTATGATGAGCCGCGCTTTGGGGACAAAAGATTACGATACGGTTTACCGAAGCTCTGCCTTTGGATTTTACTGCGCCTTAGGCTTTGGAATTCTGTTTTCCCTTTTGTGCACTGTGTTTTCTCAGCCCCTGTTAAATCTTTTAGGGGCCAGTCCGGAAACCGCAGAATCTACTGCTGCCTATCTGAAATGGACCACTAACTTAGGCGCCACTCCAGCCATTCTCAACGTAGTACTAGCCTACCTGGTTCGTTCCGAGGGTTCGGCCATGCATGCCAGCATCGGCACCATGAGCGGCTGTCTGATGAATATCATTCTTGATCCCATTTTTATTCTTCCCTGGGGCTTTAACATGGGCGCGGAAGGCGCCGGACTGGCCACCTTTTTGTCCAACTGTCTGGCTTGTCTTTATTTCTTTGTCCTTCTCTATGTAAAAAAGGGACGCACCTTTGTATGTATACGTCCCAAAATGTTTTGCCTGAAGGGATCCATTGTCCTTGGCGTATGCGGCGTAGGAATTCCGGCATCCATTCAGAATCTCCTCAATGTAACCGGAATGACCATACTCAACAATTTTACCGCCTCCTATGGAGCTGACGCTGTGGCCGCTATGGGAATTACCCAGAAGGTAAATATGGTTCCCATGTACATAGCCATGGGACTTTCCCAAGGAATTATGCCTTTAATCAGCTATAACTATGCCAGCGGAAATATCAAACGAACGAAACATACCATCTCCTTTTCCGCCAAGGTTTCTCTGGTCTTCATGATTGGAGCTTCTGTCCTGTATTATGCAGGGGCAGGCTTTATTACCAGCCTTTTTATGGAAAACGAAGCCATTATCGGCTATGGAACCCGGTTCCTGCGAGGCTTTTGTCTTGCTCTTCCCTTCCTTTGCATCGACTTTCTGGCCGTCGGCGTCTTCCAGGCTGTAGGAATGGGAAAGGAAGCCTTTATCTTTGCCATATTGAGAAAAATCGTTCTGGAAATACCCGCCCTGTTCCTGTTAAATCTCCTTTTCCCTCTGTATGGTCTGGCTTACGCTCAGATGACAGCGGAAATTATTCTGGCCGCGGCCGCCGTCTTTGTTCTCAAGCGTATGTTTAAAAAACTGGAAAACCCACAGAAAGACAGCAAAATCTAAAAATTATCCTAAATTATTCACGGAACAGTATCTGAATTGATAACAATACCATGAATCTGAAAATTGATCCATGCAGCCATAACATCACTCAATTAACCCGTCAAAAGGGTATAAAATCCCTGTGGCAGAGTTCA